>NZ_JAYFUI010000186.1:0-213161 GCF_034961125.1 Pseudomonas machongensis | reverse complement strand
TATCCGCCTGTCGCCTCCAGCAGGACACGCTTGACCTTGAGACCTCGAAGGCTCTTCTCCAATACCTCGAAACCTGCCCGATCGTTGGTGACATTGATCGTGAGGCTCTGGGGACGGACCGCTATGTCCAGCGTGCGACTAGAAACATCGATACCCACAAAGGAAACCATCACCAAAATCTCCTAGACTCAACAGAGTGAGAGGACTTTGGCTTGGCCCACGCTTGTGATTCGAGATCAAGGCCGCATCCAACTGTTCGGGCTCTCGCCAAAGTGGAACGGTGAATGGCAGCTTGTGCTCCCACTCGTGCTCAAGGCACACGCGGCATTCAGCTTGCCATTCACCGCTCTCACTCCAGATTCTAATCCCCTATCAAGACACAAGCGGGCTTGCCCGCGAAAAAGACACCGCGCTGCCTGGCACGGGCTACGCCCGTGTTCGCGGGACAAGTCGCAGCGGCGAACCGCCGCTCCTACAAGGGCCACGCCGACCTGCTGCCCAAGCAACATCCCCCGCCCCATTGCTGCCCCAGCAGCACCCCGCAAACAGCCCCTTGCTGCCCCGCCCGCAACCGCGCCGAAAAGCGTTCTTTCAATCAAATAAAATCAATATAAAACAATCACTTGCAGATACTGGCACAGTCCCTGCTCTACCCCTCCCCAACAACACTTGAAACACGGGGAGAACCACATGCACCAGCTCAATCCTCTGGCCCGCCAGATAGGCCTGGCCCTGCTGCTGGCCGGTGCCGGCAACCAGGCCTACGCCGCCACCGAAACCAGCGAAGAAAAGAAAACCGAACCCGCCCTCGAAACCGTCACCGTCACTGCCCAGCACCGCGAACAGACGCTGCAGGAAGTGCCCGTCGCGGTCTCGGCGATCAAGGGCACCCAGCTCACCGCCGACGGCGTTCGCTCGATGGGCGACATCACCACCTTCGTGCCCAACGCCTCGGCCAAGAACCCCGATGGCGACGGCCGCCCACGCTGGTACATCCGTGGCCTGGGCACCGGCGACACCGGTGCGGCGACGGTCTATCCAGTGGGCATCTATGCCGACGACGTCTACCTCAACGCACCCATTGCTGGCGGCGGGCCGCTGTTCGACCTGGAACGCATCGAAATCCTGCGCGGCCCACAGGGCACGCTGTACGGCAAGAACACCACGGCCGGCGCCGTGAACGTCATTTCCAAGAAGCCGACCTTCGACACCGACGGCTACGGCACCGTCGGTTTCGGCAGCAAGAACGAGCGCATCCTCAACGGTGCACTGGGCGGCACCCTGGTGGATGAAAAGCTCGCCGGCCGGGTGTCGCTGTATTCCGAGGAGCGCGACGGCTTCCAGAACAACGACTTCGATGGCAATACCTATGGCGACGTGAACAAGAAGGCCATTCGCCTGCAGTTCCTCGCCCAGCTCAACCCCGATCTGGATGCCCTGCTGAAGCTGCACAGTCGCCAGTTCAAGGGCGATGGCAGCAACGGCTCGCTGCCAGTGGGCCGTTACTACAATGTCGGCTACCAGCGCCCCAATGGCCGCGACATTTCGCTCAACGTCAACGAGGACTATCGCCTCGACCACGATGGCGCCTCGCTGACCTTCAACTGGTACCTGGGCGACTACACCCTGACCTCGATCAGCGCCTACGACTACATCCGCAACCGCTCCACCACCGACGCCGACTACACCCCCTATGAAGTCAACGGTGCCTCGATCACCGACAACGCCTATCGCCAGTGGTCGCAGGAGCTGCGCCTGGCCTCGCCGCAGGACCGTCCCCTGCACTGGCTGGCCGGCGCGCATTATTTCCACGAGAACCTCGACAGCTCGGCCCAGCGTATCGTCACGCCTGGCCCGACGCCCAACGGCACCGGTTCCAACCAGGTCGGCAGCACCGCCTATCGCAACCAGGACTTCGACCACCGCACCGACAGCTATGCGCTGTTCGGCAACGTCACCTATGACTTCACCGATGCCTTCAGCCTGACCGGCGGCCTGCGCTGGACCCAGGAGAAAAAGGATATCGACCTGGACCTGGTGCAACTGACTCGCGCCACCGCCAATGGCCCGCTGATCCCCATCGCCGGCGCTGGCAGCAATGGCAATCGCCAGCAGGACAAGACCTGGGAAGCCTGGACCTACGACCTCACGCCCGAGTACCGCATCAACGACAACCTGCGGGTGTTCTTCCGCTATGCCCATGGCTTCCGTTCTGGTGGCTTCAACACTGGGCTGTCGACGAGCCTGGCGCAGTTGACCACGGTGGATCCGGAAGAGCTCGACGCCTACGAGCTGGGCCTGAAATCCGAGTGGTTCGACCGGCGCCTGACGGTCAACGCCAACGTCTTTTACTACGACTACTCGGATATCCAGGTGAACCTGCTGACAGTCAACAACGGCGTGCTGACCACCGCCTTGACCAACGGCGCCAAGGGCAAGGTCAAGGGTGCGGAGCTGGAGATCGAGGGCCAGCCCACCGAACGCCTGCACCTGCGCGCAGCGCTGTCGTTCCTGGACACCGAGTACACCGACTTCAAGAACGTCAACCCCGCCACCGGCGCGGTGACCGCCGACTACAGCGGCAACAGCTTCGTGCGTTCGCCACGCAACGTGGTCTCGCTGGGCGCCGATTACACCCTGCCCCTGGATGTGCCAGGGCGCGTGGTGGCCGGCGGCGACGTGAGCTTTCGCGACAAGGAATATTTCCTGGCCGACCGCCAGAGCAGCGGCGCCGACGAAACCCTCAGCCAGCCCCACTACACCCTGGCCAACGCGCGCCTGAGCTGGTTCAGCGCCGACGACAAGCTCAGCGTCACCGGCTTCGTCAACAACCTCACCGACCGCCGCTACCAGGTGCACGGCCGGCCCAACGGCACCGCCGGGCAGTACGTGATCACCTACGGCGATCCGCGCACCGTAGGGCTTAGTGTCACCAGCCGGTTCTAGGTCGCTCTTGCGGGCCCTATCGCGGGCAAGCCCGGTCCCACAAGCGATAGGGTCAGCACAACCAACACACACTTCCAGCAGGAACCCCAGATGCCCCACCACACCCCCTTGGCACGCGCCATCGCCGTGGCCATCGCCGGCTTCGCCGTGCCCGCTTTCGCTGCCGAACCCAACGACCGACTCGACACCGTGGTCGTGGTCGGCACCCATAGAAGCGATGTGACCGCCCTGCAAAGCGCCGCCCCGGTCGACGTGCTCAGCGGCGAGAAACTGCGCGAGACCGGCGCCAGCGACCTGTCTGGCGCGCTGACCACGTTGTCGCCGTCGTTCAGCTTCCCGCAATCGCCACAGGGTGCCTTCGCCGGCTCCATCGCCCAAGGCGCCTCGCTGCGCGGGCTGGCCTCCGACCAGGTGCTGGTGCTGGTCAACGGCAAACGCCGCCATACCAGCGCCAACGTCACCCGCCAGGGCCTGGTCAATGGCCGTGGCGCCGCCGCCGTGGACCTGAGCCTGATCCCGCTGAGCGCTATCGAGCGGGTCGAGATCCTGCGCGATGGCGCCGCCGCCCAGTACGGCTCGGACGCCATCGCCGGGGTGATCAACATCGTGCTCAAGGAACGCGACGACGGCGGCAACATCGGCTATCGCTTCGGCGGCTACGACAAGGGCGACGGCCTGCAGCGCAAGCTCAGCGGCTGGAAAGGCTTTGCCCTGCCCAACGATGGTTTCCTCACCCTGGCCTTCGATGCCGGCAGCCAGGACCCGGCCAGCGACACCCGCGATGACAACCGGATCTTCTACCCCGGCGACACCAGCATCAACACCCCGCGCGAGCAGAACAACCGTTACCGTAACTGGCGTTGGGGCTCAGGCAATGTGTCCGATCAGTACAATTTCACGGCCAACGCCGAGACCGGCCTCGGCGCCGGGCTGACGGCCTACGGTTTTGCCAGCTACGCGCACAAGAATACCGATGCCGAGGGTTTCTTCGACCCGCCCACCACTTTGCGCAACAACTACGGCAGCACAGCCCTGGCCCGCTACCCCGATGGTCGACTGCCGATCACTCGCTACGGCCTGGAGGACTACGCCGCCACCGGTGGCCTGCGCTTCGAAGACGCCACGCTGGGCAACTTCGACCTGGCCTTGAACTACGGCAACAACCGCCTCGACTCCACCGACCGCGACGCCATCAACCCCAGCTGGGGCGCGGCCAGCCCGTCGACCATCTATACCGGCCGACGTGAAGCCGACCAGACCAACCTGACCCTGGACTGGACCCGCGATTTCGCCACGGACCTGCTGTTCAAGCCGCTGACGGTTTCTGCAGGCCTGGCCTGGCGCAAGGAGAACTACGAGCTAACCGCTGGCGACGCCGCCGGCTGGTCCAACGGCCCGCTGTTCAACACCCTCGACCCGATTACCGGCCGCCGCCTGCCGGGCTACTACTCGGGGATCACCCAGGTCGATGCCGCTTCGCTGGATCGTCGGGTGATCGGCGCCTACTTCGACCTCGAAGGGCAGATCACCGAGAAATTCCAGGCCGGACTGGCCGTGCGCAGCGAGCATTATTCGGACTTCGGCGACACCACCAACGGCAAGCTGTCGCTACGCTATGACTTCACGCCGCAGATCGCCGCGCGGGCCAGCGCCAGCACCGGTTATCGAGCACCGTCCCTGGTGCAGAGCGGGCTGTCGTCGTTCAGCGTACAAGTCGTCGAACAGCCGCCTGGCAGCGGCAACTGGGTCGAGGTGCAGCAACGCACCCTGCGTGCCGACAGCCCCGAGGCACAGCTGCTCGGGGGCAAGGCGCTCAAGCCCGAGGAGTCGACCAACTTCTCCGTGGGGCTGGTCTGGCGCCCGCTGCCCAACGCCTCGCTGACCCTCGATGCCTACCGCATCGACATCGACAACCGCATCACCCTGTCGGACCAGTTGCCGGCCTCGGTGGTCTCGCCGATCTTCGCCGGTACGCCCTACGCCAATATCCAGAGCGCTGCGTTCTACAGCAACATCGCCGACACCCGCACCGATGGCATCGAGCTGGCCGGGCACTACGACCTGGACCTGGGTGCCTGGGGCCGGGTCAACCTCAACGGTGGCTATGCGCGCAACAATACCCGCATCACCGGCCTGGACAGTGTCGGCGGCATCCCCGGCAACCAGATCATCGGTCGCAACACCCAGGGCCTGATCGAAGACGGCACGCCCAAGGACAAGCTGACCCTGAGCGCCAACTGGCTGTACGACGGCTGGAGCATCACCCTGGCCCAGCGTCGCTATGGTGAATGGAAGAGCCTGAACGCCAGCAACCCGACGCTGGACCAGACGTTCAGCCCGCAGTGGGTGACCGACCTGGACGTGTCGTACCGCCTTGACCTGGGGCTGACCCTGTCGGTCGGTGCGATCAATCTGTTCGACAGCCACCCGGACAAGCTCGAAGGCGCGCAGCTGTATGGTGTGCCGAAGTATTCGATCACCAGCCCCGAGGGCGCACAGGGGGCGTTCTACTACACCAGCCTGAGTTACGACTTCTGAATCGGCGCGCGCCCCACTGCTGATCGACTGCTGCCCCAGCAGCAGCGTACTGCTGCGTCATCATCAGCGCCCATGGCCGAGCCCCGAAAACACGGGGCTCGGCACACTGGCACAGGTCTTGCGATATCCCCGTATCACCGATCACTCAAGGCCTTCCATGCGCGCCCTGCTTGTTCCTCTCTCCTGGTTGATTTCGCCCCTGGCCCTGCTCGCGTTGTGGGCCTCGGTGGCCGCTGCCGGGGTGTTTCCGGCCAACCTGCTGGTATCGCCGCTGGAGGTCTGGCGCAGCTTCCAGGAGCTGCTGGGCACCGGCGAGTTGCAGGAGCACCTGGCCGGCAGCCTCTCGCGGCTGGGGCTTGGCTTTGCCTTCGGCGCTCTGTCGGGCCTGGCCCTTGGCACGGCCATGGCCCTGTCGAAAACCGTCGAGGCCTATTGCGCACCGCTGTTCCATACCCTGCGCCAAGTCCCCAGCATCGCCTTGATCCCGATGTTCGTGTTGCTGTTCGGTATCGACGAGACCTTCAAGATCGTCATCGTCGCCAAGACCGCGTTCTTCCCCGTGGCCCTGGCTACCGGCGACGGTATCCGTGCCATCCCGCGCAGCCATTTCGAGGTGGCCGCGGTGTATCGCCTGGGTTGGCCGACCCTGGTCACACGCATCGCCCTGCCCGCCGCCGTACCGGCCATCGTGACCGGCGTGCGTGTGGCACTGACCCGTGCCTGGGTGGTGCTGGTGGCCTGCGAACTGCTCGCGGCCGACAGCGGCCTGGGGCAGATGATCGAAATGGGTCGCCAGATGTTGCGCATCGATGTGGTGATGGTCGGCGTGGTGATCACCGGGGTGATCGGTTTCACCCTGGACTGTTCGCTGCGACGTGTGGAGCGGCGCCTGTCCGCCTGGCAGCGCAGTTGAGGAGCGAATGATGACTGTCCGACACTTGCGTGGCCTGTTACTGCCGCTGCTGCTGCTCGCGGCCTGGGAGTATGCCTCGCGCCAGGATGCAGCCGGCGCCTATGCCTTCGTGTCCCTGTCCAAGGTCGGCTCGGCACTGCTCGAGCTGCTTGGCAACGGCGAGCTGCCGGTCAACCTGCTGGCGAGCCTGGCGCGCACCAGCAGCGGCCTCGCCCTGGGCATGCTGGCCGGCATCGGCCTCGGCGCACTGATGGCCTTGTCGCCGCTGGCCAACCGCCTGACTGCACCGCTGTTCCATGCCCTGCGCCAGGTCCCGATGCTCGGCTGGATTCCGCTGATCGCCCTGTGGTTCGGCAATGGCGAGCCGGCCAAGTTGCTGATCGTGAGTTTGGCGGCGTTCTATCCGATGGTGCTCAACACCTACGAAGGCCTGCGCCAGGTCGACATCCGCCAGCGTGAGGTCGGCCAGGTGCTGATGCTCGATCGCTGGCAGCAACTGAGCCTGATCCTGCTGCCCGGTGCCTTGCCAAGCATCGCCACCGGCGTGCTGCAGGCCCTGGCCTTCGCCTGGGTCACGGCCGTTGGCAGCGAGCTGTTCCTCGCCTCTGGCGCCGGCCTTGGCAACCTGATGATGAACGCCGAAGCCGGCGCACGGTTGGAAGTGATCATCGTCTGTGTACTGTGCATCGGCCTGTGCGGCTACCTGATGACCTGGCTGTGCACCCGTTTCTGCCGGCGCCTGCTGCGCTGGCGCACCACTGATTGAAGGCCGCGACCATGAATGCCATCGCCCATCCCCACCCGCCTGCCGTGCAGGCCGGCGCCCTGCAGATCCGCCGCCTGAGCAAGGCCTATCGGCTCAAGGGCCAGACCCTGCCGGTGCTGCAGGACATCGACCTGGACATTCGTCCCGGCGAGTTCATCAGCATCCTCGGTGCCAGCGGCTGCGGCAAATCGACCCTGCTGCGGCTGATCGTCGGCCTGGACACCGATCACCAGGGCACGATCGTGCTCGACGGCCAACCGGTACGCGGCCCGGGCCTTGAGCGCGGCATCGTGTTCCAGGACCACCGCCTGTTTCCCTGGATGACCCTGCAGCAAAACATCGCCCTGGCCCTGAAGAACCACGCGCTGCCTGCCGAGGAAAAGCAGCGTCTGGTTGCCGAGCATATCGAGCTGGTTGGCCTGCACGGTTTCGAGCAGGCCTATCCACACCAGTTGTCTGGCGGCATGGCCCAGCGTGCGGCGATTGCCCGGGCGTTGGTGAACAGGCCCAAGGTGCTGCTGCTCGACGAACCCCTGGGCGCGCTCGATGCCTTGACCCGGGTACGCCTGCAACAGGAGCTGCAGCGCATCCGCGAGCGCGAGCGCTGCACCGTGGTGATGGTCACCCATGACATCGAAGAAGCGCTGTACCTGGGTGACCGAGTGATCGTGATGGATGCCCACCCCGGGCGCATTCGCGAAGACCTGCCTATCGATCTGGCACATCCACGCGAGCGCACCCATCCCGCCCTTCAGATCCTGAAACAGCGCCTGCTCGAGCAGCTCATGGCGCATTGAACCTTTAGCCTTCAACCCACGGATGCGCGTCCAGCATGCTCAGGGTGAACCCCAGGATCAACTCGCGCTCGGCAGCACTGCGCTCCTCGGCCAACGTCTCGATATTTTCCAGCACACTCTGCTCTGGCGCGGACTCGACCTCGGCCATCAGTGCTTCGAGGCGGTCATGGTAGGGCTGGTTGAGCGTTTCGAATGCCTCGGGCTGCGTGTTGCGCAGATAGTCCTGCCAGAAGCTGCGCTGTACCAACGATGCGGCAATGCGGGCATCCGTTTCCGCCTGCAGGATCGCCGTGCTTGCCGCACGCAGTTGCGTGTCCCCTACATCAGAGAACATCCGGTGGTACATGTAGCGTGACTGGGCCGGCAGCCCGAGCGGCCTGACCAGCCCGGCCCGGTATGCGAGATGCACCTCTACCTCGTCGAGCAAACCATAGGGGTTGGTGGCACGCGCCTGTTGAATGTGCTGGGCGGCGATTCTGTCGACCTCCTCCAGCCGATACAGCTCGCGCCCCAATTGCGTCAATGCAGGGCCGACCGCAGCGGGGGCCAGCCCGGCAGTGCGTGTGGCGACCAGCGCGCGGACTTCCAGCAGGCTGAGAATCAGTAGCATCTGGTCCGAGCAGGTTCGTGGCCCGGCAGCCTGCTGGAAGATCGCCTCGCGAACCTCGCTGTTCTGTACGCAGGCGTCGATCACCTGCCAGACCCTGCGCCGCAGGTCCAATCCCTGCAGTGCGTAGTCGCGGGAACGGCCAAGATCATGAAGAAAGCGCATCAGGTCACTGCTGCCCGGTTCATGCACCAGTCCAGTCCATTGGACCTCTCGTACCGTTCTCTCCACATCGGTGGAGCCTGCCAGCCAGAGTTCGAGCGACTCCTGCCCTCCCGGGACATGTCGACGCAGGGGCAAGGCCACCGCAGCATCCTCTCCCATCGTGGTACGCAGTGCGGCCTGCGTGGCTTCCGGCAACGGATTGTCATGCAGGCTCAGGCCTGCCAGGCGACGACGCGAACGGGCAAGGGACGGGCTCATGTCGTTGATATTGTTGTCGCGCAGGTCGATATCCTCGAGCTGCGGATGCATGTACACCTCGACAGGCAGCTCGGCCAGACCAGTACCACGCAATGACAGACGCTGCAGGTTCTCCAGGGGGCCAAGCGGCGGCAGTCGACCGATGGGGTTGTGCGCAAGGTCCAGGGTACGCAGCTGCGTCAACACGCTCAGCCTGGCCATGCCGGCTTCGTCGATGACGATCTGGTTGCCGGCCAGGCGCAGTTCGGTGAGCTGCGTCAGCACCTGAAGCCCGTCAGGAATACTGTCGATCAGGTTGTCACGCAGATCGAGGCTGCGCAGGTTGGCAAAGCGCGAGAGAAAATCTGCGCCGATTGTCGGCAGGTTCAAGCGGCGCAACGTCAGTTGGGTGACATGCTCGAACGTTACGCCCTCGGGGAGTATGGGCAGGCTGTCGAGCCGTTCGCTGTCGATGATCAGCCGGTATTGGCCATCCTGCTCGGCACGCTTGCGCCGCCAGCAATGGCGGATGCGCCGGGCTACCAGGCGACGCCGCTCGAGCATGGGCACGCGGGTTGCCTCGCGACGCCAGGTGCCCAGGCTTTGGTTGAGGCGAGTCATTAGCTGTTGCAGGTTGCGCAGGTGATCCCACAGGCCATCGCCGCGTTGACGTACAGTCTCCAGGTAGGCTTCCACCTCGACGTCCGACAGGGTCGGAAAGACTTGCTGGTAGCCGCGCAGCAGCGCAAGACGTGACCCTTCGGGCCGGCCGCTCAACGGGTAACCGATGCGTCCGTCGCCCAACCGTTGTGGAGGGCGCAGCCCTGTACCGATCGGCGCCATGCCAATGAGGCGGGCCGCTTGCTCGCGCTGGGCAAAGGCGCGCTCGGCCAGGGCACTGGCCAGGTGCCGGGCAGAACGGGTCGCCTCGCCCAGCTGCAACCGTTGTGGGGCATCCAGATGCCATAGCAGGGCCTGGAACAGATCGTCCGTGGCGTAGGCACCCGGCATGGGCGTCCCTTGCGCATCGACTGCCAGATAGCCTTTCGCGGTCTTGATCATTCGACGCGTCTGGCTGGCAAGCGAATCGCCTACCTGTGCCAGCACCTGGCCGTCGAACTGTCCGTCACGCACCTCGATACGTACAGAGCTGTCCCAGGGCGACCAGGCCTGCAACAGTCCCAACGCCAGTTGTTCGGTATCCTGAACCACCGCGGCGGCCTGCTCGAAACCTGCACAGGCCCGATCAAGACGGGCGTCACGCAACTGCCATCGCGCACGCTCGGCCACCCCCAGTGGCACCCGCCCTTGCTCCAGCAGTTGCTGGAGCTGGTCAGCATTGGCCTGGTCGAGCAGCTCCTGCCCGGCACGCGTCGTGAGGGAGGGAAAATCACGGTGCAAGGGCTGCGCTGCCGGGACGGGTGTAGCCTGCTGCTCCTGGACGTGAGCTTCGAAGGCGGCGCCACGCAATTTGGGGAAGCTGGCGTGCAGCTGATAACGCTGCGCCGCATCGTACAGGCGCGCTGGCGCAGGTGCATTTTCAAGGTGCAGGCGCCGTAGCTGCGACTCATCCATGCCAATGCTGCGCAGCAGCGGGCCGGCCATATCGTCACTCACTTGACGCAACCCTCTGCCCAGGCGGCGTATCAGCATGCCTTCCCCCTGCCATTGTTGGGCAGGCTCCAGGGCATGACGCACGCCACCGGCGCCGTTGTCCTCAAGCGCGATGGTCGGCGCCTCGGGCCGGTTCGGATGCGCCACTGCGGCGACATCCGGGTCGTCGCCCAACCGATAGGTCATCTCCTCGCCCCCTTGATACGCGTGTCCGTCGTGGATTGCACGCTCACCCGGCGCCAGCGCCAACTCTTGCGTGGCATAACCCGGAAGATCGGCACGCGCCAGGCGCAGTTCACCATCGGCATTCTGTATGGGTGCCAGCTCGTCGACCTGCGCTACGCGCTCAAGCACCTTGCTGGCGCCGACCGTGAGGCCGAGCATCGCAACGTTCTGCGCCACGGCCACAAGATGGCCAAGCGCAGCCTCGCGATCACCGAGCTCCCAGTCACGGTAGCCCTCATACACTTCTTCGGTCAGCTGCTCAGCGGTGATCGCCAGCAGTGGCAAGCCAAGTTCTGGAACGAAGAAGCTGGCAATGCCCAGAATGTCGAGACCCAGGCCCTTGAGCCAGTGCAGGCGACGATCACGCTCAGCGCTGTCGACCAGGCTGGTCGGCACGGCCAGTACCTTTGCATCGTCCAGCAGGGTATCGACCTGCACCTGGCGCAGGTGGGCGAACAGCGCGCCGCCGACAGACTGCCACCGACCATCCAGCTCGATGGTATCCTGCGGGCCGCCTTCGGCCAGCAACCGTTTCAGCACCTGAGCAAAATGCACGCGGTCCTTTACGCTGACGAAGCGCTGGAAGAACGACCAGTAATCAGCCTTACGAAAACGCTTGCCCAACGCTTTGAACAGCTCGGACCAGGAGCGGTGGACACTCAGTACGCCCTGCGGATCATCCGGTATCCAGGCAATCAACTGCGCAAGCTGAGCATCTGCGCCCTCTTTTGCGGGCATCTGGAACACCACCACCCCCTGGATCTTGCGGCCCAGCAGGCGCATGTCCAGTGCCGTCAACGAGGCTGGCTGGGGCGTCGCAGCGCAGACCTTTTGCAGCTCCGCCAGCATGTGCTCGTCGATATCGCCCTTGAGCCTCGCCAGCCACGCTGCAGCCTCCAGCCCCTCTCGCCAGCCCCGCTCAAGCAAGGCTTCATTGTTTCGGCGTAGAGCATCGTTGCCAAACAGCACGGCCTTGAGATGCTGCTGGTAAAGCCCACCCAGATCCAGGGAGCGACACAGGCCCGCAAAGGCCCGGGGCTGTAGGGCAAGCGTGTTGCCTTGCGCATCGACCACTGCCGACGCTGCCTGCCAGGCGACCTTCGATGTTTCGGCACGGTCGAAATTATGCAGTGCCGAGGCCAGCAGGCTGTTTTCGAAACTGCGAGTGACGATGCCATCCGGGACCCAGCCGACACCTGACGGGAAGCGGATCTGGACTTCGCGCCGCAGCATGCTGCGACGCACATCCAGCGAGGGTTGCACCCGTTTGTCCAACGCTTCGCTCAGCAGGGGCGCGGCGAATTCGTCCAGCGGCTGGATCTGCCCAAGCAAGGCGCGCACCTCATGCTGCGTACGTTGCTGGGCGCGCAACGCCCGATGCAGTCCATCCAGTTGTTCGGGCTTGGCTGCGCTCAACCACTCGGGCAGACGGCTGGCGATCAGTGTATCGATCGTTTCATCGGGAAGGGGTTGGGTCGACATGATACTGCTCCATCGCATTGAAAACGCGCATGAAGCCAGCGAGTGCAGAAGCGCACGTGGTAGCTATGTCTCAAGTGCCGGGCAAACGCAGGTCCACCCCCATGGCCTGGGCGAAGGTTTTCACCAGTGGGCTGCGTGGGGTGTTGTGCCGCAGGATCAGGCAGAACGGTGTATGAAAACGCACCATCTCGGGATGGATCGCACGCAAGCGGCCCTGGCTGACCAGCGATTGCGCAAAGTGACAGGGCAGAAAACCGATGAAATTGCCCGTGAGCAGCAGCATGGCCACCGCCTCGACCTGGGTGGCCGACGTCTGGTTGTTCTCCTGGTCGAAGAACTGCCATTTGGCCGTGTGCATGGCATAGCGATGGTGCACGAAGTTGTGTTCGCGCAGGCTGTCGAGGGGGATGTCCGCATCGCTTCGGGCGAACAATGGATGGCCTTCGCCGCAATACAACGCCGAGGCTTCCTGATACATCTCGAAGTAGTCGAACTCTTCCCGGCGCTGGTACAGCGGGACAATGCCGGCGATGAACCGACCTTCGATGACGCCGCGCTCCACCTCGTCCAGCTGTGCCACGTTCAGGCGGACACGCACCTTCGGGTGATCGCTGGAAATTTGCCGGATCGCAGCGATCAGCGGCGAGCCGCGATCGGACAGGGTGTTGTCGATGGCGCCTACGCCCAGTTCGCCAATCAGCTCGTTCTGGGCACTGCTGATGCGGTCGCGGAAGTTGTCGACCGAGTTGAACAGCTCGATCGAGGCCTGGTACACCACCTGCCCTTCTTCGGTCAGGCTGAAACCTTCGCGCCCGCGGCTGCACAACCGCATGCCGATACGGATTTCCAGATCGGAAATCTGCTTGCTGATGGCTGCCAGGCCCACGTTCAATTCGTTCTGCGCCGCGCTGAAGCCTCCTGCCTCGACCACTGCCTTGAACACCTTGAGCAGTTTGAAGTCCTGGCCACTCAAGGCCAGTGGCGCACGAATGCGGGTTTTTTCCGGCAGGTTTCCCGCAGTGGAAAGTGAGGTTTCCATTGTAAGTATTTACCTCGCGCTCGGCTTTCAACAGGCTGGATAGCACAACAAGAAATCAGCCGGCCTCGCCATCATGACCTTCTGCAACGGCATATTGCAAGACTCTTCTAAATCTCCATTTCAGTCGCAAGTGACTGATTTAATTCATTTTTATATCCTGCCCCAAGCTATGTGAAACCTGCCTTCGCAGGCCTCATGACGGCCCGAACCTGCTGACACAAGATTCTCCTTCGAGGAACGACAACAATGACTCAGCCCACCGATCGCCTCTGGGGCGCCCGCTTCGCCTCAGGCCCTGCAGCCGCCCTCGCCGCCCTGTCGCGCTCGCCGCAACGCTATTTCCAGATGGCACCGTACGACCTCGCAGGCTCCCGTGCCCATACCCGTGAGCTGCAGCGCGCAGGGCTGCTGGACAGCGACGAGACCACGCGCATGCTGGCCGCCATCGACACCCTCGACGCCGACTTTCGTGCCGGCCGCGTGCAGCCGATCGAGGACGACGAGGACGTGCACACCTTCCTCGAGCGCGTGTTGACCGAGCGTCTTGGCGCGCTGGGCGGCAAGCTGCGCGCCGGGCGCTCGCGCAATGACCAGGCGGCCAACGACCTGCGGCTGTTCCTGCGCGATCACGCACGCAAGCTCGCCGAACAGGTGCTGGCCCTGCAGGACGCCCTGGTGAGCCAGGCCGAACAGCACGTCGACACACTGTGCCCAGGCTTCACCCACCTGCAACAGGCGCAGCCGATCAGCTTCGCCCACCAGTTGCTGGCCCATGCGCAAGCGATGCTGCGTGACGTGCAGCGCCTGGTCGACTGGGATGCACGCACGGCCCTGTCACCCTTGGGCGCCGCGGCCATGGCGGGCTCGGCCATCGCCCGCCAGCCACAACAGTCGGCGCTGGAGATGGGCTACAGCGGCCCATGCGAGAACTCCATCGACGCCGTGGCCAGCCGCGACCATGTCGCCGAGTTCCTGTTCATCGCCAGCATGCTCGGCATCAACCTGTCGCGCCTGTCCGAGGAATTCTGCCTGTGGTCGTCGCGCCAGTTCCGCTGGGTCGAGCTGGACGATGCCTATGCCACCGGCAGTTCGATCATGCCGCAGAAGAAGAACCCGGACATCGCCGAGCTCACTCGCGGCAAGGCCGGGCGCCTGATCGGCAACCTGACCGGCCTGCTGTCCACCCTCAAGGCCCTGCCGCTGTCGTACAACCGCGACCTGGCCGAGGACAAGAGCGAGGTGATGGACACGCTCGACACGCTGGGCCTGGTGCTCCCGGCCATGGCCGGCATGGTGCGGACCATGCAGGTGCGCGTGGACGAACTGCGCCGCCAGGCGCCGCTGGGCTTCACCCTGGCCACCGAGGTCGCCGACTGGCTGGCCATGCGCGGCGTACCGTTCAAGGAAGCCCACGAGATCACCGGGGCCTTGGTGCGCGCGTGTGAGGCGCAGGACATGGAGCTGTGGCAGGCGAGCCCGGCGATGCTCGCCGACATCGACCCGCGCCTGACACCCGAGGTGCGCGAGAGCCTCACCCTGGAAGCTGCCATCGCCATGCGCAGCGGCCACGGAGGTACCGCCCCACAACGCGTGCGCGAGCAGATCGCGCGCCTGAAAGTCGCCCTTGAAGCACAGCAGGCCTGGGCTGCCCATTACCAAGGGCCGCGCACCTGAAGACCTGTGGGCAGCGGTGTTGCAAGGACCTGCTGCCCGCCACCGATCGACACGCCCAGGCGCCCTGCGCCGACTGCGGAGCCACACCATGAGTCAGATACACGCCAAACGCCTCGCCGATGAGCGCAGGCAACAGGAAAACGAGTTCGACATCAGCCGCTACGAGCATGTCCCGCGCCGTTATTACGGGCGCATGTTCTTCGCCACGCTGATCGTCGTGCTGTTGCTGGGGCTGGCCAACGCCTTTGCCAACGGCAAGATCGAATGGGCCTTCGTCGGCCAGTTCCTGACCTCCGAGGCGATCCTCTGGGGCCTGGGCAATACCATCGTCATGTCGGTGATCGCCATGGCCCTGGGTATCGTCTTCGGCGTCATCACGGCGGTGATGCGCATGTCGCAGAACCCGATCCTGCAGTACGTGGCGTTGGCCTACACCTGGCTGTTCCGGGGTACGCCGCTGATCCTGCAACTGTTGCTGTGGTTCAACCTGGCGCTGATCTTCCCCACCCTCGGCATTCCCGGCCTGTTCCAGTTCGACACCGTGACGCTGATGACCCCCTTCGTTGCCGCGCTGCTGGGCCTGAGCATCAACCAGGGCGCCTATACCGCCGAAGTGGTGCGTGCCGGTTTGCTGTCGGTGGACACTGGCCAGTACGAAGCGGCCAAGTCGATCGGCATGCCGCGCCTGCAGGCGCTGCGCCGGATCATCCTGCCCCAGGCCATGCGCATCATCATCCCGCCGGTGGGCAACGAGTTCATCGGCATGGTCAAGATGACCAGCCTGGCCAGCGTCATCCAGTATTCGGAGCTGCTGCACAACGCGCAGAACATCTACTACGCCAACGCCCGAGTGATGGAGCTGCTGATCGTTGCCGGCATCTGGTACCTGGCAGTGGTCACCCTGCTGTCGTTCGGCCAGAGCCGCCTGGAACGTCACTTCGCCAAGGGCGCTGGCAAGCGCTCCTGATCGGCCATAGAGAGAACATGCCCATGAGAAGCATCGTCAAGGCCGTCGGCCTGCAGAAATACTACGGCGACTACCACGCGCTGAACGATATCAACCTGGAAATCGAGCAAGGCGAAGTGCTCTGCGTGATCGGCCCTTCGGGCTCCGGCAAGAGCACCTTCCTGCGCTGCATCAACCAGCTGGAAAAAGTCGATGGCGGCGGCCTGTGGGTCGACGGCGAGCTGGTCGGCTACCGCATGGCCGGCAACAAGCTGCACGAACTGACCGAGTCGCAGATCGCCCGCCAGCGCCTGGCCACCGGCATGGTGTTCCAGCGTTTCAACCTGTTCCCGCACCTGACGGTGCTGCAGAACATCATCGAAGGCCCCTGCCAGGTGCTGCGCCGCTCGCCCAAGGAAGCCACCGAGGATGCCCTCGAACTGCTGGCCCGGGTCGGCCTGAGCGACAAGCGCGACCATTACCCGATCCAGCTTTCCGGTGGCCAGCAACAGCGTGTGGCCATCGCCCGCGCCCTGGCCATGCGTCCGAAACTGATGCTGTTCGACGAACCCACCTCCGCGCTGGACCCCGAGCTGGTCGGCGAGGTGCTGTCGGTGATGCGTGACCTGGCCAAGTCCGGCATGACCATGGTCGTGGTCACCCATGAGCTGGGCTTTGCCCGCGAGGTGTCCAATCGAGTGGTATTCATGGACGCCGGACAGATCGTAGAAGCAGGAAGCCCCGAAGAGGTGCTCCTGGCCCCCCAGAACCCGCGGACCCAGAACTTCATTTCCGCGGTTCGTACCTGACTGCCGCCCACAACCATAAAGAGAACCCTAGGCATGAAAAAAACCCTTCTTGCGTGCAGCGTACTGACCGCCCTGGCCTTCAACGCCCAGGCCGCCACGGAACTTCCGGCCTCGATCAAGGCCAAGGGCGAAATCGTCGCCGCAATCGTCCCCAACTACCCACCGATGGATTTCAAGGACCCGGCCACCAACCAGCTGACCGGCGTCGATGTCGACCTGGGCAACGCCCTGGCCGAACGCCTGGGGGTGAAGATCAAGTGGCAGGAGACCGCCTTCGAGCAGATGATCAGCGCCCTGGTCACCAAGCGCGTCGACATCATCCTTTCGGGCATGACCGACACCAAGGAACGCCAGCAAGTGGTGACCTTCGTCGACTACTTCACCAGCGGCCCGCAGTTCTACACCCTGCAAAGCCGCGGCGAGATCAACGAGATGACCGACCTGTGCGGCAAGAAAGTCGGCACCAGCCGCCGCACCACCTGGCCCAACGATGTCGCTACCTGGAGCAAGGCCAACTGCGAGGCCAACGGCAAGCCGGCAGTGATCGTGCTCGGCTCCGAAGGCAGTGCCGACGCGCGTGCGCAACTGCGCCAAGGGCGCCTTGATGCCGCCGTGCAAGGCAGCGAAACGCTGCCGTATATCCAGGACCTGGAGAAAGGTACCTTCAAGAGCCTTGGCACGCCGCTGACCACCCAGCTCACCGGGCTGGGCGTGGCCAAGGATAACGCTGCGCTGTCGGCTGCGATTCGCAGCGAACTGCAGGCGATGGTCGACGATGGCAGCTACCGCAAGATCCTGGAGAAATGGGGCGCAGCCGATGGCGTGCTGAACCCGATCACCATCAACGGCGGGAAGTGATTCGACCGGTTGAAATTGCGGCGTACTTTTCGCGGGTGAAACCGCGAAAAGGCCCATACCGACATTTCCCAATGCCCGAGAATGGACTGTGGCCACCTACTCCCCCGTCATCCGCCGCCTGATGCTGAGCTCGCTGACCCTGGTGATCAGCCGCTCGCTCACCAGCCCCCTGTTGGCGTTGTTCCTCACGACACAACTGGGTATGGCCCAGCATGACGTCGGCTTGCTGATCAGTGTCGCCGCACTGTCGGGCACGGTGTTCGGCCTCTACGGCGGCTACGTGATCGACCGCTTCGACAAGCGTCGCCTGCTGGGCCTGGCGATGCTTTCGACCGCGATCGGTTTCCTCCTGCTGACCTTCGCCCAGGACGCCTGGCAGGCCGTGCTGACCCTGGTGCTGACCGAATCGGCCTCGGCGCTGTTCGTCATCGGTTCCAAGGCCATGCTCGGCGAGTACCTGGCCGTCGAGCAGCGCGCCAAGGCCTTCTCATTGCGCTACACCCTCACCAACATCGGCTATGCGAGCGGCCCGATGCTCGGCGTGGTGCTGGTCGGTGTGCACCCGCTGGCGCCCTTCTGGACCGCCAGTGCGGTGGCACTGCTGAGCCTGTGGGTGATGAGCGCGGTTCCCGCGAGCACGGCGAGCAGTGCCCCGTCCGCGCAGCCGCCAACCCGCTTCATGGCGGTACTGGCGGCTGTGCGCACCGACCGCATCCTGTTGCTGTTTACCGCGGGCAGCTTGCTCAACGCACTGGTGCACGGCCGCTTCACCATCTACCTGTCGCAGTACCTGCTGGTGAAATACCCACCCGCGCAAGCCATGACCACCCTCTCGGCGCTGCTGGCCTGCAACGCCCTGGTGGTGATCGTGCTGCAATTCCAGTTCGGCCGGTTGCTCAGCCGTGACAACCTGGGGCGCTGGATGAGCATCGGTGCGGTGCTGTTCATCGGCGGGCTGGCGGGGTTCCTGTATGCCGACAACCTGATCAGCTGGTGCCTGGCAATGTTCGTCTTCACCCTGGGCGAGATGACCCTGCTGCCCAGCGAATTCCTGTTCATCGACAGCATTGCCCCTGAACACCTCAAGGGCAGTTACTACGGATTCCAGAACCTGGCGGCAGTCGGCGGCGCACTGAGCCCGGTACTGTGCGGCTACCTGCTGGGCACAGGCATGCCCGGCAGCATGTTCATCGCGCTGATGGTCACCGCCGCCTGCGGCGGCGGGTTGTGTGCTGCGGCATGCCTGTGGGCGCAGCGTCGGCGTGAGGGACCGCCGACGCTCTGACTCAATACACTTGGCGCAGGGCCTGGTCCAGATCGCGTTGCAACGAACGCACGTCCTCCAGCCCCACGTGCAGGCGCACCAGGGGCCCGCCCAGGGTCGGCGCAAACTGGCGCTCGCGTGTGCCGGCCAAGGTCACCAGGCTTTCGTAGCCGCCCCAGGATGCACCGATCCCGAACAGGCGCAGGCCATTGACAAAGGCCTCGGCGCTCGCCAGCGATGGGTTCGCCAGGGTAAAACTGAGCAAGCCATTGCTACCGCTGAAATCGCGCTGCCACAAGGCGTGCCCAGGGTGCTCCGGCAAGGCTGGATGGAACACCTGCGCCACGTCCTCGCGCTGTTGCAACCAGCGCGCGATGTCCAACCCCTGACGCTCGTGCACGGCCATGCGGCTGGCCAGAGTGCGCGCACCACGCAACACCAGCCAGGCATCGTCGGGGCTTACGGTGCAGCCGCAGTTGTCGCTCATGCGCGAGAGCGCGGCAAAGGCTTCGCGGGTGGTGCAGACACTGCCCATCATCACGTCGCTGTGTCCGCCCAGGTACTTGGTCAAGGCCATGACCGAAATGTCGGCGCCCAAGGTCAGCGGCCGGTGCAGGTAGCCCGAGCCCCAGGTGTTATCGACGGCCAGCAGCACGCCGCGGGCCTTGCACAGGGCAGCCATGGCCGGCAGGTCGTTGAGCTCGTAGAGCAACGAGCTGGGGCTTTCGCTGTAGACCATGCGTGTTTCGGCGCGCAGCGCCTGCTCCAGGTCACGACCGTCGGCGGCGAAGTACTGCACCTGCACGCCGAAGGGTTCGAGCAGCTCACGCGCCAGGCGCCGCACCGGATCGTAGACACCGTCGCTGATCAGCAGATGATCTCCCGGACGCAAGTAGGCCAGGAACGTCTGCGCGATTGCCTGCAGGCCGGTGGCAAACAGCCGGGTGCGATACCCCCCTTCCAGTTCGCTGACCAGGTCTTCCAGGGCAAAGGCCGTGGGGTTGCCACGGGCACCATAGCTGAGCACGCGCTCCTGGTCGCGACGGCTACGGGCCTGGCGCATGTCGGCGACGCTCTCGAACAGCACCGTGCTCAGGCGACTGACCGGCGGATTGACGCCATGCGCCCCTGCGCCCGGCTCGCCTCGCCCGCCGTGCACCAGGCGCGTGGCCACCGGGTCGACAGCGGTCAATGGGCTGAAGCTGCGGGTTTCGGCCTCGTTCATCTGGGCAATCAGGCCGGTTTCCCAGGCCAGGTACTGGCGAGCCGCGTCCTTGTTGCCGCTGTGCCGGTCATGGACGAAGAACAGGAAATCGATACAGTCCGCATCCGGCAACGACAGGTCGTTCTCCACCTGCGGCCAGTCGTCCAGCGATGCCCGGGGGAACAGCCGCGCGGCCTGTTGCTGGGCAGGTGTCAGCTCGGCGAGCGCCAACTGTGCCACGCGCGGATCATCGGCGATGAACACCAGGCGCTGCCCTGCCCCGCCCACCTGCTGCGCCAACTGCGGACGGATCGACCACCGGGCGCCTTGCAGGTGGCGCTTGCGGTAGGCGGTGCTGGAGCGCAGGTCGATCAGCAACGCCTCTGCAAGCTCATCGGCGCGGGCTTCGGCGAGGGTCACCGGTAATGGCGCAGCGACGTCCAGAGCCAGGCCGCTGTCCAGGCCGCCTTCGAGCACATGGGCCTCGTGGCCCATCTGGCGCAGCCAACTGGCGACCACCGGCGCACGCACGCCATCGGCGTCGAACAGCACCACGCGGGCCTTGCGCACACCGATATACAGGTCGGTGCCCTGGATCAGCTGGCCGCCTGGGCAATGCTGTGCGCCCGGCAGGCTGCCGGCGGCGAATTCTTCAGGGGTGCGCACGTCGCAGAGAAACAGGCTGCGCCCGGCGTCGGCGGCCCACTGCCGGACCTGCTGTGCGTCCACCCAGGCAACCCCCGCCTGCTGGGCCAGCTGCCGCGCTCGCGCACGCTGTCTGGCCAGTGCGGCGCCGCTGTGTTCGGGATACGCGCGCTGGCTGCCGTGATCCAGCGGCAGGTCCACCAGGTACCAGCCTTGGGTGCCGTTCTCCAAGGCATAGACCGGGTTGTCTATGCCCAGGTTGATCAGCGTCTGCGCACCGATGATGCTGCGGGTGCGGCCGGCGCAATTGATCACCACGGGGGTGTGCGGGTCGCTCACCAGGTCTTCCAGACGATAGCCCAGCTCGCCATTCGGGCAGCAGGTGGCGCCGGGGATGCTCATCTTGGCGAACTCCTCCAGCGGGCGACCATCGAGCAGCACCAACGGCTTGCCTTGGCGCTGCCACTCGGCCAGCTCCTGGGCACTGATGCGCGGGGTGTGGCAGGCATGCTCGACCAGCTCGCCGAAGGCCTTCGAGGGCAAGTGCACACCGGCGAACAGCTCGAAACCGGCGCGCTGCCAGCCCAGGCTGCCGCCCTCCAGGCACTGCACGCAGGTGTAGCCCAACGCTTGCAGACGCTGGGCCCCACGTTGGGCCAACGCACCGCCGTCCTCGTCGTAGACCACCACGCGTACCGCAGGATTGGGCGCCAGGCGCTGCGCTTCGAGCTCAAGGCGGCTGTAGGGCAGATTGACGGCGTAGAACAGGTGGGCCTCGCCGTATTGACCGTGCTCGCGCAGGTCGAACAGGGCGATTTCATGGCCGTCGAACAGCCAGGTGTGCAGGAGCTCGGGGGTGATGCTGGGGATCATGGGACGCAGTCCGTGGTCGTTGGTGGGGTGCAGGGCTGGCAGATCGTGTCGCGCTGTTCGCGGGCAAGCCCGCTCCTGCCCAGTAAGGCACCTGTAGGAGCGGGCTTGCCCGCGAAAAGCGCGACACCGATCTCAAAGCCCGTAAGCCTCGATCGAAGGCGCCATCTGTGATTTGTTGTAGTTCACCACGCTGCCGTCATCCTTGACGCCGTAGCGGTGTTCCAGAGACTCCAGCGGGCGGCCATAGAGGTGGAAGTGCAGCGTCGGGCTGTCGCCCTCGACGCGGATGCCATGCAGGTCCTCGCCCAGGAAGGCCACCGAGGTTCCCGGCTGCACCACGATCTCGCGCTCCAGCGCCAGGGTGGCACGGGCCGGATCGCTGCCGTCGTCTTCGCGGCGGTACACGCGGTTGAGCTCCTGGCCCTCGACGGCGACGATGATCGCCCAGGTCTCGTGGTTGTGCGGCAGGGTCGCCTTGCCCGGCAACAGCGAATTGACGTACAGGGTCGGCGACTCGCCGTCGTCATTCAGGCGATAGCGAAACTGGGTTTCGCCGGTGGCGGCATCCGGGGCCGGAAAACGCTCGAAGTTGAACAATTCGCGGCGCTCGGCCAGGCCCTCGAGCAGCTTGACGATCTGCTGCAGGGCTGCACGGTCGACGCCGCGCGCATGGATGGCGCGCACTTGCGCAAGGAACGGCTGGATCACGGAATCACGGGACATGGTCGGTCTCTCTTGGCTGGAGGCTGAAATCACACGCTGAGGCTGTAACGCCCCAGGTTGGTCAATACATCGGGCGCCGGGCGGCTCGGGCGCTGACTGCTCTCGCCCAGCGCGTGCTGGAGGAAGGCCTGGGTGCGCGCATGGGTCGGGGCACGGAACACCTGCTCGGCGCTGCCGTTCTCGACGATGCGGCCATGCTCGGTGAAGTACACCTGGTCGCTGATCTCTTCGGCAAAGCGCATCTCGTGGGTGACCAGCACGCAGGTCATGCCCTCCTCGGTCAGCTCGCGGATCACCGCCAGCACCTCGCCGACCATCTCAGGGTCGAGCGCCGAGGTCACCTCATCGAACAGGATCAGCTTGGGCCGCATGGCCAGGGCTCGGGCAATCGCCACGCGCTGCTGCTGGCCGCCGGAGAGCTCACCGGGAAATGCCGTGGCCTTGTGCCCCAGGCGGACTTTGTCGAGCAGTGCCAGGGCCTCGTCACGGACCTCCTGACGCGGGCGACCGAGCACCTTGGTCGGGGCGATCAGCAGGTTGTCGAGCACACTCAGGTGGGGAAACAGGTTGTACTGCTGGAAGACGAAACCGACCTGCTTGCGCAGGGCGATCAGCCCGGCTTCGCCCTGCAGTTGCTCCACCGCGGTATCGCCTATGCGGATGCTGCCGCGCTGCGGGCGCAACAGCCCGGTCATGCAACGCAGGATGGTCGATTTGCCTGAGCCGGACGGGCCGATGATCGACACCGCCTGCCCGGCCTGCACGTCCAGGTCGATACCGCGCAGCACCGGATTGTCGCCAAAGGCCAGGTGCACATCGCGAAGCTGGATCAAAGGTTCAGAAGGCATAGCGACGCTCCAGGCGTTGGGTCAGGCGGGCAATCGGGTAGCAGTAGACGAAGAACAGCGCCAGCACACTGAAATACACCAGCACCGTGAAACCGCTGCGGTTGACGGTGTTGGCAGCGATCTGCGCGCTGTCGATCAGGTCGTGCACGCCCACCAGCGAAGCCAGTGCGGTGCCCATGGTCACCACCGCGTACAGGTTCATCCACGGCGGCAACATGCGCCGCAGGCACTGCGGCAGAATGATCGAGCAGAAAATCTGACCACGGCTGAAGGCCAGCGAACGCGCAGCCTCCCACTGAGTGGCCGGAATCGAGGCGACCGCACCGCGGAAGATCTCGGCAACGTTGGCGCTGGCTGGCAGTGCAAGGCCCACAGTGACCTTGAGCCAGTCGGGAAAGGCCACCCAGGTACCGGCAATCTGCACATCGAACGGGAATACATAGGAGGTAAAGTAGATCAACACCAACCAGGGCGCATTGCGAAACACCTGCACCCACAACCGCGCCACCCCGCGCAAGGGGCGCAGCGGCGACAGCAGCAGCATCCCCACCAACAGGCCCAGCAGCGTACCCAGGGCGATGGCTCCGACGCTGATCTGGATGTTCTGCAACAGGCCCGCTCCCAGGGTGGACGACCACTGCCAGAGCGTGGCGAAATGCTCAATGGCCATAACCGGGCATCCTCAGGCGCGCTTCCAGGGCGCGGCCGATACAGTTGACTGCAAAGCTGAGCAGTCCGAAAAAGGCCAGGATCAGCAGCATCAGTTCGATGACGTTGTCGCCCTGGGTCCAGATCATGATCGATGCATAGGTGATGTCGTTGACGGCGATGGCCGAGGCCACGGCGGTCATCTTCACCAGGTCGATCAGGTTGTTGACCAGCGCCGGCAAGGCGAAGCGCACGGCCAGTGGCAACTGCACCTGCAGCAGTTGCTGGCGACGGCTGAAGGCCAGCGAGCTGGCCGCTTCGAGGGTCACTGCCGGCACCGCCTCGATCCCTGCACGCAGGGCTTCGGCATGAAAGGCGCCCTTGTGCAGGGAGATCACCAGCACCACCCAGGCGAAGGGGGTCATGGGGTTGGCACTGCCCAGGCTCTGGTTGATCAGCATGTTCAACACCAGGAAGGCGCAGTACAGCTGCACCAGGGTCGGCGTGTTACGCGTCACCTCGATGAAGGCCCGCGCCGGCCAAGCCAGCCAGCGCTGCCCGGACGTGACCGCAGCAGCCAGCAGCACCCCTACCAGCAAGCTGCCGAGGATGCTGAACAGGCACAGGCCGAGCGTGGTCAGCGCACCGTCGAGCAGCTTGCCGCTGGCGTAGGCGTCGAGCAGAAACGCATAGTTCAGGCCGAGATGGGCAAGCTGCCCCACCAGCCAGTGCAGGCTGTCGCTCATCAGGCGCCTTCGCCCTGCAGCTTGGCACGCAACTCCACCAGCGCCGGCGAGGCCGGGGTGATGTGGTTGGCCTGCTCACGTTCGATCAGCCAGCCACTGCGGTGCCATTGCTTGACGAAGGGGTCCAGGCGCTGCTGGGTGTCGGTTTCGCCCAGGCGGGTCCAGATCACCGAGGGCGCGGGGTTCAGCTCCGGGGTCAGGGCACGATAGCCGCTCCACTCTCCCCCCTTGGCCAACAGCGGATTGATCAGCGTGGCGTCATGCACGGCGGCCACGCAGTTGTTACCGCGCAGGGCCAGCAGGGATTCGGCGGAGGTCTTGAAGGCCTTGAGGTCGGCGCCCAGGTCGATCAGTGCCTGGGTGTAGCTGCTGCCCTGGGAGGTGCACACCGGCTGGCCCTTGAGGTCGGCCCAGGTCTTGACCGGGCTGTCCTTGGCCAGCGCGGCGGTGCCGCCAACCCGGTAGAACGGCGTGGGCACATGGCCCAGCAGCTTGTCGCGCTCAGGTGTCCATTCCATGTTGGCAATCAGCAGATCGACTTTGCCTTGCTGCAAAAACTGCACGCGGTTGGCCGGCTGTACCGCGACCAGATCGACCTCGACACCCAACTGGCGCGCCAGGTCGCGGGCCAGATCGACGCTGAAACCGATCGGCTCGCGGGTGTTCGGGTCGATGGCACCGAAGGGACCGCCGGAAAGCACCACCCCCACCGCCAGCTTGTGGCGCTGCTGGATCTTGTCCAGGGTGGCATCGGCCTGGGCAAGGCCGCTGGCGGCAAGGCCGGTGGTGGCGAGCAACGCGGCAAACAGGCCGCGACGGGCAACGGTGGACAGCGACATGGTGGGGCTCCTCATCCCGGCAGCCGGAACACCCGGCCAATGAGGGCGCATCCTAGAAACTTGGTGGGATCAGGGGAAATGCAAATATTGACTATCGTTATAACTTGGATCGAATGAGTAGGAACTTGATTTGGCATAAGCAGCGTAAAATAGGGGTTTTGCATCAAGGCGTTGCAAATCCAGGCCAACAAAACATAATGTTTCTTTATCGTTTATTGACTGACAGTAATGTAAAAACGGGCGATCCGCCTCCACCACTCCAACCGCAGGCCCGCCGATGACCGCACCCGCCCTGGACCTCGATCTGCTACGCACCTTCGTCGCCATCGTCGATCACACAAGCTTCGCCGAAGCCGGTCGCCACCTGGCCCGCACCCAGGCCTCGGTCACCCAGCACATGCAACGGCTGGAACAGCAGGTGGGCGTGGCGCTGCTGCGCAAGCAGGGCCGACACAAAGCCCTCACCGATGCCGGCCGCCAGTTGTTGCGCCATGCCCGGCAGATGCTCGCGCTCAACGACGAAGCCCTCGCCGGCCTGCGTCAGGACGGCCTGAGCGGCGTGCTGCGGATCGGTTCGCCGCATGACATCGCCGACACCATCCTGCCACCTCTGCTCGGCCATATCGCCCGTTCGGCGCCGAACCTGCGCCTGGAGATAGACGTCGGCCGCAGCCCGTTCCTGATGGACGACCTGCAGCGTGGCAAGGTCGACATGGTCATTTCCACCGTCACCGCCCCCGGCGTGGAGGGTTTCGCCTTGCGCACCTCGCCGGTGTGGTGGATCTGTGCAGCGCAGTACCAGCACATCCCCGGCGAACCGCTACCGTTGGTGCTGGTGGACGAACCCAGCCTGTACCGCCGACTGGCCCTGGACGCCCTGGAACAGGCCGGCATCCCGTGGCGCCAGGCCTACCTGGCGTCCAACCTGATCGGCATCAAGGCTGCAGTCCGCGCAGGATTGGGCATCACCGCACGCAGCCAGGAGATGGTCGGCCCGGACATGCGCGTGCTCGGCCAGAGCGACGGCCTGCCGCCTCTGCCGGACGTCACCTACCACCTGTGGGTGCGGGCCAACACGGTCAACCCGCTGGTGCGCCAGGCCTATGCCATGGTGCGCGCCAGCGTGGGGCTGTGAGCCAGCCAATCGCCATGGCCCACCGCGATGCGCTAGAGTGGCGACCTCCCACCCGGTAAGGATGCCTCCATGCAATTCGCCCCCGCCATTCCCGTGCTGCGCATCTTCTCGGTCGACAAGGCCAAGGAGTTCTACCTCGACTTCCTGGGCTTCAGCCTCGACTGGGAACACCGCTTCGCCCCGGACCTGCCGCTGTATGCGCAGATTCACCGCGATGGGCTGATCCTGCACCTGTCCGAACACTATGGCGACGCCACGCCAGGCTCTACCGTGTTTGCCCGGGTCGAAGATCTGAAGGCGCTCGAAAGCGAACTGCAGGCCAAAAAGTACGGTTATTCACGCCCCGAAGCCGAGCGGGTGGACTGGGGTCTGCAAATGCAGATCCGTGATCCGTTCGGCAATTTGCTGCGGTTTTGTCAGCAGATAGGGGATGCATAGCGTTACTGAAATCTCCTACGCACTACTTAGAAGCAAGTGAATAGGCTCAGCAGCGAAAGCTCTGCATTGTGCGCGAACCTGAAATGGATTCGACACCAATAAGGAGCTTCGCTTGCAGGTTACAAGTAGATATCGAGTCGTCAGTCATCACGAGCGCACCATCAAGAGTCTGATCATCAACAGCCGAGCAGCGTGATGAACGACCTGACCAGCATCGCCTGCTTGTCCCTGACTGCGCTCCTCACAGACCAAATCCTACGTCGTCCAAACCGGCGCAAGTGGACGGGCATCGTTCTGATGTCATGTGCCATCGCAAGCTTCTTTCTCGAACATGGAACATTGCTGGGCATCCCAGGATTTCTATGGCCGATATTTCTGGCCGCCACAGGCATCCACCTGCTTACCCATCAGACGAAACATTGTTCAGATGCCGATCAGAGAGAAGGCTCGTAGCACAACGGGACAGAGCGAGCACTGCGGATAGGCCACACGGCTACGCAAAATACCTCACGCCCGACCAGAGCCCCCACCAGCACTGCACTGCAGATCATCCGACAGCCAGCCAACCAATTCATGACTGGCCGTTCCCCATCCTCTGCGGATGTATTATCGTGGCGAGGTGCGCATTTAAAAGCAGCCCGAGCGATCGGGCCTCTGCAAGACAATAGAGGGTGTCATGAGCAACGAGATCAACTGGGACAAGCTGGGCTTCGACTACATCAAGACCGACAAGCGCTACCTGTCCGTGTGGCGCAACGGCGAGTGGGACAAAGGCACCCTGACCGACGACAACGTGCTGCACATCAGCGAAGGCTCGACTGCCCTGCACTACGGCCAGCAATGCTTCGAGGGCCTGAAGGCCTACCGCTGCAAGGACGGCTCGATCAACCTGTTCCGCCCGGACCAGAACGCCGCACGCATGCAGCGCAGCTGCGCCCGCCTGCTGATGCCGCACGTGCCGACCGATGTGTTCATCGAGGCGTGCAAGCAGGTGGTCAAGGCCAACGAGAAGTTCGTCCCGCCGCATGGCAAGGGTGCCCTGTACCTGCGTCCGTTCGTGATCGGCACCGGTGACAACATCGGCGTGCGCACCGCGCCGGAGTTCATCTTCTCGGTGTTCGCCATCCCGGTTGGCTCGTACTTCAAGGGCGGCATGAAGCCGCACAACTTCCAGATCTCCAGCTTCGACCGCGCCGCCCCGCAGGGCACCGGTGCAGCCAAGGTCGGGGGCAACTATGCCGCCAGCCTGCAACCGGGCTCCGAAGCGAAGAAAGCCAACTTCGCCGACGCCATCTACCTGGATCCGCTGACCCACACCAAGATCGAGGAGGTCGGTTCGGCCAACTTCTTCGGCATTACCGCCAACAACGAGTTCGTCACGCCGAAATCGGCCTCGGTCCTGCCAGGTATCACTCGCCTGTCGCTGATGGAACTGGCGCAATCGCGCCTGGGCCTGACCGTGATCGAAGGCGACGTCGAAATCAACAAGCTTGACCGCTTCATCGAAGCGGGCGCTTGCGGTACCGCCGCAGTGATCACTCCGATCGGCGGCATCGAGTACAACGGCAAACTGCACGTGTTCCACGACCTGGAAAAGGTCGGCCCGGTCACCCAGAAGCTCTACAACGAGCTGACCGGCATCCAGAGCGGTGACGTCGAAGCACCGGCAGGCTGGATCATCAAGGTCGCCTGAGGCATCACCTTGCAATGAAAACGGGGCGTGCCAGCAATGGCACGCCCCGTTTTCATTGCTGTCAGGGCCGGTTTCTTCGCAGGCGAGCCTGCTCCCCAACGGAGTCGCGCTGAACGCCAGGCGCGTGAAAACACCGATACTGGCACCCTGCCTCTGATAGATGAATTTTTCTTAAATCGCCGTTTGTCTATTCTTTGGCACAATCAGCCATCCAATCGCCGCCCAGGTATTAGCATGCCCCGCGTACTGACTATCGAAGACGACGCCGTCACCGCCCAGGAAATCGTCGCCGAACTTTCCAGCCACGGGCTGGAGGTCGACTGGGCAGACAATGGCCGCGAAGGCCTGGCCAAGGCCATTGCCGGCGGCTACGACCTGATCACCGTGGACCGGATGCTCCCGGAAGTCGACGGCCTGACCATCGTCACCACCCTGCGCAGCCTGAAGATCGCCACGCCCATCCTGATGATCAGCGCCCTGTCGGATGTCGACGAGCGCGTGCGCGGTCTGCGTGCAGGCGGCGACGACTACCTCACCAAGCCTTTCGCCTCCGACGAGATGGCGGCCCGCGTCGAGGTGCTGCTGCGGCGCAACAGCGTGCCCATGACCCAGACCCGCCTCCAGGTCGCCGACCTGGAGCTGGACTTGATCAGCCATGAGGCCCGACGCGGCGAGAGCAGCCTGAACCTGCTGCCAACCGAATACAAACTGCTCGAATACCTGATGCGTCACTCCGGGCAGGTCATCACTCGCATGATGATCTTCGAGGAAGTGTGGGGTTATCACTTCGATCCCGGCACCAACCTGATCGACGTCCACATCGGTCGTCTGCGCAAGAAGATCGACCCACCCGGCCAGACACCGCTGATCCGAACCGTACGGGGCTCCGGTTATGCCATTGCTGAACCCATCTAAGGGCTGGAGCTCCTCGACCAGCCGCCTGCTGGCGCTGTACAGCTTCCTGTTCGTGGCCTGGAGCAGCATCCTCATGGGGGTGCTGTACTTCGAGGTCACCAGCTACCTCAACAAGCTGACCCGCCACTCCATGCTGCAACGCCAGCACCTCTTCGCGCACATGACCGGCAAGCAGCTGGACGATGCGTTGATCGCCAGCCAGGCCTTCGAGGAACGCAGCTTCGACGCGTACGGCCTGTTCGACCCGCAGCTCAACCCCATCGGCGGTCGTATCCGCTCGATTCCGTCGGAATTGGGCCTGGACGGCAAGGTTCACGAACTCAAGCGTTGCCTGGATGCCGACGATCCGCACCTGCCGCGCGACAGCTGTGATGCGGTGGCGATCCGCATCCCCGATGGGCGCTGGCTGGTGCTGGTGCGCGACAACGGCTCGCTGTTCGTGGTGACCCGAATCATTCTGCACGCGCTACTCTGGGGCATTTCGCTGACGCTGATTCCCGGTTTCGCCGGCTGGTACCTGCTACGTAGGCGCCCGCTCAAGCGTATCCGCGCCGTACAGGCGAGCGCCGAGCTGATTGTGGCCGGCGATCTCACCCACCGCTTGCCGCTGTCGGCACGACGAGACGAGCTGGACATGCTGGCCGCGATCGTCAACGCCATGCTCGACCGCATCGAACGGCTGATGCACGAGGTCAAGGGTGTCTGCGACAACATTGCCCACGACCTGCGTACACCGCTGACCCGCCTGCGCGCCCAGCTCTACCGCATTCGCCAGCAGAGCGGAGCGAACTCGCCGGAAGCCGAAGCGCTGGATCAAGCCATTAGCGAGACCGACACCCTGATGGCACGTTTCCGCGGCCTGCTGCGCATCAGCGAGCTGGAAGACCGCCAACGCCGCGCAGGATTTGTCGAGCTTGATCCGCACAATTTGCTGGTGGAGTTGCACGACTTCTACCTGCCGCTCGCAGAGGATGGCAGCATTCGCCTGCAACTGGAGCAGCCTGCGCAGCTGCCCGCGCTGCACGGCGACCGCGAACTGCTGTTCGAGGCTTTGGCCAACCTGGTCGGCAACGGCATCAAGTTCACCCCGGAGGGTGGGCAGGTACGGATCCAGGCACTGCACGACGACGATGGCGTGCATATCGCCATCGAGGACAGCGGACCGGGGATTCCTGAACAGGAGCGTGCTGCGGTGCTCAAGCGCTTCTATCGCAGCGAGGAAGGACATCGTCACCCAGGGTTCGGGCTAGGCTTGTCGATCGTCGCAGCGATCGTCGACCTGCATGGGTTCAGACTGGAAGTGGGCAGTAGCGAGCTGGGTGGAGCGAAGCTGGTGCTGCACTGCTCGACGGCCTGAAAAGCATCACGGGACAAGTCGGGGCGGCGGTTCGGCGCCCCGACTTGTCCCGCAACAGGGCTGCTCGGCAGCCCTTGAGTCGTATCAGTCAGCCAGACGCCAGGTGGTGGTGCCTTTGCTGTCTTCAAGCACCACGCCCATGGCAGCCAGTTGATCGCGAATGCGATCGGACTCTGCCCAGTTCTTGTCCGTACGCGCCTGCAAGCGCGCCTGGATCAAGGCTTCGACCTCGGCAGCATCGACCTTGCCTTCAGCACCGGCACGCAAAAAGTCGTCGGCATCGAGCTGCAGCACACCCAGCACATCACCCAGCTCACGCAGGCGACCGGCAAGGCCTGCCGCTGCCTCAGCATCGCTGTCGCGCAGGCGGTTGATCTCGCGGACCAGGTCGAACAGCACGGCGCAGGCTTCAGGGGTGCCGAAGTCATCGTTCATCGCCACGCTGAACCGCTCGACGAACGCCTCGCCACCCTTGGCGGCGACGCGCGGCAGGCCACGCAGTGCGTGATAGAAACGCTCCAGGGCGCCTTTGGCGTCGCGCAAGCTGTCTTCGGAGTAATTGATGGCGCTGCGGTAGTGGCTGGCCACCAGCAGATAACGCACCACCTCCGGGTGGTACTTCTCGAGCACGTCGCGAATGGTGAAGAAGTTGTTCAGCGACTTCGACATCTTCTCGCCATTGATACGGATCATGCCGCAGTGCATCCAGGCCGCCGCATAAGGCTTGCCGGTGGCCGCCTCGCTCTGGGCGATCTCGTTCTCGTGGTGCGGGAACTCGAGGTCGCTGCCACCACCGTGGATGTCGAAGCTCTCGCCCAGGCAGCAGGTGGACATCACCGAGCACTCGATGTGCCAGCCCGGACGGCCCGGGCCCCAGGGCGAATCCCAGCTCGGCTCGCCCGGCTTGGCGCCCTTCCACAGGACGAAGTCCAGCGGATCCTGCTTGGCCTCGTCGACCTCGATCCGCGCGCCGATACGCAGGTCTTCGATCTTGCGTCGCGACAGCTTGCCGTAGCCGACGAACTTGCCGACGCGGTAGTACACGTCGCCATTGCCCGGCGCGTAGGCATAGCCCTTGTCGATCAGGGTCTGGATCATCGCGTGCATGCCGGGGATGTGATCGGTGGCGCGCGGTTCCAGGTCCGGCTTGAGGATGTTGAGACGACGCTCATCCTCATGCATGGCATCGATCATGCGCGCAGTCAGCTCATCGAAGCGCTCGCCGTTTTCGTTGGCGCGGTTGATGATCTTGTCGTCGATGTCGGTGATGTTGCGCACGTACGTGAGCGCGTAGCCACTCTTGCGCAGCCAACGGGTGATCAGGTCGAACGCCACCATGCTGCGACCATGGCCCAGGTGGCAGTAGTCGTACACGGTCATGCCGCAGACGTACATGCGCACGTTGTTGCCATCCAGGGGTTTGAAGACTTCCTTGGTCTTGCTCAGGGTGTTGTAGATGTTAAGCACGAGGATTCCTTAGCTGCCCCACGAATCGCGCAGGGTCACGGTGCGGTTGAACACCGGGCGACCCGGCTGGCTGTCTTTCAGGTCGGCGCAGAAGTAGCCTTCACGCTCGAACTGGAAGCGATCTTCTGGCTGGGCCTGGCCCAGCGAAGGTTCGGCACGACAACCCGTCAGCACCTGCAGCGATTGCGGATTGATATTTTCAAGGAAGCTGCCGCCCTCATCGGTTTTCTCCGGATTGGGCGAGCGGAACAGGCGGTCGTACAGGCGCACCTCGCACTCGATGCTGGCGGCGGCCGGCACCCAGTGGATCACGCCCTTGACCTTGCGACCCTCGGGGTTCTTGCCCAGCGTGTCCGGATCGTACGAGCAGCGCAGCTCGACGATATTGCCCTCGGCATCCTTGATCGCCTCGTCGGCACGAATTACATAGCTGCCGCGCAGGCGCACTTCACCGGCTGGCTCCAGGCGCTTGTATCCCTTGGGCGGCTCTTCCATGAAGTCATCGCGGTCGATGTACAGCTCACGGGCGAACGGCAGGACGCGCACGCCCATGTCTTCCTTCGGGTGGCGCGGCAGTTCGAGCTGCTCGACCTGGCCTTCAGGGTAGTTGGTGATCACCACCTTCAGCGGACGCAGTACGCACATGGCGCGCGGTGCGGTGCGGTCGAGGTCGTCACGAATGCTGAACTCGAGCATCGACATGTCGACCACGCCATCGGAGCGGTTGGTGCCGACCATGTCGCAGAAGTTGCGGATCGAGGCCGGAGTGTAGCCACGACGGCGGTAGCCCGAGAGCGTGGACATGCGCGGATCGTCCCAACCCTCGACGTGCTGCTCGTCCACCAACTGCTTGAGCTTGCGCTTGGAGGTGATGGTGTAGTTCAGGTTCAGGCGGCTGAACTCGTACTGGCGCGGATGCGCCGGGACCGGCAGGTTGTCGAGGAACCAGTCGTACAGTGGACGATGGCCTTCGAACTCCAGGGTGCAGATCGAGTGGGTAATGCCCTCGATGGCGTCCGACTGGCCGTGGGTGAAGTCGTAGTTGGGGTAGATGCACCACTTGTCACCGGTCTGGTGGTGGTGGGCATGGCGGATGCGGTAAAGAATGGGGTCGCGCAGGTTCATGTTGGGCGAAGCCATGTCGATCTTGGCACGCAGCACACGCTCACCGTCCTTGAACTCGCCAGCCTTCATGCGCGCGAACAGGTCGAGGTTCTCCTCGACGCTGCGCTCGCGGAACGGGCTGTTCTTGCCGGGCTGGGTCAGGGTGCCGCGATACTCCTTGGCCTGCTCGGGGGTCAGGTCGCAGACGTAGGCCTTGCCGCGCTTGATCAGCTCGACCGCCCAGTCGTGCAACTGGTCGAAATAGTCGGAAGCAAAGCGCACCGGACCGGTCCACTCGAAGCCCAGCCACTTGACATCACGCTGGATGGCGTCGATGTACTCCTGGTCCTCCTTGGCCGGGTTGGTGTCGTCGAAACGCAAGTGGCAGGCGCCACCGAACTCCTGGGCCAGACCGAAGTTGACGCAGATCGACTTGGCGTGGCCGATGTGCAGATAACCGTTCGGTTCCGGCGGGAAGCGGGTGACGATACTGCTGTGCTTGCCCGAGTCCAGGTCAGCCTGGACGATCGGTCGCAGGAAGTTCGCAGGGACGGCGGGGGCGCCTTTGGCAGCGGCGTTGGTCGCGTTGTCGGTGGGCTTGCTCATAGGATCCTTGAATGCAGATGTCCGGTCCGGGTAGGCCGATTGAATCAAAGGGCCTATCATAGCCGAAGCAGTCAAGCTGCTGACAGCCGGGCACCGACAAACTGGCGCGATTTCTCGCAGCGTTTTGTCGCCAGCTGGCAAAATGGCCGCCGCGCGCCTTGTGTCGCCGCCGCCAGATCCTGCGTCAGGTACAGTACGCGACCTGTGCACCCTATTCCCGAATGCCTTGAAAGAGCGAATTTCAGCATGTCCAAAGTCAAACTGAGCACCAACCACGGCGATATCGTTCTGCAACTGAACGCCGAAAAAGCCCCGCAAACCGTCGAGAACTTCGTTCAATACGTCAAGGACGGCCACTTCGACGGCACCGTCTTCCACCGTGTGATCAAGGGCTTCATGATCCAGGGCGGTGGTTTCGAGGCCGGCATGAAGCAGAAGCCGACCCGTTCGCCGATCCAGAACGAAGCCGACAACGGCCTGAAGAACACCAAGTACAGCATCGCCATGGCCCGCACCATGGAGCCGCACTCCGCCTCGGCGCAGTTCTTCATCAACGCTTCCGACAACGACTTCCTCAACCACAGCGGCAAGAACGTGCAGGGCTGGGGCTACGCGGTATTCGGCGAAGTGACCGAAGGCCGTGAAGTGGTCGATGCCATCGAGAAAGTCGCCACCGGTTCCAAGGCTGGCCACCAGGACGTGCCGAAGGACGACGTGATCATCGAGAAAGCCGAGATCATTGAGTGATCCTGCTGATCTCCGATCTGCACCTGCAAGAAGAACGCCCGGACATTACCCGGGCGTTTCTTGATCTGCTCGATGGGCGGGCGCGACACGCCAAGGCGCTGTACATTCTTGGCGACTTCTTCGATGCCTGGATCGGCGACGATGCCATGACGCCGTTCCAGCAATCGATCTGCCAGGCGTTGCGCACGCTGTCCGACAGCGGCACGGCGATCTACCTGATGCACGGCAACCGCGACTTTCTCATCGGCCAGGACTTCTGCAAGACCGCTGGCTGCACCCTGCTGACCGACCCTAGCGTGGTTGAGCTGGGCGGTGAGCCGGTACTGCTGATGCATGGCGACACCCTGTGCACCCGCGACGTGGCCTACATGAAGCTGCGCCGCTACCTGCGCAACCCGCTGAGCCTCTGGATTCTGCGTCATTTGCCGCGGTCCACGCGCCAGAAACTGGCGCGCAAGCTGCGCAGTGAAAGCCAGGCGCAGGTGCGGATGAAGAACACTGAAATCGTCGATGTCACCCCCGACGAAGTGCCCAAGGTGATGAGCGAGCACAGTGTGCGCACGCTGATCCATGGCCATACTCACCGCCCTGCCCTGCACAAGCTGGTGGTCGAGGGCCAGCCGGCTCGGCGCATCGTACTGGGGGACTGGGATCGCCGAGGCTGGGCGCTGCAGGTGGACGACCAGGGCATGCACCTGGCGCCGTTCGAATTTTCCTGACGCGCAGGCCCTGAGGTGGCTCGTGCCACCACAGGGCCACTGATTTCGACTATTTCCCCGCGCTGACCAGTGCCTGCTCATCCCGCTCGCTCACCCCATACTGACGATACTGAGGATCGGAGGTGATCTGCGCTTCGGTAAACGGAATGGGCGCCAATTGTCCGACCGCAAAGGCACGCGTCTGGTCGAATGCGTGTACCGAGGCCGACTCGCTGGACAGTGAAAACGCCAGCAACCCCCTGGCCTGAGGCCCCTGCTCGGTGAAGCTGACCAGTTGCAGGTAGCTGGTACCGCTGACCACCAGACGCTTCCCTGCCCCATTGGGCACACTGACCATGGCGTTGTAGACCCCCAACTCCTGCGGGCCACCCGGCACCGGCGTGCCGTCCAGCGCCTGCTGTACCTGCCCCCACTGCTGTTCTTGCGCCATGCCGCCTTCCTGCACCTGCGCCAAAGAAGCCAGCGCCGCCTCACGCAGCAGCGCGCGTACTGCCGCTTGCTCTACTGCAAGACCACGCGGCGTGTGCTGCGGATCTGCCGGATCGAACGCCACACGCCAGATTTGCGGCTGGTCGCCCAGCGCTTCCATGATGTTGGCAAAATGCACAAGCCCCATGCCGCTGTCGGTGCCGGCCTTGCCGTTCCAGGCCTCGAGGCTGGCGCAAACAGCCTGCAGATCGCGCTCGGTGCCTTTGCACCAGTCCAGCAGCTCTGGCAGCAGTTGGCTGGCCAGATACACCTCGTCGTCCAGCACCATGTGCTGCAGCTCAGCTACGCCGAGCTTGGCGCGACCTTGCAGGCGCTGCAAGGCAAAGCGGGTACGCATCCCCAAGGGTTGGTCTTCACGGCTGATCAGCGGCGAGAAGCCTGTCAGCGGCTGAACCGGGTTGACCTGCCAGGCCGAGTCATTGGAGTTCTGCACGAAGTCCGCACGCTCAAGGCTTGGCTGCAGGCGCGCGGGGAAGATTCCAGGTTGCGCAGCGTCGGGGTCGACCTTCCACTGGCAGGCGCTGCGCGAGCCGTCCAGTACGACCAACGGGCCGGCCAGCGACGGGTCGCTGCACTGGGCAAGCATAGCCTGGTCGACATACGGCACCACCGACTGATTCAGGTACAGCGCGCGGCCACCGGCATCCACTGCCAGGGTGTTGACCCAGGGAATGCCCTGAAGCTTGGCCACCGAGGTCTTGAGAGCATCGATGTCCTTGGCGCGATTGATCCCGTACCACTGCTCAAGCACTCGCGTGTTGTCGAGATTGGCATCGCGCAGGCTGTAGGCATATTTGCCATCCCAGTCCAGGCGCCCCGGCCACTGCACCACAGGGCCGAACCTGGAGACGTGGATCTGGCGCTGCACCTGGCTGAGCGTTCCGTCTGCCCCCTTCACCGCAACAGTGATTGCCTGCTGTTGGAGCGGCAGCGACTGGCCATCCAGCAGGTAACGGGTGGGATCCTTCGGGTCGAGCTGCAGACGGTACAGGGTGAAGTGCTTGGAGGTGTCGACGGTATGGGTCCAGGCCAGATCACGGTTGAAACCGATGTTGATCACTGGCAACCCCGGCAGCGCCGCCCCCATCACATCCAGTTGCCCGGGAATGGTCAACTGCATCTGATAGAACCGCAGGCCGCCAATCCAGGGGAAGTGCGGGTTGGCGAGCAACAAGCCACGCCCATTGGCCGAGCGCTGCGCACCGACGGCCACGGCGTTGCTGCCACGCTCGCTGGCGAACGCCTGCTGGCGTGCCAGGGCCACGCTGTAGTCGGCCTTTGGCCTGTGCATGGCCAGCCCCGGTGGCATCGCTGCGACCACCGCTTCGGCGAACTGGCCGATGCCCCCTTCAGCCAGCAGTCGGCGGGTCAGCTTCACCAGGTCCAGGCTGGTGATTGGCCTGACCCAGTCGCCCGCCCCGCACTCCACCGGCAGCCCCTGGGCCTTGCGTTCGGCAAGCGCTCGGTTGTAGCCGGCAGCGTAGCCCTCCAGGCGATCGCGAATGGGCGCCGACTGCGCCTGGAGGAATCCGTTGACTGCCGCATTGTCGTTCAGCCAGGTGAAGAACAGATCGCTGTCGAGGTTGTCTCGCTGCTCGACCGTCTTGCCTTCGGCACCGAAATATTTCGACCGCTCACCATTGACCGTGAGCACTTCGTCAGCCAGCAGGCACAGGTTGTCCTGGGCATAGGCGTAGCCGATGCCATAGCCCAGGCCACGCTCATTGCTGGCCAGGATGTGCGGCACACCGAAGCTGGTACGGCGAATCTGCGCCGAAGCATCGCCGGCGGCTTCCAGCGCCTGCGCGCCGGCAGCAACGGTGGCAAGCACGATGGCCAGGCCAAGGCAGGATAAAGGTCGCGATAGTGGGATCACGGGCACTCCTGGGGAATGAGAGGTCATCCCGATCAGACGAGCGGCCGGATGAAAATTTTACGTATTGCGCTACGCGGGAACGTCTTGAAAAGGACGTGGCAGTTTTTTTCAGTCAGAACTGCAGTTTTCCCGCGCTCATTCGTCCTAGTAGTTAGGCACCCATGATTTCGGGACAGTCCACGAAAAGGAGCATTCACATGTACAACCCGCAACTGCAGGCGCAGCGCCAGCGCACCGCTGAGCGCACATCGCCGCAAGACAGCACTGGCGCGCAGGAACGGATCGGCAACGAACAGATCCGCGAACTGTTGCGCGCCTACGGCCTGCGCACCAGCCTGATTCGCCTGAAAGTCATCGATGCGCTGCATTCGGCCGATCGTAGTGGCCGCAGCATCGGCGTACGCGGCGTGCATGCGCAGCTGGAGCAATTGGATATCCCGCTGTCATTCCTGAGCGTGCGCGAAGTGCTCAAGCGACTCTGCACCGAGGGGGTCATCAGCCTGGGCGATGACAAGTGCTACAGCCTTCAGCCTGCAGCCCGCGCCGTGCTGGAGCAGAACGCCCTGCGCTGATTCCCCGGCCGGCCAGGATGGCCGGCTGGCCTGCGTCAGGACTTGACCTTGCGCCGCATGATGCCGTTGATCACCACGACGACCACGGCGATACCAATGGCCAGGTACTGGAAGGTCTGCTCGCTGATCGTGCCCTGTTTCTGCAGGTAGCTCAGGCCGAACATCACCCCCATCATCACCACGATGATGAGGATCGAATATTTGAAGCGCTGCATGTGTGTCATCGGCAATTCCTTGGAGCATCAGGGACAAAAGAGGCTCGTCGCGAGCCGGCCACATGATACATCGCCAGATCCACACGCGATGCATTTCCTGCTGAGCTTCACCGCTCAAGATTGAAAACATGGACGCCCGACTCGTGCCCCGGAGCGAACATGACCCCCCCCCTCCTGCTTTGCGCAGCGCTGTTTCTCCCGCTCACCTGTGCCCACGCCATTGACACCAGCACCCTGCCCCGCGAACAACTGCTCGAACTCGGCGCACGCCTCGAAGCCTCCAGCGGCAGCAGCCAGTGGCAACAGCTGTGGCAACAGGTTCGTGGCAACGGCTTGTTGCAGGCCCGGCCAGGCCAGTTGCGCTTCGTCCTTCCCCCCTCGGAACTGCCGACTATGGCCAGGTTGACCCTGGCACAGGCGCAGCATGTGGAACCCTTCGCCATTACCCACGCGCGCTACCGCCGGGTATTCAGCCCGCAAGTCATCGGCTATCGCGGTAGCCAAGCGCTCGAAGCACTGTGCGTGGACGTGGACTGGCGCGCATTGCCCGCCGCAGCGGTTTCCGCCCCTCAGAGCTACCTGGGCTTGGCGAGCCTTCGCAAAGCCTACCCCTGCGATTGAAATGGGTACCGACACCCTTGGAACACATCTAAGAAGTCGACCGAGAAAGAACAAGACCTACTGGAAAATCACGGCTCAACTTCCTACGTAAGAGCTCTCCTCTGCCTGCAACAAACGCTCTACAGGAACTACAGAGCATGGGCCACTTGGCGCCTAGGAATGATCGGGAGAGGTGGCTGAGAATCCCTGGGCACCCATCGTGCTGGCCTCTAAGACACAGGGAAATCGAATATGGAACTGCCAGATCTGACTGCAATCGATGTCGCCCAGCTACCTCATTCACTGCAATCGCTGATCGAGTGCATCGGCCTTGAAAATGCGTACCGGCTGACCTGCGCCTACGGCGGCCGCCCCAAGTACATCCCCAAACACCGTGACCGCACACGGCTGGCCGATCTTCTGCCAGCCGACGCGCTGGACGCACTGATCAAGCGCTATGCCGGCATTGCCCTGGAGATTCCCAAGGCCGACCACTTCCAGCGCCAGTTGCGCAACCTGCAAATCCAGAAAGAAAGTGCCAGCGGGCTGTCGCGCAGCCTGCTCGCGGACAAGTACGGACTGAGCCTGCGTCAGATCGGCAACATCCGGCGCCAGGACAACCACCCCCACTGAAAACCGGACCTGAACATTCACCGCCCCCGAAGGAGTATCACCCATGTCCATTGACAACAGCCTGATCGGTTCCGTCATCAACTCTCTACCCATGGACCGAATGATTGCCGGCCCCTTGCAGGCCATGGTCCAGGCGCAGGTCACCGCGAGCAAGTCGTACGCCGACTTCCTCATGAATGTCTGCATCCAGGATGGCAAGGCAGTCGCCATCCAGTTCGACTACGACGAGACCATCGTCGGTGAGGATGGCGAATACAAAGGTATCGTCGCCAAGAGCATGAAGGTGCCACTGCTGGCGGCCATCACCCACCCGAACATTGCCATCGACGAAGGCAAGATCGAGTTCGAGATGACCATCAACCAGATGGCCGAGGACCGATCCTCCAAGGAGGCGGAAGGCAGCATGGAGGCCTCGCTCGGCTGGGGACCTTTCAAGCTGAATGTGAAAGGCAGTGTAAGCCACAAGTCGGAACAGACCCGCAAGACCGATACCCGCGCGCGCTACGCCTTCAACACTACCGTGCGCCGTCAGCAACCACCGGAAGCCCTCATGCGCGTGATGGATTTCCTCACCGATGCCGCAACCAAACCTACCGTGCTCGCCAGCTCAGAGCTACGCAGTACCGACAGCATCTCCAGCGAAGACACTCTGGCCGGAGCTGAGAAACCCGCTGCAACGTCTTGAGACGCAATGCCCTACCTCGCCCACACCTGCCGCAGGTCCCCTCCGGGGCACCTGCGGCCTGCGCACTGGAGGCCCTTGATTGGATCAGCCCTGCGAACACGCTCAACCGACTCCCATGACATCCACCGACCTGCGCGACATCACGCGCGGGCTCCAGGAAGCCGCCGCGGCAACCAATACCCTGATTGCCCAGCAGTACCTCAGACTTTTCGATCAATTCTTCGATGTGGACGCCGAGCAGCCCGGCATGCCGATGCGCGCCAAGATGGTAGAAGTGGCGATGGACGATACGCACACCTTGCGCATCCCGCTGATTGCCCTGGTGTCCACCAAGGGCCTGGCCCTGGAGCGCATGCAGGTCGACCTGTCGGTTCACGTGAAGAACGCTCAGGCCCGACAGGATTTGCTGCAGCAGGCCAACGACACCACCTCGTGCTCGCACTTCAAGGTCACCGTCGGCGCCCAAACGCGCCGTGGCGAAGGACGCGACCCCGACGAAGTACAGATCCGCATGCAGTTCCAGGCCTGCGAGCCGCCCGAGGCGATCAACCGGCTGATCGAGGAGTACACCAACCTGATCCTGCCTGTGCGCACACCGCCCACACCCGCCCCGGCGCAAGGCGCAGACGGCAACGAGTTCATCGAAGCCGCCACTGTCCGCCGATCAGATCAGAAGTCGCGTTTGTAGAAGATGTCCAGCGAGCTCGCCAGCCCGCTGGCGGCCTCCAGATAGACCTTCTTGCTCAGTTTGTAGCGCAAGGCAATGGTGTTGGCTGGCTCGAACACACCGACCCCGTAACGCAGGCTGAGGCGTTCGGTCAGGTTGCCGCTGGCCACCACGTTGGTCTTGTTGCCCGAACCTTCGGTGTCGAGCTGGAAATCATCGATTCCCAGGCTCGAGGCCAGGCTCCCGGTAATCCCGGCGCTACCGGCGAGGCCCAGGCCCAAGGCCGCTTCAGCCAGCATGTTGTTATCCTCGCCCGAGTTGCCCAGGGGACGTCCCAGCACGAGATACGACAACGCCTGCTCCTGGCTCATGGCCGGCTCCGAGAACACTTGGGTAGTCGGCTGCTCGGCACTGCCGCTCAGGCGGATGCCAGCAATCACGTCATCGACCTTGCGGATCGCTTCGATATCCAGGTATGGCTGATCGAGGGGGCCTGCGAACAACAGGCGCGCACGACGGATGGTCAGGCGCTGGCCATAGGCTCGATAGCGACCGTCAGCCAGGCTCAATTCACCACGGGTGTCCAGGTTGTCACCTATGTGCACATGACCCAGCAGGTTGGCGGTCAGGCCAAAGCCGCTGAAGGACAACTTGTCACGACCGACTTCGACATCGATGTCCATCGCGACCGCCATCGGCGGCGTACCCTCTTCGGTCTGGTGGCCGACAATCACCGTGTCGTCGGAGACCTTCACCGTCGAAGGCGGCAGCTCGCGCACGGTGATCTTGCCCTTGGGTACCTGAACTTTGCCCGTCACTGCCAGCTTGTCGCCGGACAGGCGGATATTGAGATCCGGCTCCACCTCCAGCGCGGCATAGGGCTCGACGTTCACTGGAAGCTGCTGGCCCTGCAAACGCAAGTCGACAGCCAGCGCCTGCCCCCAAGCCAGTTCGCCGGCCAATTGCCCGCGACCGGCCTCGCCACTTCGCCAGTCACCGCTGATCCGGATCTGCTCCCCGGCGACGAGCGCCCGCAACGACAAGTCTTCCAGGGTGACCGGCAACTCGGCGCCACTGACATGCCCACCGCTAAGCGTCAGGTTGCCGTTGACCTGGGGCGCCAGCAAGGTACCCGACAAACGCCCGTCGCCGTTGAGTTGCCCGGCCAGGCGCTCGACCATCGGCACGAAAGGCCGGGCGATCGACAGGTCCAGCCCGGAAAGGCGAAACTCACCGGAAAGCGGTTTGTCCCGGCCCAGGGGATCGATGCGTGTCGACAGGTTCAACTCACCCAACCGGTCGCCACGAAATGCCAGGGATGTGTCTACCCGGCGCGGTGCCAACGTGCTGTCCAGGCGTAGCGTCTGATAGGGGAAGTCGATCCAGCGCCCGTTATCGCGGACCCGCAGCGTGCCGCCGCTGGCATCGATGCGCACCGTGCCTTTGGGGCCGCTGGCCGGCATATCCAGGTTGATGTCGGCATTGAGCATGCCTTGCCAGGCAAAATCCTTCGGCAGCCATTGGGCCAGACTGTCGATGGGGAACTGCTTGAGGTGGTAGCGCAAACGTGGGTCCGGCGCCAGACGCTGATCCTCGCCACACAGGCTGGCAGCGCCGGAGCGCCAGCAATGTGCACCGAAGTCGAGCTGGCCGTTGGCCAGGCGCTGCAGGCGGGCGGGGGCTTGCAATTGCCAGTCCTGACCGCCCGCCTGGATGCGCCCACTGGCCAGGCGGCCACGCCAATCACCCTTGCCGAGCGTGCCGTCCAATGCAAGGTCGAGCTTGAGCTGGGGGCCATTCAGCGCCAGTGTCAGCGCCTGCTGACGGATATCACCTTTGCCCGTGGCATCAAGATTGCCCAAGGCCGTTTCGCCCAGGCGGATATTGCCGGCCTTGAGGGTGATCAGTCCACGCTGGGCGCTGTCCAGGCGTGCGTCGAGATCCAGGCGCTGTATGCGGTTGTCGGCCTGGGCCAGCTGTTGCCCCTGAAGACTCAGGACACTCTGCGGAGCAGCCAGCGTGCCAGCCAGATCGAGGCGACCTTTGACCTGCCCCTGCAAGCGCGGCCAGAGCTGGCCAAGGCGCGGCAGGTCGAGATCGAGGCGACCGGCAAGGCGTTGCTGCAGGCTGCCACTGCCATTGATCCGGTTGTCACCCAACTGGATCGCCAGTGCACCGAGCGTCCAGTCCTCACCTGCACCCTTGGCATCCGCCTTGAGCACCGCCGGCTGACCACGCAGGCGCCCTTTGAGGTCGAGTTGGGCATCGAGCTGCAGACGCTCGTTCTTCAATTCGCCCTTGCTGCGCAGCGGACCTGCCAGGGTGCCCGGCAGCTCCGCCAGCCAATAGGCGGGGTCGAGCGCCGACAGTTGCAGATCGACATCCCAGGTAATCGCGTCGGCAAAGCCCAGCGCCACGGCACCCGATGCCCTGCCCTGCCCGGCAACCAGTGCCAACTGTGGCAGGCGCACCTGGGTCAGGTCACCATCGAACGGGCTGGCCAGGCTGAACGCACCGGCCGGGCCATCGAGGTCTCCTTTGAAATCACCGGTGTAGGTACCGTCGCGATAGTGCACCTGGGCGTTGAAGCGTTTGAGCGTGACTTGCGGTGCTTCGTCCATCGGGTACAGACGCAGCCAGGGAAAATCGAGCCAGTCGATCCGGGCATCGGCCGTCAGCCCTTGCTGCCAGTCGGCACTGGCCTGCAACGTGAGGCGCTGGGTCTCACTGGCGCTGAGGTCCAGTGTCTCGAGTCGGGCACCCTTGGCATCGACCTTGCCGCTCAGGGCCAGGGCCACTGGCCCCTGCTCGGCCGGAAGGCTGGCCGTACCCTTGAGCAGGTATCCCTTGAGCAGGTCACCCTTGGCCTGAAGGTTGAGCTGGTTCAGTTGCAGCGGGTCGGGTAACGAGGCAGAGGGTCGGAACGTTTCGGCGCGGATCTGCAGTGTCGCGGGCAGGTGATCGGCCAGCGCTTGCAGCTCACCCTCGAGCTTCGCCTCAAGATAACCCGTGCTGGTGCCCTCGAGGGCCAAGGTCTTCTGCAGGTCGCCCTTGACGTTCAGCACCAATTGCCAGGCGTGACCATCCACTGCCGGCAGTTGCAGGGTGGCATCGGCCTGAAGCGGCCAATCCCCCTGGGGCTGCAGATTGCCCTGCAGGCTAAGGTGCAGGTCGTCACGCTGCAATTGCAGGGCGTCGATACGCAGGCCTTCGGTGGTCCAGTGGGCAGCCAGTTGCAGGTCGCCGAGCAGGTCACTGCCATCCAGGCGTAACTGACCGATCTTGACCTCACCCAGCTCGATTGCGATCGGCAAACGCAGTTCGGGCAGTTGCAACGGCCCTGTGTCCGCCTGCGACTCACTCGCAGCGAACGCCATGTCGATGCGCTCGGCCTGCAACCGCTGCACGCACAGCGTGGCACGCAACAGGCACGACGGTGACCATTGCAGTTGCGGCGCCTGCAGCTCGACCCGGCTGCCATCCTCGGCCCAGACCACACGGGCGGCCTGCCATTGGCCTCCCAGATGGCCCTGGAAGTCCTCGACCTCAAGCCCCGGCACCCGGCTCAGGGCCCAGCGGCTGCCCGCTTGCGTTCCCAGTACCAGCGCTGCGCAAAGCCCCACCAGCACCAGCAAGCCCAATACGATCGACAACACAGGTTTGAGCAGGCGCATCACAGTTCAGGCCCCATGGAGAAATGCAGCCGGATACCACCGTCGTCGTCCAGCGCGCGCGCCAGGTCCAGACGCAGCGGCCCGACTGGCGAGACCCAGCGCACGCCGATGCCGACCCCGGTCTTGAGGCTGGGCAGTTCCAGCGAATTGAACGAGTTGCCCTGGTCGATGAAGGTCGCCACGCGCCATTTCTCCGTGAGCGAATACTGGTACTCTGCACTGCCGGCCACCAGGTAGCGGCCACCGATACGGTCGCCCTTGTTGTTCTTCGGCGACAGCGTCTGGTAGTCATAGCCCCTGACGCTCTGGTCGCCACCGGCGAAGAAGCGTAGTGAGGGCGGGACGTTCTGCTGGTAGCCGTTGGTAGCGCTGCCACCGAACTGCACGCGCCCGAGGAAGCGATGGTTCTGCCCCAGGGTGGTGAGGCCCTTGAGCAGGACATTGCCATGCACCAGGTTGGTGTCGGAGCCCAGCCCTTCCTTGGCCGCCTGCAGGTCGAACTGCAGGCGATAGCCATTGTGCGGGTCGATGCGGTTGTCACTGCGCAAATAGGAAAAGCTCACCCCAGGCATCAGCAGGTTGCTCAGCCCGGAATCGTCGCCCAGGCGATACTCCTCGCGCTGGTACTTCAGCGAGATCACCCGCTGCCAGCCGCTGGGCAGCTTGCTGTGCCATTCGGGGCCGACGGTCAGCAACTTGCTGAGGGTGTCGGTGCCGGCGATCTCTTCGTTCTGGTAACCACCGGCAAAGCGCAGCTTGTCGGTCAGTGGAGGGTCCAGCGGGATGTCATACCACAGGCCGACGTTCTGCCGGGGCGCCGAGAGCTCGGTCTCCCAGCCATAACTGTGGCCTTGGGGATTGACCCAGTGCCGTGTCCAGTTGGCCTTGCCCCGTGGCCCCACGTCGGTCGCGAACCCCAGGCCAAGCCCTAGCGTTCGCGGTTTGCGGGTATCCAGGCGCACGTCCACCGGCACCACGTCATCGACCGCCGCCGTCGGCGCCGCATCGACACGTACTCCTTCGAAATAGCCACTGGACTGCAGGTCGTTATTGAGTTCGGCCACCAGTTCTGAATCGTAGGGTGTTCCCGGCTTGAAGCCGACCATGCGTTGCAGCAGGTCGTCGTCCAGCGGTGCGTCGCCGCCGAAGGTCACCTTGCCCAGGCGATAACGCGGGCCACTCTGGTACACCAGTTCGATATCCGCAACGCCTGCTTGCGGGTCTACCGCAAGGCGCTGACGGGAAAAGCGCCCGTCGAAGAAGCCATAGCGCGAAGCCTGGTTCTGGATCAGCCGCTTGGCGTCCTCGTAGACACCATGATTGAGCTGCTCGCCCGGGCGCAATGCCTTGCTGTCCGGAATGCGAAAGGCCTTCATCTCGCTCGCCGGACCTTCGATGCGCACGGTCACATTGCGCAGGCGCACCGGCTCGCCCGGGTCGACCCGAATGATCAGTTGTACGGGTTGATCGGCCTTGCTCGGCGGCTTGACCTCGGTATCGATCTGCGCCTGGTAGTAGCCCAGCGCCTGGGCCGCCTTGCGCGCCTGCTCCTCAGCCCCGCGGCTGAACCGCAGCAAGGCCTCCTCGTCGCGATCGCCCAGGCTGCCGATGTAGCCTTCGATATTGGCCTGCAACGTCTTGTTGGACGGTTTGACCCGTACCAACAGTTCGCTCTGGCCCCATGCTGTGCAGCTGGCGGCGAGCAACAGCACGCCCCAACCAAGTCTTCCTGAATACGTCATGCGGGGCATGCTACCAGAGCGAAGCGGCAGCGTAAGCCGCAGGAGGTTGCGATCAAGCAATTGGCGGGTTGGAGGACAGCGGATTCGGATGAAAGAACACTCTCTCTCGGATTGGCCCGACCGCGACCTCACCAATCTCCTGATAGCCCTGGCGCTCGTAGAAGGCCAGGTAATGGGCATTGCCGGTGTCGAGGATCACGCCTTGGGTATCGGGATCGTCGGCGCACCAGTCGTGCACCGCCTGTAACAATTGCTCACCATAGTGTTGTCCCTGAAACTGCGGGTGCACCCCCAGCAGAGGCAGCACATGGACTTGCTGACTGGGCAGGCACGCCGCCAGTGCCGCTTGATACTCGAGGTATCGACGGGTGCAGCGCCGGCCTGTTCCCAGCAGCATGCGCAGGCGCCAGGCCCAACTGTCGGCCACGCCAAGGCGACGTTGCGGCGGCACGATCAGCGCGGCACCGACCAGGCGGTCGTCGACCAGCACACCGATTGCCGGCAACTGCAGGTAGAAGTGCTGACGCACCCATTCGCGCACCATTACCCGCAGGCGCCGCTCATAACCCCGTCGCTGTGCATCGAACAGATAGGCGAAGGTCGGCTCGTGGCGATAGGCATGGTAGAGCAGCGAACGCACTTCGCGGCTGTAGCCATCGTCGAGCAGGCTGATGTGCGCCGGGGCGTCGGACATTGCGATGATCCTCCTGGAATGTACGTAACAGAGCCTTGGAGGCGTCGTGTCGCACATCGTTCCCCCTCCAGCACGTTAGCAGCGCCCCGGCGACGCTGCCACGCTGGTGATGACGGCCGATGTCGGCTAGCATCCGAGGCTTTTACCAGGATCGTCTTTCCATGAAGATCGTCTCGTTCAACATCAATGGCCTGCGCGCCCGCCCGCACCAGCTGGCTGCGCTGATCGAGAAGCACCAGCCAGACGTCATCGGCCTGCAAGAAACCAAGGTCAGTGACGATCAGTTCCCGCTGGCCGAAGTACAGGCATTGGGCTATCACGTGCATTTCCATGGCCAGAAGGGCCACTACGGGGTTGCTCTGCTCTCGCGCCAGGCGCCATTGTCGCTGGTCAAGGGCTTCAGCACCGATGAAGAGGACGCCCAACGCCGCTTCATCTGGGGCACCTTCGCCGATGCCGACGGCACCCCGATCACCATCATGAACGGCTACTTCCCCCAGGGCGAAAGCCGCGACCACCCCACCAAGTTCCCGGCCAAGCAACGCTTCTACAGCGACCTGCAGACCCTGCTCGAAGGTCAGTTCCGCAATGACCAGCCATTGGTGGTGATGGGCGATGTGAACATCTCGCCCCAGGACTGCGACATCGGCATCGGTGCCGATAACGCCAAGCGCTGGCTCAAGACCGGCAAATGCAGCTTCCTGCCCGAAGAACGTGAATGGATGGAACGCCTCAAAGGCTGGGGCCTGGTGGACAGCTTCCGTCACCTGCACCCGGAGGTAGCGGACCGCTTCAGCTGGTTCGACTACCGCAGCCGCGGTTTCGAGGACGAACCCAAGCGTGGCCTGCGCATCGACCTGATCATGGCCTCGCAGGCACTGCTTCCACGCCTGAAGGCGGCGGGCGTCGACTACGAACTGCGGGCGATGGAGAAGCCCTCGGACCACGCCCCCATCTGGCTGGAACTGGCCTGACGGCGCAGGCCACCGGACTCAACCGCGCAGGAACGCCTCGACCGCCTGCGCGGCGCTCACCGGGTCTTCCTGCATGAAGCAATGACCACCCGCCACCTGTCGCTCGCTGACATTGGCATTGAGCGCCACCAGGCGCCGCACCGAATGCGGCACGAATGGGTAGGTGGTTTCACCATGCAGGATCAGCGTCGGCGTGGTGATGCGCTGCAGACTGGGCCACATGCGCGCCGGGAAGGTGCTGAAAATCTCCACCTCACGGCCGGGTCGGCACTTGAGCACCACGCCTTCGCCGCAATCGCCGATGGCATGCCCGATATACGCGTGCAGCGCCGCGTCGCTCCAGCCCTTGAAGATCCCCCGCCCCTGCAGCGACGCCAGCGCCGCCTCACGGTCCGGCCAATGGCTGCGCCGGGTTGCGGCCTTGCGCGCCAGGGCATGACGCCGGTGCAGGCCCACCAGTGCCGCCGCGCCCATCACCCCGATCATGCGTCGGCTGAACAACACCGGATCGAGCAGTACTGCACGCTCGAACAACCCAGGCCTGCTGGCGAGGATCAGCCCGGTCAGCACCCCACCAAAACTGTGTCCGAGCGCATGGCGCGGCACATCGCCAAACACCTGGTGTCCCGCCTCGAATGCTTCCAGGACCAACTCCGCAGTGCGGTTCCAGCCACGAAAGGCGCCGCCGTGATCGCTGTCGCCGTGCCCCTGGACGTCGCACAACCACAGGTCGAAGTGCTCCCCCAGGCGCATCAGCATGGGCTCGTATGCCAGGCAGCAGAAACCGTTGCCGTGCAGAAAATGCAGCAACGGTTTGCCGCTCGGCTCGGAATGCCAACCCCGTAGCGTGAAACCTTCCGAGCAATCATGGGACCAGGGAATCAGCTGCATCGTGTACCGCACTCATCGAACTAGGAAAACGACGATTCTACAAACAGCAGCGGATACAACGAAATCACCAGCAGCAAGGCCATCAGGACATTGAACAGCATCAGCCAGCGCGGATTTTGCAGAAGGTTGCGCAAGGCGCTGCCAAACATGACCCAGATCCCCACGCTGGGCAGGTTGACCAAGGCGAACAGCGCGGCGATGACAACCACGTTGAGCACATAGCCCTGGGCCGGGGTGTAGGTGGTGATCGCACCGACCGCCATGACCCAGGCCTTCGGATTGACCCACTGGAAAGCAGCCGCTCCCCAGAAGCTCAGGGGCTTGCGCGTCCCTGCGGCATCCCCGGAGATCGGCCCGGAAGTTGCGATCTTCCACGCCAGGTACAGCAGGTAAGCGGCCCCCACGTAGCGCAGGATGCTGTACAGCGGCGGCCAGGCCTTGAACAGTTCGCCCAGCCCGAACCCCACGCCCAGCACCATCAGCATGAAGCCGATGCTGATGCCCATCGCATGGGGGATCGAACGGCGCACACCGAAGTTGACGCCGGACGCCAGCAACATGGTGTTGTTCGGCCCTGGGGTGATCGAAGAAACGAAGGCGAACAGGATGAATGCGGTGAGCAGATCGTATGAGCCGAGCATGGCAGGGACTTCCGTCAGGTACTGATTATCGTGTCCTGCCACACTAGCGGAACCCCTCTCGCACAGACCGGTACAGTTACCTTAAATTAAACCTGTACACATCACTGTACCGCCGCAGAGGGATCGAAGATCTCTTCGATACTCAACTCGAAAACCCCGGCAATGCTGAAGGCCAGCGGCAGGCTCGGATCGTAGCGACCGGTCTCGATGGCATTGACGGTCTGGCGCGAAACACCGAGCCGCTCGGCCAGTTCGGCCTGAGACCAGCCACGCCCACTTCGCAATTCACGGATGCGGTTGTTCAACGGTAACGCCTCACCCCGATGAAGGTCCCCAGCGCCCACAACGGCCCCATCAGGCTCCAGACCATGAACATCGACAAACGTGGGAAGCCTGCGGTCTCCAGAAAACCGTAGCTGAAGGTCAACAGCGCCGTCGCGACGAACGCCAGCCCCAACGCCTCCAGTTGGATGCGCCGGACCATTTCATCGAGGCTGCGCAGTTGCTGCACCACAGCCCAGGCCATACCGATCATGGCCGGCACCGGCACCAGCGCCACCAGGGTCTTGGCAATGCCTGGTGCCATGGACGCGAGGAAATGGCTGCTGACCAGCACACAGGCCATATAGGCGACGAGGAACAGGACGAATGAAATCACATGACGTTTGTGCAGCATGCCAACAGCCTCGGATGTAAAGTGTGTTTTACATTGAAGGCGAGGCCGCGCATCATGTCAAGCTTGCTTTACATCTCGGCAAGCCGGCCCAGGCCCATTACCATGGTGCCCGCCAACCACAAGGAAGCCTTCATGAGTCTGACCATCCGCCCTGCCCGTCGCGCCGACGCCGCCAAGATCCTCGACTTCATCACCGAGCTTGCCGACTACGAGCGCGCGCGCCACGAAGTGGTAGCAACCCTGGCCGATATCGAGCACAGCCTGTTCGATGAAGGCAGCACCGTGCACAGCCTGATGTGCGAGCGCGACGGCACGGCCATCGGCTTTGCCGTGTACTTCTATAGCTACTCAACCTGGCTGGGCCGCAACGGCATTTACCTCGAAGACCTGTACATCACCCCCGAACAACGCGGCGGCGGTGCTGGTCGCCAGGTACTGCGGCACATCGCGCGCGAGGCCGTAGCCAAAGGTTGCGGCCGCCTGGAATGGAGCGTACTGGACTGGAATGAACCGGCTATCGGTTTTTACCAGGCGCTGGGCGCAGAAGCGCAAGATGAATGGGTACGTTATCGCCTGGACGGCGAGCGCCTGAAGGCATTCGCACAGGGGTAAGCCGCGCCCGACCACACGACTGTGTCAAAAGTGTTACCCGGCCCCGTCCACCCAGCAAAAAATCGGGTAACACGGAAACAATTCGCGAGATTTTCAGGTCGTGAAAAATCGCAAAAAATCTCTAAGCCCTTGATTTTAATGGATATTGAAAAGTTGGCACGGCATCTGCTTTATCTCTGGCACAACAAAAATAAAAAAACGTGATACCCCAATAAAAACAACATGCACCGGCTCTGACATAACAAGAACAACACGGCAGAGGCGCAGCAAGCAGATTTTTTTGGAGTAGACACGCGTTCCAGGGGTTCGTCCCCGCGACCTGACGCAGAACAACAAAACTACCTCGAGGTAGCGACTGTCAGGATCGGATCAGCAATGATGAAGGCAGGTCAGCGCTCAAAAAAATACGTTTGCTCTTGGCCCCGGATAGGGGCCCGGTTACACCGAAACAGGCTGACAAAAACAACAACAGGCCGGTTTTCAATAATAAAAAGAACAGGCAATAACGCTTTGAGGGGAGCTTCGGCTCCCCTCAGTGCTTTGTGTTTTCCTCATTCTTCGCCTCACCACCCTCCCCCTCGACCTTCTCCACCAGCACCGGCATGCTGCTCAACACCAGCAAGGCCAGCACCGTGCTGACCAACGCCGTCGCCTCGCGCCCCATGCCCGCCGCCGTGCCGATCGCCGCCGTCATCCACAGGCCGGCTGCCGTCGTCAGCCCTTTAACGTGATTGGTGTCCTGGCCATGGCCCTTGAGAATGGTGCCCGCGCCGAGAAAACCGATCCCGGCGACGATCCCCTGTATCACCCGGCTCAGCGCCTGTGCATCGGCACCGGCCATGCTCGGTGCCAGCACGAACAGGGCTGCACCCATGGACACCAGCATGTGTGTCCGCACCCCGGCCGACTTGCCCTTGTGCTCGCGCTCGAAACCCAACACCGCGCCAAGCACCGCCGCCATCAGCAGACGCACGAGAATCCGCGTCACCTCGCCTTCATCGGTGATGTCGGTGAACTCTGCCCGTATCGCTTGCCAAACATTCTGCCACCAGGAATCCATGGGTTTCTCCACACCAGCGCGCCGTGGCCTATTGAAAGATTGACCGCTGCGTTTGCCCGGAGTGCGGCAGCATCCGCCCGGCAGAACGACGCAGCAACCCGAAGCTCGCCGTGGTCACACCCGTAACCACCTGCGGAGGGTAACGTCATGCCGGTAGAAATCGACGAAAGCAACCAACGCTGCACACTGATCGGTGACAAGCTGCGCATAGAAGGCCTGGGGCCGGAGATCGAGATCTTCACCGATGAACAACTGCGCATGTCAGTCGCCGTGCTGGCGGGTGAACGCATACCGATCACCGAAGCCGAAGCCGACGCCCTGACCGTGATCGGTGCGGTGGATAGTCGCAGACATCTCAAGAGCAGTGCTCCAGGCTCGGTAATCTGAGGCCTGCAAGGGACTTCTCGTTCATCTGATATGGTTTTTATCGCTCTACCTGAGCCTGTGCTGTAAACAGATCGGGGGCCATAGTGCCCGGGCCTGATCGAGGCCTGATGAGCGAACCACCATGAGCGAGAGAATCCCCTTCCGAATCATCCAGATCGAGCCTGCGGCCAAGACCCCCAAGCGCCACGCAGACGGGCGCATCCAGACCCGCAGCTTCACAGGCCTGTACCGCAACCTGCGGATCGGCTTCGCCGGCCTGTTGTTCGTGTTGTTCTTCGGCACGGCCTGGCTGAACTGGAACGGTCGCCAGGCCGTGCTCTGGGACCTTGCCGACAGCAAGTTCCACATCTTTGCCGCGACCTTCTGGCCACAGGATTTCATCCTGCTGTCGGCACTGCTGATCATCTGCGCGTTCGGCCTGTTCGCCATCACCGTCTTCGCCGGGCGGGTGTGGTGCGGCTACAGCTGCCCGCAGAGCGTCTGGACCTGGCTTTTCATGTGGTGCGAGAAGGTCACCGAAGGCGACCGCAACCAGCGCATCCGCCTGGCCGCCGCGCCCTGGAGCCTCGGCAAGTTCGCCCGCCGCAGCCTCAAGCATGGGTTGTGGCTGGCCATCGGGGTGATCACTGGCCTCACCTTCGTCGGTTACTTCACCCCCATCCGCCCGCTGGCCCAAGAGCTGCTGACCCTTCAGCTGGGCGGCGCAGCGCTGTTCTGGGTGGTCTTTTTCACTGCCGCCACCTACCTGAACGCCGGCTGGCTGCGTGAAGCCGTGTGCATGCACATGTGCCCCTATGCGCGCTTTCAGAGCGTGATGTTCGACAAGGACACCCTGGCCGTGGCCTACGATCCAGGTCGCGGTGAAAGCCGCGGCCCCCGCAAGAAAGGCAGCGACCGTCAGGCACAGCATCTGGGCGACTGCATCGACTGCACCCTGTGCGTGCAGGTCTGCCCCACCGGCATCGACATCCGCGACGGCCTGCAGATGGCCTGTATCGGTTGCGCTGCGTGCATCGACGCCTGCGACGGGGTCATGGACAAGATGGGCTACCCCCGCGGCCTGATCGGCTACAAGTCCGAACACAACCTCCAAGGCGGCCGCACCCACTGGCTGAGACCACGCCTGCTGGGTTACGCCACGGCCCTGCTGGTCATGATCGGTGCCCTGGTGATGGCCTTGCAGATGCGCCCGATGGTGTCGCTGGACGTCATCAAGGACCGCGGCCTGTTCCGTGAGAATGCCCAGGGCCAGATCGAGAATATCTACCTGCTCAAGATCATCAACAAGACCCAGCATCCCCAGCACTATCGACTACGTCTGGTCGACGCCGAAGGCTTCGTGCTGCACGGCAAGCAAGCGATATCCATTCCAGCCGGAGAAATGAGCGAACTGCCGGTATCGGTGGCGATGCTCGCCGACCGCCCAACGAGCAGTTCGGTAGACCTCACGTTCGAGGTACAGGACAACGACCAGCCGCAGGTGCACAGCCGTGCACGCAGCCGTTTCGTTGCGCCGCTCAACCGCTGATCCCTTACACTGCCTTGAACCTTGCCTGCCAGGCCGAATAACACAACGATGAAACGCTACGAACGATTCGCCGACGATATCGCCGAACTGATCCGCTCCGGGGTGCTTGGCCCCGGACAGCGTGTGCCCTCGGTACGCTACGCCAGCCAGACCCACGGGGTCAGCCCCTCCACGGTGTTCCAGGCCTATTACCTGCTCGAGCGCCGCGGGCTGATTCGTGCCCGGCCGCGTTCGGGCTACTTCGTCAATACCCACGCACCTCGCCAGTTCAGCGAACCCCAGGCACAGGCACCGGTCAGCGAATCCACCGATGTCGACGTCAGTGCCCTGGTATTTTCCATCCTTGATTCGATCAAGGACCCTCACACTGTCCCCTTCGGCTCGGCCTTCCCCAGCCCCACCCTGTTCCCGCTGCAGCGCCTGGCCCGCTCGCTGGCCAGCGCCAGCCGCGCCATGGACCCACGCGTGGTGGTCACCGACCTGTCACCGGGCAACCCGCAGTTGCGCCGCCAGATCGCCCTGCGCTACATGGTCGCCGGCCTGATGCTGCCGATGGAAGAGCTGCTGATCACCAATGGCGCGCTGGAAGCCCTCAACCTGTGCCTGCAGGCAGTCACAGAGCCTGGAGATCTGGTTGCCATCGAAGCCCCGGCCTTCTACGTGTGCCTGCAGGTGCTCGAACGACTGAAGCTCAAGGCCGTGGAAATTCCCGTGCACCCACGTGAAGGCATGGACTTGGGTGTACTGGCACAAACCCTGGAGAAACACCCGGTCAAGGCCGTATGGTCGATGACCAACTTCCAGAACCCGGTCGGCGCGAGCATGCCCGAGGCGAAAAAGCAGGCACTGGTCGAACTCCTGCACCGCCACCAGGTGCCGCTGATCGAGGACGACGTCTACGCCGAGCTCTACTACGCCCAGCAAGCGCCCAAGCCGGCCAAGGCCTTCGACCGCGACGGCCTGGTCATGCACTGCGGCTCGTTCTCCAAGAGCCTCGCCCCAGGCTACCGGGTGGGCTGGGTCGCCGCCGGCCGTTTCGCTCAGAAGATCGAGCGGCTCAAGCTGATGACCTCGCTGTGCGCCTCGATGCCGGCCCAGGCCGCCATCGCCGACTACCTGCAACATGGCGGTTACGATCGCCACCTGCGCAAGTTGCGCTACGCCCTGGAAGGCCAGCAGGCCAACATGCTCGCCGCCATTGCCCGCCATTTCCCGGCGCAGACACGGGTCAGCCAGCCCGCCGGCGGCTACTTCCTGTGGCTGGAACTGCCCGAGCAGATGGACGCGCTCAAGCTGTTCCACATGGCCCTGGCGCAAGGCATCAGCATCGCACCGGGGCCGATCTTCTCGCCGACCCGGCGCTTCGGCAACTGCATCAGGCTGAACTACGGCACCCCGTGGAACGACGCCACGGAGACTGCGATGGAGACACTGGGGCGTATCGTGCGCTCATTTTGAAGGATCAGCCGCTATAGTGAGGCTACCTGCACATGGACGAGCACCCGATGGACGACCCCACTCAACTGCGCCAACAGATCCTGGCCTTGCAGCAGCGCAACGGCGAGCTGGAAAACCGGCTGGCGCAGCAAGCCGAAGTATCGCCCTTGGACAACGTCCTGTTGCGCCGAGTGCACGAGCAACTCGAGCAGCGCTTCGACCAGACCCTGGCCGAACGCCGGCTGTTCATCGAGCTGGTCGATCACAGCTTGGCCAATGTCTTCGTCATCGCCCCGGACCTGCGCCTGCAAGCGATCAACCGCACCGGCCGGCAGACATTCCAACGCCTGCACGGTTTTTGCCTCAGAGTCGGCGATCGCCTGGACGAAGCGCTTGCCGGCCTGCCACAGCCGCTCCAATGCCTGCTACCACTGGTCAACCGAGCGCTGGCGGGTGAAACGGTGATCGAAAGCGTCGCCTTCGACGGGCCGCCCTATCGGCGCCACTACGAGCTGCGGATCACCCCGCTGCACAGCGACGAACGCCCGCCACTCAGCGCCTGCCTGTTCGCCTACGACATCACCGAGCGCACCCTTGAGCAGGAGCGCCTGCGCGAAGCCGAGCAGGCACTGCGCCAGGCGCAGAAAATGGAAGCGGTTGGCCAACTCACCGGCGGCATCGCCCACGACTTCAATAACCTGCTCGGCGGCATCTTCGGTGCGCTGGAGCTTGCCAAACCACGCCTGTCCGGGCTGCAGAGCGATGAGGTGAGCCGGCTGTTCGGCATCATCGAGCAAAACGCGTCCAAGGCCGCGTCACTGGTGCAGCGCCTGCTGGCCTTCTCGCGCAGACAGACATTGCTGCCCCGCGCCACCGACATCCAGCAACTGGTCGGCGACATGCTTGCGCTGCTGCAGAGCTCGCTGCGCTCGGACATCGAGCTCATCGATCGCACAGCTTCACAGCTGTGGCCAACCTGCATCGACCCCTCGCAACTGGAAAGCGCGCTGCTCAACCTGTGCATCAATGCCCGCGATGCCATGCCCGACGGTGGCACCTTGGTGATTCATTGCGAAAACCTGGAAATGACCCCGGCGCAAGCCCAACGTCTGCGGCTCGCCCCGGGCCAATACCTGCACTTGCGAGTCGAGGACAACGGCCAAGGCATGCCAGCGGAGGTGGCGCAACGAGCCTTCGAACCGTTCTACACCACCAAGCCGCTCGGGCAGGGCACTGGCTTGGGGTTGTCCATGGTGTACGGCTTCGTGCAGCAGTCTGGGGGGCAAATGCACCTCGACTCGACTCCGGGCAACGGCACCTGCGTTCACCTTTATTTGCCCAGAGCCGAAAACCTCCCGCCCCCCGAACCGCAGAGCCTGCCGGCCCCGCCCCCTGCGCGGTCAATCCTGCTGATCGAGGACCAGGCGGCGATGAAGCTGGTCATCAGCGAGCTGCTGAGCGAGGCGGGCTACGACGTGCATGCCTTCGCCAGCATCGACCGGGCGCTTGCCGCCCTGCGCAAGGGGCTGCGCCCGGACCTGCTGGTCGGCAACATCGCCTTGTCCGACAGCCCCAAGGGTCGGCAACTGATCGAAATGAATGCGGCCCTGACACCTGGCTGCACAGCCTTGCTCATCACCGGCTACGCCACCCAGACGCTGGCAGACCACGACGGGTTGCCAACAAATATCGAAATCATTTCCAGCCCGTTCGAGCTCAAAGCACTGCTCGAACGGGTGACACACATCCTGGGCTGAAGCTCAGCGCCCGCCTCCCAGATCGATGAAGCTGCCGGTGGAATAGGATGCTTTCTCCGACAACAACCAGAGGATCGCCTCGGCCACTTCCTCCGGTTGCCCACCGCGGCCCATGGGCAGGCCAGGTTCGAGCTTGGTGACGCGCTGGGCATCACCGCTCAAGGCGTGGAAGTCGGTATGGATATAACCGGGACGCACGCCGTTGACCCGCACCCCCTCGCCCGCCACTTCCTTGGCAAGCCCAAGGGTGAAGGTGTCCAACGCGCCCTTGGAAGCGGCATAGTCGACGTACTCGTTGGGCGAGCCCAGGCGTGCAGCCACCGACGACACGTTGACGATCGCACCACCCTGCCCGCCATGGCGCCGCGACATGCGCAGCAAGGCATGTTTGGCACAGAGCATCGGGCCGACCACGTTGGTTTTCATCAGCTTGAGCAGGCGGAATTCGGACATTTCGTCGACCCGGCTCTGAGTCGCGATGGTCCCGGCGTTATTGACCAGCGCGGTGACAGGGCCCAGCTCCTGGTCGATCCGCTGGAACACCTGGATCACTTCATCCTCGACGCTGGCATCGGCCCGCACGGCGATGGCCTGGGCGCCCAGCCCCCGAACCTCGGCCAGGATGCGTTCGGCAGCGTGATCGTCGGCGTGATAATTGATGCAGATGCGGTAGCCCTGTTGCGCCGCCAACCTCGCGGTCGCGGCACCGATACCGCGGCTGGCGCCAGTGATGAGAATGACCTTGTCCATGAAACTGCCACTGTCGAAGGAATAGACCTGCAAGGTTAGGGGAAAAGCCCCGATCGCGGCAACGGCTGCACGCAGCCGTGCCGCAAGTACACCTCAGTGCCCCGCCGAAGCGGGTCCGGCTTTGGCCGTGAAAGGCGGGCGAGCGAGCCACACCAGCAGGAACAAGGCGCCAAACACCCAGGTCAGCAAGGTGAAGTAGTCCACCGTCGACATCATGTAGGCCTGGCTGTTGAGAATCTGCTCAAGCTGCGCATAGCTCTGCGGACTCGCCCCGCCGAGTTGCTCGAGGGTGTGACGCGTTGCCGGGTCGTACTGACTGATGTGCTCGCTCAGGTAGGCATGGTGCTGGTCGGCCCGGCGGATCCAGATCCAGGTGGTCAGCGAGGCGGCGAAACTGCCGCCGAGTGTACGCAGGAACGTCGCCAGCCCAGAACCGTCGGCAATCTGATGCGGCGGCAGGTCCGAAAGCAGGATGGTCAGGGTCGGCATGAAGAACAGCGCTACCCCGATCCCCATGAACAATTGCACCAGGGCGATGTGCAGGAAGTCGACCTCGTTGGTGAAACCCGCACGCATGTAGCAGCTTGCGCCAATGGCCAGAAAGGCGATCCCTGCGAGCAGGCGCAGGTCGAAGCGATGCGCATACTTGCCAACGAAGGGCGACATGATCACCGGCAGCAGGCCGATCGGCGCTACCGCAAGCCCCGCCCAAGTCGCCGTGTAGCCCATCTGCGTCTGCAGCCACTGGGGCAGGATCAGGTTGATGCCGAAAAAGCCCGCATACCCGCCCACCAACACCAGGGTGCCGATGCGGAAATTGCGGTGCACGAATAGCCGCAGGTTCACCACCGGGTGCCGATCGGTGAGTTCCCAGATCACGAAGATGGCCAGGAAGACCGCGGAGATCAGGCTACCCACCACGATGAACGAGGACTCGAACCAATCCAGGTCGTTACCCTTGTCGAGCACCACCTGCAACGCGCCGACACCGACGATCAGCGTCAGCAGGCCGATGTAATCCATCGGCTGGCGACTGGTGGTCACCGGACGTGTGCGCATCTGCTGGCGCACAACGGCGGCAGCGAACAGACCGATCGGTACATTGATGAAGAAAATCCACGGCCAGCTATAGCTGTCGGTGATCCAGCCGCCGAGGATTGGCCCGGCAATCGGGGCCACCACCGTCACCATTGCCAGCAACGCAAGGGCCATCCCCCGTTTGGCGGGAGGGTAGACCGCAATCAGCAAGGTCTGGGTCATCGGATACAAGGGGCCTGCGACCACGCCCTGGAGCACGCGAAAGCCCACAAGCTCGGGCATCGACTGGGCAATACCACAGAGGAACGACGCCAGCACGAACAACAAGGTGGCCCAGATGAACAGTTTCACCTCGCCAAAGCGGCGGCTCAGCCACCCCGTCAGCGGCAGCGCAATGGCATTGCTTACCGCAAAGGAGGTGATGACCCAGGTGCCCTGCTCGTAGCTCACCCCCAGATTGCCGGAAATGGTTGGCAACGCCACGTTGGCGATGGTGGTGTCGAGCACCTGCATGAAGGTCGCCAGCGACAACCCAATGGTGGTCAGCAGCAGGCTCGGCGGGGTGAACTGGGCGGATGCGCCGTTGCTCATCGCTGCGCCGTCTTGCCACTGGCGGCGCTGTTGTCATGGATCAGCTGGGCGATCAGACGATCGGCCTCGGCCAACTGACGGTCATACACCTGGGTGGTGTAGCTGGCCTGTTGCGGCGGCTGTTGGGCCAGCGCCGGGCCACTCTGGTCGTGCAGGTCGACCTCGACCACGGTGGACAGGCCGATGCGCAGCGGATGGTCCTTGAGCTGCTCGGGGTTCAGGTGCACCCGCACCGGCACACGCTGGACGATCTTGATCCAGTTGCCCGTGGCGTTCTGCGCGGGCAGCAGGGCGAAGGCACTGCCAGTGCCGGCGCCCAGGCTGTCGACCGTCCCGCTGTACTTGACTTCGCTACCGTACAGGTCGGCGGTGATCTCCACTGGCTGACCGATACGCATGTCACGCAGCTGGGTTTCCTTGAAGTTGGCGTCGATCCATACCTGGTCGAGCGGAATCACCGCCATGGTCGCGGTGCCCGGCTGCAGGCGTTGCCCCAATTGCACGGTGCGCTTGGCGACGTAGCCGGTCACCGGCGCCACCAACGTGGTGCGAGCGTTGTCCAGGTAAGCCTGACGCAGGTCGGAGGCCGCGGCCATCACGTCCGGGTGCGACGACACCACGGTGTCGTCGATCAGCGCAGTGCTGGTGTTGAGTTGCTGGCGGGCGTTGTCCAGGGCGCTCTGCGCAGCGGTCAGGTCGTCGCGTGAGTGCGACAGCTCTTCAGCGGCGATCGCCCCGCTGTCAGCCAGGACCTTGCGCCGGGCGTAGTTCTCGCGAGCCTTCTTCAGTTCGGCCTGGCGCGTCTGCACCTGGGCCTTGAGTGCATCGACGTTACTGTACAAGCCGCGCACCTGGCGCACCGTGCGCGCCAGCTTGGCCTCGCTGGCCTGCAGCGCGACCTCGCTGTCACTGGGGTCGAAGCGCAACAGCACCTGGCCGGCGTGCACCAGGTCGCCATCGTCGGCGCCGATGCTGGTGACGGTACCCGTCACCAGTGGAGTGATCTCCACCACGTTACCGTTGACGTAGGCATCGTCGGTGCTTTCGTGCCAGCGCCCGATCAAGCTGTACCAGGCCCAGCCGGCGGCGCCGGCCAATATCAATACCAGCAACAGGGCCAGCAGCCAGGTCTTGCGCTTGCGCGTGGCGTCGGGCACTTCGGCGGGAGTGGGTGCATCCGAGGGTGTGGCCATGAAAAATACCTTTGAATCAAGTCGGATCAGGGGTGCGATCGCCGAAACGGGCAATCGTCAACGGGTCGCTGGCGGCCAAGAGAATCTTTGCCAGCAGCGTCTCGAGGATCTTGAGCTCGTCGGGTTCGAGCGAACCGACCAGCTCGTTCATCGCCATTGCCCCGATCTCCGGCAGACGGTCAGCCAGACGTTGACCGTCGTCGGTCAGCGCCAGCCGCACCTGGCGACGGTCGTCGGGGCAGCGGTTGCGCAGGATCAGGCCCTTCTGCTCGAGGCGATCGAGCATGCGCGTCATCGAACCGCTGTCCAGCCCCAGGCAGCGGCACAGTTCGGCCGGGGTATCTACCTGGTACTGGGTCACGATGATCAACACCTTGAACTGCGCAGCGGTAACGCCATCAGCTTCCAGGTGCCAGTCGAGAATGCGGTCCTTCAATAACGAGGCGCGGCCGAGCAACATGCCAATGGCGCAGGTCTGGAAGTTTTCCGGGGTGAAATGGGCCATCGGCATCGCTCAGAAAAGATGTTAGAAAATATTACTGCCTAGGCAGTTAATGTCAAAGCTTTTATTAGCAGGCTATCTAAGTCGTTGTTCCCTCAGCCCTCTCGGTGCCCCCCCTATGCCGCTGCGCCGGAAAACCGACGAAAAAAATCGCAACTGATAGTCATTCGCCATTATCTTGGTTCTCGCAGGGCCCCTCTGGCAGGTAGAATGCGCAAAACCGGGAGCCGCAATGAACCAAGACCGCCTCACCCCCCTCGACGACGATGCCATCACCGATGCCGCTGCGCACTGGTGCATGCGCCTGCACGCCGAGGATTGCTCGGCCGCCGAGCGTGAGGCGTTTGCTCAGTGGCTGGCCGCCGACACCCGGCATGCCGAGGAATACCAGGCGATGCTGGAGATCTGGCATACCGCCGACATGCTGCCGCGTGCCACCCACGTGACCGAACTGCCTGCGGCCAGGTCCCACCAGCGCAACTGGCGACCACTGGCCTCAGCCGCGGTGATCACCCTGCTCGCCCTGCCCCTGGCCGGCTGGGTTGGCTGGGAGCAAGGCTGGTTGCCCAATCGCTACCAGCATTTCGACAGCGACCAGCAGGTGCGTACGGTGCAACTGCACGACGGCAGCCAGGTCGAGCTCAACTTGAACAGCGAGCTGCGCTACCTCAACTACAAGGACCGGCGCCAGGTCGACCTGATCAAGGGCGAAGCCTTCTTCAAGGTTACCCACGACAGCGAGCACCCTTTCATCGTTCGCGCTGGTCACGGCCAGACGCGGGTCACCGGCACGCAGTTCAACGTGTGGAAGTACGAAGATCAGGTCAAGGTGACCCTGGTCGAAGGCTCAGTGCTGGTTTCCAGCAACAGTGGCGAAGGCGGCTACCGCCTCGGCCCCGGCATGCAGGCCAGCTACAGCATCGGTGACTTCGAACCGCAACTGGCCCAGAGCGACGACTATGCCAATAGCCTGGCCTGGCGCAGCGGTCGCCTGGTACTCGACAACCTCAGCCTGTCCCAGGCATTGCCGGTGATCAACCGTTACCTGGACAAGCCCCTGTTGCTGGCCGACAGCAGTGTCGGCAACATCCGCATCAGCGGCATCTACGACACCCGCGACGTCAACCGCCTGGTGAACAACCTGCCCAAGGTCCTGCCGATCTACCTGACCCGCAACGACAACGGCAGCACGGTCATCAACCGCATCCTGCCGTCCTCCGACAAGGGGTGATCGGCGCATTACAATGGCGTCATGGGCACGGACCTTTCACAACTGTAAGGCTATCGTCATGCCCTTGTTGGCTGCTGCTCGCTAGCGTGATCCGGAAACCACAGCCCTTCCGGAGAAACCCCATGAAACGACTGAGCACAGCGATCGCCCTGCTCCTGCTGGCCTTCGGCGTCCAAGCCACCGGCTTTTCCGCTCAGCGCAGCGAGCAGTTGCTGCAGGCGCACCAGCAAGCCGTGGCCGCCTACGCCATCAAGCGCGACAAGCCCATGCCGGAGATCGTCGACTACCGCTATGGCATGCCACTGGATGTGGCGCGGCTGGTGCGCCAGTCAGGCGACCCGCGCACGTGCGAGGTGGTACCGCGCCTGATGACCTTCGAGGACAGCCAGGGCACCCTGCGCACCGTGCGTTATTCGGTGCAGTCCGAATGCATCAACAACAAGTGAAAGCCCGATGCCGGCTCAATCGCCCGTCAAGGTCAGGTCCACCAGGCGCATGCTGTCGCGTCCACTGCGCTTGGACTGATACAGCGCGGCATCGCTCTGCTCGATCAGCGCCGTGAGGCTGGCCGGCGGCTGATCGAACAGGTTGGCACCGATGCTCAGGGTCACCGCCATCGGGGTGACGAAGGACTGTGAAGCGATGTCCTGGAAGCGCTCGCGCAGAATAGTGCCCAGCACCTCGACTTCGTCGCGGCGCGCATTGCCCAGCAGAATGACGAACTCATCACCCCCCAGTCGCGCTGCCAGGGCATTGGCCGGCAGCAGGCCACGAATGGTTTCGCTCAGCGCCACCAGCAGCCGGTCACCTGCGGTATGGCCGTAAAGGTCGTTGACCAGCTTGAAGTTGTCGATATCGATCAACAGCACGGCGCCAGGGCGCTCGTGGCTTGTCGCCCGCAGCAACACCGGCGCACGCACTTCCAGGGCGCGGCGGTTGAACAGCGCCGTGAGCGGATCACGCGCGGCGAGAAGCGCGATGCGCTCCTCACGCCGGTAGCGCTCGGTGCCGGTCATCGACAAGGCGATCAGCATGATCGCCATCGCCCCTTCGATCAGCGAAATCTGGATGATTTCACCGCGAAATGCCGCAAGGTCGATCAAGGTTCCCGGAATCACCACGGTCAGGGCCTTGATCACGTAGAACAGCCCGTGGATCAGCATCACGTAGCGCAGTTGCACCGCCCCCACACTCAGCGACACGCCGTGCGGACGCAGCAGGAAACTGGCACGTAGCGACACCAGGGCCACCAGCAGCGAATTGACCACCAGCATGATCTTCGACCACGACGGCCCTTCCGGCAGCAACAGCAGGCTCACCCACACCAGCACGACCAGCAGCCAGCCCCGTGACAATCGCACCTCGGTGAAACGGGCAACGCCCAGCAGGAAGCAGAAATGCGCGAACACCAGCATGCCGTTGGCGAACCAGATGCCAATCAGCAGAAAACCGTTCATGCGCAGCAGCGCGAGGGTGGAGCCTACGGTGATGGTGGCGAAACCGGCACTCCAGTAAAGCAGCGATGATTCGCGCACACTGCGCCATTCGATCGCCAGGTAAAGCGCCGCCGCTGCCGCGAGGGCGACGGTCAGGGCCAAAAGGGTTGGAGGGTCGAGCGTCATTGACCAGCGCGCCTGTCTTGAAGTGCAAAAGCAGTGATTGTAAGCGCTCCGGCCAAGATTGCAGAGTGCCACCTCATCGGATTACTGCCCGGAAAGGAAGGTGACCAACTGTCTGGCGTGGGAGCTGAGAGCTTCCCAGCTGCGAAAGCAGATACGCAGTTCCAGGGTCGCCCAACGCTCCTCCAGTGCTACCCGGCGCACCGCGAGCTCCTGCTCGGCACGCACGGCCGCGATCTCCGGGACAATCGCCAGCCCAGCGCGCTGCGCCACCAACTGGGCGATGGCCTCGAAGCTGGGCGCGCGCACGCGGATCTTCAGCGGCATGGCCAGGTTCATCGCCAGCTCCTCTACGAAGCGCTGCATCGCGCGCTCTGCCGGCAGGCAGACGAAGGCATGATCCAACGCATCGACCAGCCGCACGTGCTCACGCCCGGCCAGCTCGTGATCGGCGGGCACCAGCAGCACCAGGCGCTCGGTGCGAAAGGGCAGCGATACCAGTCCATCATTGACCAGGTTGCCGTCGAACACGCCGATCTCGCATTCCCCGGCCAGCACCACCCGCAGTACATCGACGCTCTTGTGCTCGACCAGCAGCAGGTCGACCTCGGGGTAGTCGGCCAGGAACGGCCCCAGTACTGCCGGCAGCAAGGTGCTGTTGGTGACCGTCGAGGCCGCCAGGTGCAGGTTGATGCGGCGCTGGCCGGCCAGCTCCTTGAGCGTGTCCTGCAGTTTCTGCGCCTCGCCCAGCACCCCACGAGCCGACTCCAGTACCAGCCGCCCGGAGGGGGTCAACTGCATACCGTCAGCCCTGCGGGTGAACAGGATCAGACCGCTGCGTTCCTCGAACAGGCGCAAGCGCGTGCTTGCCGCCGACACCGCCACCGGAAAACTGGCCGCAGCCTTGCTCAGGCTGCCGGTCGCAGCAATGGCAGCCAGCAGGCGCAAGTCCTGAAGATCGAAGTGCATGGGGTTTCTCCAAAAACGAACGCCATGTTCCAGAAAAAGCGATTCTAGCTTTCAAGCCTTCTATTCAGAATAAGCCTCCGACTTATTTTGTTGCGGATTCAACATGAACAGCCTGCGTACCTCACTTGAGCGACACCTGCAAAGCGGCAGCCTCTATGCAGTTCTCGCCGCCTTGGGCTTCAGCTTCAAGGCGATCTTCGTCAAGCTCGCCTACGCCGCGGGGCCTGTGGATGCCGTGACCTTGCTGGCGCTGCGCATGGGCCTGTCGCTGCCGCTGTTCGCCTGGCTGGTGTGGGCCAGTCGTGGCGCAGCGAGCACCCCACTGACCCTGGGTGACGGGTTTCGCGTGGCTGTGCTCGGGCTGTTGGGCTATTACCTGTCGAGCCTGTTCGATTTCTACGGTTTGCAGTTCATCAGCGCGGGGCTGGAGCGCCTGATTCTGTTCACCTACCCAACCCTGGTGCTGGTCTTCCAGGCCATCGCCCTGCGTGAGCGCCCTACCCCGCGCACCCTGGTGGCGATGGGCTTGTGCTACCTGGGGCTGGGGATCGCCTTCGTACATGACCTGGGCACCGCCGGCGGTGGGCACGCGGTACTGGTGGGGTCGCTATGGGTGTTCGCCAGCGCCGTCACCTACGCGCTGTATTACTCCGGTACCGGGATGATGCTCAAGCGCATGGGCTCGATGCGCATGGCCGGGCTGTGCGGTTCGGCCTCGTCGCTGATGGTGCTGGCGCACTACCTGCTGGTGGCGGATGTCACCCAGTTGGCGCAATTGCCCGCCGCGGTGTGGGCCAACGCGGCGATGATGGCGCTGTTTTCCACGGTACTGCCGATCTACTGGGTGGCCCTGGCGATCCAGCGCCTGGGGCCGACACACACTGCGGCGGTCGGCAACCTGGGGCCGGTGCTGACCATGCTCGCATCCTGGGCCATTCTCAGCGAGGCGATCTCGGGCTATCAGATTGCCGGGCTGGTTCTGGTGTTGCTAGGTGTATCACGGCTCAAGCCGGCGAAGCCCAAGGTGGCCGAGGCGCAGAAGGCTGTCGCCTGAGCCGGGTGATGGCGATTGCTTTACCGGCTAGATACAGTAGAGCCCTCAGGGCAAGGGAGCCCGTGAATAAGCCAAGATAAACCAAGCCCGGCCAAGCACTGAGCCCTTCTCGCATGACAAATCCCACAGCACGGAGCACCTGATGGAAGTCTCAAGAACGTCCCTTCTAATGAAACGCATAGGGGCGTACATCATCGATTACGGAACAATCGTCCTCCTCGGCCTGTGGCTTGCTAATCAAGAGACCCTATTGTTCGCAGGGCTTGAACTGGTCTTCGTCTATCTATTCCTATATCCCCTGTGCGAGTGGCTTTTCAAAGGTAGAACACCAGGAAAGTACGTCTTTGGACTGACCGTCATCAACGGAGCAGGCGGGCCACCAACGCTTGTTCAAGCTCTGATCCGAGGGTTCATGAGACACATTGACGTACCTCTGGGGATCATAACGATCTTCATCTATACGCAGTCCGCACGGTGCCAGCGGATCGGTGACATGCTGTCTAGAACCTATGTCATACCGTCCAAGGATCTAGCCCAGCTACGTGCGACGGTACAGGCACCAAGCCTCTGAACAGCAGGTAACCCCAAGCCCGGCCAAGCGCCGGGCTTCTTTTGCACGCAAGGACCAATGGATGCCAGCAACCGCTCAGGGACGAGTTGCCCTACTACGCCAGGTTGCTGGTGTCAGAAGGATACCGAAGTAGGAAAGCTCGGACAGGTCGAAAGTGACGATGGAGAGGATGGCCTTCCCATGGATCACTCTGAACTTGAAATTGTGGGGTATTACGAGTATTGGTGGCGGCTTCAAAAAGTAAGGAAGCTCAATTCAATGTCTTGCATGAAATGCATCTGCCTTGGCGCTCTCGCAGTCGCAACGCTCTCGGGATGCGTTACCGCGCCCACTTGGGTTAACAGGGGCCCAGTGGATCTAGACGCCTGGAACGGTCAGATGAATTGCTATACCGATGCCAATATCATCGACGGCAAACGGGTGGAAGGTACGATCTGCGCCACTGATGAATCTGGTTTCTTCGGAGGCGGCGAGCCGGAGGTCTTTTTCGGGCCTTGGAATCGCAAATTTATGAAAGAGTATGCGAGCGCAACGACTTCTGGTGTAGCTAAGGACTGGGAGGGCAAAAAGGTGCTCTTGCAATGCGCACCCACACTCGCGACTGATAACAAAACAGTCACGAAGCGCTTTTGCAAAGTTACAGTTAACGATCAGTTGCTGGTTAGCGCGACCGTCAAATACGTGCAGTAAAAATTAGGCCTCTCAGGCCTGACGACTCTAAGCCAGGCTCGGAAGGCTCGATCGAACGACCCGAATACTATTTGGGCCACAAAGACTGGACCATGATCGCCAAGGTTTATGGTCCCTGGATGCCCTCCGCTGACGTCGGAGCCGGAGGGCACACAGAGACACTTTTTGCGGGAAATGCCAGCGTTACGACAACATCACCTCTAGACCCCGCGGTTTAAGTCGAAACGATCCAACTCCATCACCTTGACCCAGGCCGCCACGAAGTCCTTGACGAATTTCTCCTTGGCATCGCTGCTGCCGTACACCTCGCTCAACGCCCGCAACTGGGCGTGGGAACCAAACACCAGGTCAACCCGCGTGCCGGTCCATTTCACCTGCCCGGTCTTGCGGTCACGGCCTTCGAAGGTCTCGTTGTCAGCCGAGGTCGGCTTCCATTCCACGCTCATGTCCAGCAGGTTGCGGAAGAAATCGTTGCTCAAGGTGCCAGGCTTGTCGGTAAACACCCCATGCTGGCTGCCACCGTGGTTGGCGCCCAACACCCGCAGGCCACCGACCAGCACGGTCAGTTCCGGCGCGGTGAGGGTCAGCAACTGGGCCTTGTCCAGCAGCAGCTTCTCGGCCTTGACGCTGTACCTGGCCTTGGTGAAGTTGCGCAGGCCGTCTGCCAGCGGCTCCAGCACGGCGAACGACTCGACATCGGTCTGCGCCTGGGAGGCATCGGTGCGACCCGGCCGGAACGGCACGTTGACAGTGTGTCCAGCGTCCTGGGCGGCCTTCTCGACCGCAGCGGAGCCGGCCAGCACGATCAGGTCGGCCAGCGAAATCTTCTTGCCGCCGCTGTTGAATTCGCCCTGGATTTTCTCCAGCGCCTTGAGCACCTTGTCCAATTGCTGAGGCTGGTTGGCGGCCCAGGAGCGCTGAGGTTCCAGGCGCAGGCGCCCGCCGTTGGCGCCACCGCGCTTGTCCGAGCCACGGAAGGTCGAAGCTGCCGCCCAGGCGGTGGACACCAGTTCGGCAACGCTCAGGCCCGAGGCCAGCACCTTGGCCTTGAGCGCCGTGATGTCCTGCTCGTCTACCAGCGGGTGATCGACCTTGGGGATCGGGTCCTGCCAGAGCAGTTCTTCCTGCGGGTTTTCCGGGCCCAGGTAACGGGCCAGTGGCCCCATGTCACGGTGGATCAGCTTGTACCAGGCACGGGCGAAGGCGTCGGCCAGTTGCTCGGGATGCTCCTTGAAACGCCGGGCGATCGGCTCGTAGATCGGGTCGAAGCGCAAGGCCAGGTCAGAGGTGAGCATCATCGGTGAATGGCGCTTGGCCGGATCGTGGGCATCGGGCACGCTGTTGGCCCCCTTGCCATCCTTGGGACGCCATTGATGGGCGCCCGCCGGACTCTTGGTCAGTTCCCACTCGAAGTTGAACAGGTTGTTCAGGTACTCGTTGCTCCAGCGGGTCGGGGTCGAGGTCCAGGTCACTTCCAGGCCGCTGGTGATGGTATCGCCACCCTTGCCAGTGCCGAACTTGTTGGCCCAACCCAGCCCTTGCAGCTCGAGCCCGGCGGCTTCAGGTTCGGCACCGACGTTGTCCGCAGGGCCTGCACCGTGGGTCTTGCCGAAGGCGTGGCCGCCGGCGATCAGGGCCACGGTTTCTTCGTCATTCATCGCCATGCGGCCGAAGGTCTCACGAATGTCCTTGCCCGAAGCGACCGGGTCAGGATTGCCCTCCGGGCCTTCAGGGTTTACGTAGATCAAGCCCATCTGCACGGCTGCCAGCGGGTTTTCAAGGTTGCGCCCTGCCGGCTCGGTACGGCTTTGCTCCTCCGGATGCTTGGCAGGCTCTGCTACCAGATCACCTTTACCGGGCGGCTGGGCCTTGCCGTAGCGGGTGTCGCCCCCCAGCCAGACCTTCTCCGAGCCCCAGTACACATCTTCGTCCGGCTCCCAGACATCGGCGCGGCCTCCGGAGAAACCGAAGGTCTTGAAGCCCATCGACTCCAACGCGACGTTGCCGGTGAGCACGATCAGGTCGGCCCAGGAAATCTTGTTGCCGTATTTCTGCTTGATCGGCCACAGCAGCCGCCGGGCCTTGTCCAGGCTGACGTTGTCGGGCCAGCTGTTGAGCGGGGCGAAGCGCTGCTGGCCGGAGCCCGCGCCACCGCGGCCGTCCGCGATGCGGTAGGTGCCTGCGCTATGCCAGGCCATGCGGACGAACAGCGGGCCATAGTGGCCAAAATCCGCAGGCCACCAGTCCTGGGAGTCGGTCATCAACGCGGTGAGGTCTTTTTTCAGGGCTTGGAAGTCAAGGCTCTTGAACGCCTTGGCATAATCGAAATCCGGGTCCATCGGATCGGACTGGCTGCCGTGCTGGTGGAGAATCCTGAGGTTGAGCTGGTCGGGCCACCAGTCACGGTTGGTGGTGCCGCCGCCTGCGGTTTGATGGAACGGGCATTTCGATTCGTTCGACATCTGCGGGTACCTTATGGGTCGGTTGTCCAGATTTCCGGTCTATGCCAGGTGTTCTGCAGCCCGAGCCGCAAGGCTCGTGCCTTCTCTTCATCAGGGGGTGGTCGGTCTGTTGCCGACGCAGGCCCGCGGCGCTGCACGCGCAAATCGCGAGGCCACGGGAAAGACTAGCCCAGCATGGGCAGAGGTCTAATAGAGCGACTATTGAAAGGCGATAGGCTGGGTCTGTCAGGCAGGTCGAGGCAGCCGCGCCCCATCGACATCGTCGATAGCGACCATGAATATCTTCAAGTTCCACCGCTGGGCCCGGAGGCGGAAGATGGCTTCATTGAACCTTCGATGAGGCATCGATCATGGCATCGATCAGCAAAGGCGGCATGCTCGCCGCGATTTTGGCCCTGCTGTCCGCTCTGGGTGGCTGTGCCGCCTCGGCCACCTCGCAGGTGGCGCAACCCTACGGCCACTTCTATTCGGCCACCGAGCTGTCCAGCGTGTCGCTGAAACCGGGCCAACATGTCGCCGTGCTGTTGGGCCGCAATGCCGCTGCCACCCTGGACTACCTGCAGCGCCATCGCGAGGTCCCTCCTTCAGTGCCTGGCGCCTCGCGTGCCGTGCAAGTGGCCACGCTCAACAGTGGCAGCCAGGCCTATGGCTGGCTGGCCCAGTCGCTGGCGCAGACCTTCGCCGAGGTCACCTTCTACGACGATCTGGACACCCTGCTCGCCGATCGCCCCGACGTGATCGTGCTACTCGATGCCCAGAGCCGCCTCGCCAGCGCCACCAGCCCGGACATCGAAACCCAGGTGGTCGCACGCTTCTACGACGACCAACTGACCTACATCGGCCGCGCCGAAGGCCAGGCCCGTGAAGCGCTGCCCAGCGACACGGCGAATGTCGCCCGCCAGTTGCAGGTCGAGCAACACGTGCAGGCCGACGCCCTGCGCAGCTTCGACGCTTCGCTCAAGGCCCTGGTCAAAGGCTGACGGTCACTTGCGCCGCTGCATCCAGGCGGCACCAAGGCCGCTCAGGCAGATGATGGCGATGCCCACGATACTGGTGGTATCCGGCACCTGGCCGAATACCACCAGGCCCAGCACACCCGCAAACACGATCTGGCAGTAGCTGAACGGCGCCAGCAGCGCCGGAGCTGCATGGCGGAAGGCCTTGGTCAGCAGCAGGTGGGCGGTCATGCCGCAACCGCCAAGGGCGAGCATCAGCAGTACGTGCTGCCATTGCGGTGTCTGCCAGAAGAACGGCACCAGCGCACTCATGATCAGGGTGTTGCACAGGCCTGCGTAGAAGTTGCTGGTGGTTGGGCTGTCATGGGCGGCCAGAATCCGGGTCAGCAGCTGGTAGAAGCAGAAACCCAGGGCCGAACCGAAGGGAAACAGGATCGCCGGGGTGAACATCGCTCCGCCCGGATGCACCACCACCAGTACCCCGATGAACCCCATCACTACCGCCAGCCACTGGCCGAGCGTGACCCGCTCCTTGAGCAGCGGAGCCGACAGCGCAGTGACCAGCACCGGGGCGAGAAAGTTGACCGACGTGGCCTCGGCCAGCGGCAGGTACTGCAGGCCCGCCGTGAACAACAGGCTGGTGCTGAGCAGGCTCAAGGCCCGCAAGGTCTGCAGCAACGGACGCCGGGTGCGCAGTACACGCAGCCCCGCCTGGGGCATGAAGATGCCGGCCATCAGCAGCGTATGCACCACATAGCGCGCCCAGACCACCATGATCACCGGGTAGATACCACCGAGGAATTTCGACAGCCCATCATGGCTGGCGAACAGGAAAGTCGCGGCCACCACCAGGGCGATGCCGCGCAAGGGGTGGTTGACGCCGGACAGCGGGGTGCGGGTGGTCATGCGGATCTCTGGGCAGGACGAACCTTGCGAGTGTAGAAGAGATGGGGCGCCGGATGGCAAGTGTTTTTGCCCGCGTCAGGGCGAGTTTACCCGCGAAGCAGACACCGTGCCTCAGTCCCTGACAATCCTGCCCGGCTTCTTCAGGCGCTCGCTGGCCGGTGCCGGTCGCCCATAGAAGTAGCCCTGGAAATGCGAACACCCTTCTGCCGCCAGGCGCTCCATCTGCTCGGCCGACTCCACGCCCTCGGCCGTAGTCTTGATCTTCAGGCTGTTGGACAGCTCGGTGATCGCGCGGATGATCGACATCGCCTCGCGACTGTCGCACATGTCGTGGACGAAGGATTTGTCGATCTTGATCCGGTCGAACGGGAACGAGCGCAGGTAACCCAGCGACGAATAGCCGGTGCCGAAATCGTCCAGCGAGATCGACACGCCAAGCTCTTTCAGCTCCCGCAGGATGCGCACGTTCTCCTCGCTGTTGCCCAGCAGCACCGACTCGGTGATCTCCAGTTCCAGGCGATGCGGGGCAAGCCCTGAGTCCGACAGTGCCAGGGAAACGGTGTGCACCAGCCCACTGTTCTTGAACTGCACCGGCGACAGGTTGACCGACACCACCTCCTGCCCTTCCCAGGTCGCCGCCTCCTGGCAGGCGAGATTCAACACACGGGCGCCAATCTCGTGGATCAGCCCGGTCTCCTCGGCGATGGGAATGAAATCCATGGGCATGATCAGGCCACGGCTGGGGTGCTCCCAGCGCAGTAGCGCCTCGTAGCCGGTGACGCTGTTGCACTGCTGGTCCACCACCGGCTGGTAGTGCAATTGCAATTGCCCCAGGTGCAGGGCTGTGCGCAGGTCGGTCTCCACTAGGCGGCGCTGGCGTGCGGCAACGTCGAGTTCGACATGGAAGCATTCGTAGCGGTTGCGGCCATTGCGCTTGGCTTCGTACAGGGCCATGTCGGCGTAGCCGAGCAGTTGCTCGGCGTTGTCCTGGTCCTCGGGCGCAAAGGCAATGCCAATGCTCACACCGACAGCGAACTGGTGCCCTTCGATCTGGAACGGCGGACAGATCGCATCGATCAGGCGCCGGGCGGTATTGCAGGCCGCCTCGCGGTTGTCCAGCCCGGCCAGAACCACGGCGAACTCATCCCCACCTAGCCGGGCCAAGGTGTCGTGCTCGCGCAGCTCCCGACGCAGGCGCTTGCCCAGGGCACGCAGCAGTTTGTCGCCGAAGGCATGGCCGAGGGAGTCGTTGATGTTCTTGAAGTTGTCCAGGTCCAGGCACAAGGTGGCGGTCAGCTTGCCACTGTCCTCGCCGCGCGCCAGCGCCTGCTTGAGGCGCTCATGGAACAAGGTGCGATTGGGCAGGCCGGTCAGCGCATCGTGATGGGCCATGTGGTGAATCTGCGCATGGGCTGCCAGTTCTTCAGTGGCGTCCTCGGCGATGAACAGCACGTAATCGGCCTGGTTGTCGCGGTTCTGGCTGAGCAGCGCGCGGCTGCGCAAGGTGCGAGCTCCCGCGACGGTTTCCACACGGGTTTCAGCGGCGTAACCCTTGGTACTGCGTGCGCCGCGCGCCAGTTGCTGCTCGAGAAACTCGGCGGCAGCCGGCACCGCGCAATCTGCGGGCAGCGTGCCAATCAGGCTCGCCCCCTGGCCACCGAACAAGCGCTCGGCCTGCTGGTTGGCCAACAGGATGCGCTGGCTGACCAGGTCCTGGACGATGACACAAGCTGGAATATTGGCGATCACCGAATCGAGAAACTGCGACAGGGTACTCATCTCCTGGCTGTACTGCTCGGCCAGCTCCTTGGCCTGCAGCAGCTCCAGCTCGTAGCGACGACGCTCGGAGATGTCACGGGTAACCTTGGCGAAACCGATCAGTTGGCCGCTGTCCTCGTCATGGATGGCCTCGATCACCACGCTGGTCCAGAAATGCGAGCCGTCCTTGCGCTGGCGTACACCTTCGGCCTGGAAGCGCCCTTCCCGACGGGCCGTCTCCAGCCCCTGTTCGGGCAGGCCGCCGACGCGGTCTTCATGGGTGTAGAACACCGAGAAATGCTGGCCGACGATTTCATCGGCCTTGTAGCCCTTGGCTCGCTCGGCCCCGGCGTTCCAGTTGATCACATGGCCGGCGCTGTCGAGCATATAGATGGCATAGTCGCGCACGCACTGCACCAGCAGGCGGAAATGCCGCTCCTGCTCGCGCTGGGCCATCTGTGCATGGTACTGCTCGGTGCAATCACGGGTGATCTTGGCGAAACCCACCAGTTGCCCGTCGTCGTCATGCACCGCCTCGATCACCACATGGGCGCGCAGCAGGCTGCCGTCCTTGCGCAGGCGCCAGCCATGCTCCTCGAAACGACCACAGCGGCGCGCCTGCTCGAGGTTGGCTTGCGGCAGGCCGGCAGCGCGGTCCGCCTCGCTGTAGAACAGCGAGTAGTGCTGCCCGACAACCTCGGCGGCCTCATAGCCCTTGGCGCGCTGCGCCCCCGGGTTCCAGTTGGCGACCACCCCCTCCGGGGTCAGCAGGTAGATGGCATAGTCCACCACGCTCTGGATCAACAACCGGTACATGACGTCGGGGCTCGCGACTAGCGACATGGCATTCTTCCTGAACCTGCGGGGCCGTTTTTCAAGATACTGGCATTATGCCGTTGAGCGACAGGATTTTGTGAAGTGGTTCACAAAAATTCGCGCACACTGCACCTCAGTGGCGCATCGCTGCAATGCGCCAGGTGTGCAACTGCGGGTCATCTTCCGGCGCGATTACCTGCACGGCGCGCGGCAACTCGGCGACGACGCGGCTGCAAAAGGCCATGGCCGCTTCATCTTGCCGATAGCAGCGCAACAGCCAGTCATGCGCGCCACTGCGGAGCATCTGGCACGCTACTGCCCGGCCAATGCCTTGACGGCGGTAGCGCTTGAGGATGAACAGGTCGGCCAGCTCGAGGGCCTCGACCCCTGGCAGCTCGCTACGCTCGACCAGCACGAAGCCGGCGATGAAGCCGTCGACCAGCACCAGGCTTGCCCCCCAACCGGACGATTGCCAGTAGCGCGCCATGTGCGCCTCGTGCAGGTAGAAACGCCCGTCCGCCTCCACGTCTTCCTGCTCCCAGTCCGAGGACTCGTAGGCATAGAACTGGTAAAGATTGCGGATGATTTCGGCATGTTCAGGGCCGGTCGGGAACAGCTCGAGTGACGGCGCTGACATGGGGCAGGCTCGCTGAAGGCAGGAGCGCCAATTCTACCCGCCCAGACAGGTTTTTCCAGGGATCGGCACCGAGATCCAAGTCCGTGGCGCCTGTCCTTGCGACAGGCGCCAGGCAAGGCTCATTTTTCTTCCAGCACGGCCCTGCCCTTCACCGCCCGCGGCCCGCGCCAGGCCCAGAACAACAGGCCGGGGAACGGCGCCCAAACCACGAACACGACCCACAACATCTTGCGCTCGGCACGGCGCTCGCTGCCGATGATGTGCCATATCGCCCAGATCTGCAGAAGAATCACCAGCACTGCGACGAGGATCCAGACCGTTCCGATTTCCATGAGCGTTCTCCTGTGAGCATGTAATGCATTTGTTCACGCCAGGCGCCAAGGGTTCATTCCAATCCGCATACCGCCAGTGCAGGGCTCGCGGCATTATCCGGCCAGTGATTGTCTTTCCCCGCAACTCCCAGCACACTCCCTGCGCCATCGAAGGAAACGGAGTCCGCTGTGCCCACGCCTCGCCAGTTCAGCAAGAAGACTAGCACCAGTAACATGTTGCGGCTCAAATCCGGCGCCAGCGACGAACAGGTGCCGTACCGCGTCGACTTCGTTCTGCTCGAGCATTTTTCCATGGCCAGTTTCACCGTGGCGATGGACGTGCTGGTCACCGCCAACCTGCTGCGAGCCGACAGTTTCCGCTTCACCCCGCTGTCGCTCGAAGGTGACCGAGTGCTGAGTGACCTGGGGCTGGAACTGGTGGCCAGCGAGCTGGACCCGCGCAAGCTCAAGGAGCCCGACCTCCTGGTCATCTGCGCCGGCCTGCGCACCCCGCTCAAATACCCCGAACTCGACCGCCTGCTGGGCGACTGCGCGGCCCACGGCATGGCCCTGGGTGGCTTGTGGAGCGGTGCATGGTTCCTCGGCCGCGCCGGGGTGCTGGGCGACTACGGTTGCAGCATCCACCCCGAACAGCGGGCCAGCCTCGCCGAACGCAGCCCGCAGACGCGCATCACGCCGGCCAGCTTCACCCTTGATCGCGATCGCCTGACCGCCGCCAGCCCCAATGGCGCCATGGAACTGATGCTGGGCCTGGTACGCCGGCTGTATGGCGATCCCTTGGCCGAAGGTGTCGAAGAGATCCTGTCGTTCTCCGGCGCCCGCTATCGCCAGGTCGGGCCCGGGGCGAAGAAGTCCATGAGCCTGCAACTTCGCACCATTGTCGAGCTGATGGAAAACAACCTGGAAGAGACCCTCAGCCTCGATCAGCTGGCCGCCTACAGCGGCCGCTCGCGTCGGCAGATCGACCGCTTGTTCCAGGCCCAGCTCGGTACCTCACCGCGGCGCTACTACATGGAGCTGCGCATCACCAAGAGCCGGCGGCTGCTGCAGTACTCGGACCTGTCGGTCATGGAAGTGGCGGTGGCGTGCGGGTTCGTTTCGGTGTCGCACTTCAGCAAGTGCTACGCGGCGTATTTCGGCTACCCGCCTTCACGTGAGCAGCGGCTGGGCGAATGATGCAAATGCTGGGCATCAGGCGCGGATGTAGTTGAGCACGGCTTCGCAGATCATCTGCTTGTGGCGCAGCTTGATTGCGTCGTCCGCCAGGTCGATCTGGAAGATCTGGCCGAAGGTATGCCGGTTCGAGACCCGATAGAAGCAGAACGAACTCATCAGCATATGCAGGTCGATGACCTCGATGCCCGCACGGAACATGCCTTCCTCGACCCCGCGCTGCAGGGTGCGCGCCAGTGATTCGAGCACCAGGCTGCTCATTTCGCGGATCACCGGCGCCTGCTTGACGAACTCACCGTAATGGATGTTTTCGGTACAGACGATGCGTACGAAGTCGACATTGTGGTCGTGGTGATCGAAGGTGAACTCCACCAGCCGGCGGATCGCCTGCTCGACCGGCAGCGACTCCAGGTCCAGGCTGTGCTCGGTCTTGCGGATGTCGCCGTAGAGCTTGACCAGGCATTCCAGGTACAGCTGTTCCTTGCTGCCGAAGTAGTAGTAGATCATGCGCTTGGAAGTGGCGGTGCGCTCGGCGATCGCATCGACCCGCGCGCCAGCCAGGCCTTGCTGGACGAACTCGTGGATCGCAGCCTGGAGAATGTCCTCGCGGGTTTTCTCCGGGTTGTTCTTGCGCGACTTGCGCGCCCCGCCCTCGGACTGACCGAGGCTGACTTGCGGATCACTCATACCGACTCACAGGCTGTTGTTTGGAATGTGCGGGGATTATCCGTGAGCCGGGCGGTGCAGGGAAGCGCGAGGGTGGAATGTGAAACGTGCTAGCCACCCGCACTCGCGCGCAGCTTGGCCATGGCCGCCAGGCGCACCGCCACGTTCGCCGCGCCGTACCCCGTGTAGTCCCCCTTGCGCTGGAGGATTTCGAAGAAGAAACGCCCCTCGAACGGTTCGGTGTACACATGGAACAGCTCGCCGCCCTGCGCATCGCGGTCGTACAGCACGTTGTAGTACGCAAGCTCGCTGAGGAACTCATCGTCGAACTCGAAGCGCGCCGCCAGATCGTCGTAGTAGTTCATCGGGATCTCCAGCAATGGCACGCCAGCCTCCTTGGCCCGTGTGACCTCGGCGAAGATGTCGGCGCAGTCGAAGGCGATATGGTGCACGCCCGAACCACGGTAGCTCGACAGGGCGTGGGCGATGGCCGTGTTGCGGTTCTCGGAGATGTTCAGCGGCAGGCGCAACGTCGCGCACGGGCTGCGCAGGGCGCGGCTCTTGACCAGCCCATAAGGGTCGGGCAGTACCACTTCGTCGTCGGCGGTGAAGTCGAACAGGCTCTTGTAGAACAGCACCCAACTGTCCAGACCCTCGGCCGGCAAGGCCAAGGCCATGTGGTCGATGCGCTGCAGCCCGCCAGCGGCAGTGGCCGACGGATCGAGGCAGAAATCACTGTCATAGATGCTCTGCCCTGCCCCGGCCGGCTCCACCAGGTAGATCAGACTGCCATCCGGCGCGCGCACCGCCGGGATTTCCCGCTCGTTGGGGCCGACCAGACCACGGAATGGCTGACCACGATAGGCCATTGCCCGCTGCAGCGCCGCCTGGGCGTCATCCACGCGCAAGGCTGCAGCGCACAGCGATGGACCATGAGCCTCGTAGAAGTTGTGGGCAAAGGAATAGGGTTCGGCGTTGAGCACGATATTGATATCACCCTGGCGCAGCAGCCTGACCGCCTTGCTGCGGTGCTGACCGGCCTCGGCGAACCCCAGGCGCTTCAACCACCCACCCAGCCGCGCACCGACCGCGTCATCTACGGCGAACTCGACGAACTCCACCCCGTCATAACGGCTCGCCGCAGGCGGTGCGAACAGCACGCCGGGTTCCACTGCGACCGCCTGCTCGGCCAGCCGCACGCGGGTCTTTTCCTCCAGGTACAGCAACGAGCGCAGACCATCGGCGGCGTTCTGACGCGAAGGTGCCGCGCGAAAGCCATCGTTGAAGACCTCAAGCGACAGCGGGCCGCGATACCCACTGGCGATGATCGGCGCAAGGAAACCTGCGAGGTCCATCTCGCCCTGGCCGGGGAAACAGCGAAAATGCCGACTCCACTCCAGCACGTCCATGGCCAGGATCGGCGCATCGGCCATCTGCACGAAGAAAATCTCCTCACCGGGAATATCGCGGATCGCACTGGGATCGCCCTTGAGCGAGAGCGTGTGGAAGCTGTCGAGAATCACCCCCAGCGCCGGATGATCGACCTTGCGCACCAGGTGCCACACCTGCTGCCAGGTGTTGACGTGTCGCCCCCAGGCCAAGGCTTCGTAACCGATGCGCAGACCCCGGGCCCCGGCGTGCTCGGCCAGCAGCCGCAGGTCATCGACCAGCACTTGCTCATCGCCCAGCGCATCGGGCTGCACGTTGCTGCACACCAGCACCAGGTCGGTGCCCAACTCCTGCATCAGGTCGAACTTGCGCGCCGCGCGGTCGAGGTTCTTGTGCAGACGATCACGGCGGCAGCCCTCGAAGTCGCGAAACGGCTGAAACAGCGTGATGGCCAGCCCCAGGTCCGCACACCGCTGCCGAATTTCACGCGGGGCACCGGCGTAATGGAGCAGGTCGTTCTCGAAGATCTCGACGCCATCAAAGCCTGCGGCAGCGATGGCTTCGAGCTTTTCAGGCAGGGTACCGCTGAGTGAGACGGTGGCGATCGAACGCTGCATGTTGAGTTCCTTGTTGTTTGCACAGGCGCAGGTTCGTCTGACCTGTGAGCCTGCTTGTTCTCGACGATGGCAGGATCGATTATTCGCAGGTAAAGTCGTGACGGCAATGCACTTTGTACGAAATGGTTAGTTTGTGTTCGATAATCGCACAAAAGCCAGCAAGGCGAATTGATTCACCGCAGATGCCTGGACCACCATGGATTCAGTCGCCGCCATCCGGGCTTATGCCTGCCCGAGGGCGACCGCCATCCGACAACCAACAAGAACAACGGAGACACCATGGCCCACTCTTCACAGGCCAAGAAAGCCACCGCCAGCGGGTGGATCGGCTCGGCCCTCGAGTACTACGACTTCTTCATCTATGCCCAGGCGGCAGCGCTGATCTTCCCGCAGATCTTCTTCCCCTCCAGCGACCCGAAGATGGCCATCATCGCCTCCCTTGCCACCTATGGCGTCGGCTACCTGGCTCGTCCGGTCGGCGCCTTCGTGCTCGGCCATTGGGGTGACACGCGAGGACGCAAGAACGTGCTGCTGCTGTGCATGTTCCTGATGGGCATCTCGACCATGGCCGTAGGCCTGCTGCCCACCTACCACGACATCGGCCTCCTCGCCCCTGCCTTGTTGGTGGTCCTGCGCCTGGTCCAAGGCTTCGCCGTGGCCGGAGAGATCTCCGGCGCCAGTTCCATGATCATGGAGCACGCGCCCTTCGGACGTCGCGGCTACTACGCCAGCTACACCCTGCAAGGCGTGCAGGCCGGCCAGGTGATGGCCGCTGCGGTATTCCTGCCACTGGCCTACTTCATGCCCAGCGAAGCGTTCAACGAATGGGGCTGGCGCATTCCGTTCCTGATGAGTGCAGTGGTGCTGATCGCAGGCTTCATCATTCGCAAGGAGGTGCACGAAACCCCGGCATTCGTTCAGGAAGAAAAACAGGACAAGGTGGCCAAGTCCCCAATCGGCGAAGCGTTCCGCCACAGCTGGAAACACATGGTGCTGGTGATGTTCATGGCACTGATGAACGTGATCCCGGTGGTCGCCACCATCTTCGGCGCGGCCTATGCGGTGCAGCCGGCCTACGCCATCGGTTTCGACAAGAGCGTGTACCTGTGGATCCCGGTGGTGGGCAATATCGTCGCGGTGCTGGTGATTCCGTTCGTGGGCAACCTGTCGGACCGCATCGGCCGGCGCCCGACCATGATTGCCGGGTGCCTGGGATCGGGCCTGCTGGCGTTCGTCTACCTGTATGCGATCAGCATCCAGAACGTGCCACTGGCCTTCGTCGGCTCGATCCTGATGTGGGGCATGGTCTACCAGGGCTACAACGCCGTGTTCCCAAGCTTCTACCCCGAGCTGTTCCAGACCCGCTACCGGGTGTCGGCCATGGCCATCGCACAGAACATCGGCACCATGCTCACGGCGATGCTGCCGGCACTGTTCGCAGCCGTCGCCCCACCCGGTTCGGAGCATATCTGGCTGGTGGTCGGGGCACTGGCCTTCGCCATCACCTGCGTGTGTGCACTGGCCGCCTATGTGGCGCCTGAAACCTACCGGATGGCGATGGAAGACCTGGGTAACCCGCAGGCCAAACCGCTGGAAAAGGACGCCTATGAAGCCAGCCGCAAAAGCAGCTTCGAGGTGGTGAGCCCGTAAGACAGTCGGGGCCGCACAGCGGCCCCGGCAACCTCAAGCCTTGACCACCGCCTGCAGGTTCCTCCACAACCGCTCCACATCCGCCCGTTCCGTCGGCAGCGCGCCGACCGACACCCGTACCATCCACCGGCCTTGCAGGGTGGCCGGGGTCACGTAGGCATCGCCGGAAGCATTGAGCCGGTCTGCCCAGCCACGGGTGTGCTCATCCAGCGCCTCACCGTCCAGCCCCTCTGGTTCATGCCGAATGCACAGGGTCTGCAACTGCACCGGCGCCAGCAGTTTCCAACCCGGCGCCGCCGCGACCTGCTCGGCCAGCCATCGGGCATTTTCCAGGTCTCGGCGCAGGCGCTGCTGCAAGGCCTCGACCCCTTCGCTGCGCAGCATGAACCACAGCTTCAGCGCACGGAACCTCCGCCCCAGCGGTATGCCCCAGTCGCGCAGGTTCTTCACTTCGCCATCCACCGACGACTGCAGGTAGCTGGGGTTGGTACTCATCACCCGGATCAGGTGCTGCGGGTCGCGCACGTAATAGATCGAACAGTCGAAGGCCACGCCCAGCCACTTGTGCGCATTGACTACCACCGAGTCGGCCAGCTCGATGCCGTCCCACATCCAGCGGCATTCGGGGAGGATCATCGCCGAGCCTGCCATCGCCGAATCGACATGCAGCCACAACCCCGCCGCCTGGGCGATCTCACCGACCGGGCGCAACGGGTCCAGGGCCGTGGTGGCGGTAGTGCCGGTGGTGGCAACCACGGCGCAGGGCTGATTGCCGGCGGCCAGGTCCTGCTCGATGGCGGCCTGCAGCGCTTCGGGGATCATGGCGAAGCGCTCGTCCGTTGGGATCTGACGAATGTTGTCGCGGCCGAATCCGGCCAGCAACGCGGCCTTGTCCACCGAGCTGTGGGCATGGGCACTGACGTAGACGATCAGCGGCTTGTCCTGGGCCTGCAGGCCGCCGCGGGCGAGGATGTAGTCGGTGCTGCGCTCACGTGCGCTGATCAGCGCGACCAGGGTGCTGGTGGAGGCCGTGTCCTGGATCACCCCGCTCCACTGCGCCGACAGCCCCAGCAGCTGGCGCAGCCAGTCGAGGGTAGTTTCCTCCAGCTCGCTCAGGGCCGGGCTGGACTGCCAGGACAGGCCGAGCACGCCAAGCCCTGTGCTGAGGAAGTCGCCGAGAACCGACGACAGCGTGCCGTTGGAGGGGAAGTAGCCGTAGAAGTCCGGATGCTGCCAGTGCGACAGGCCGGGCATCACCAGGCTGGAGACATCATCGAGGATGGCGGCGAACGGCTCGCCCTGCTGCGGCGCAGCCTCGGGCAGCGCGGCCTTGAGGTAGCCGGGCTCGACCTGGGCCATCACCGGGCGCTCGCCGACGGTCTGGCGATAGTCGGCGATCAGGTCGATGAGCTGGTGGCCGTATTGGCGGAATTGTTCGGGGGTCACTGGGCTGGCTCCTGGGCGAAGGGATGAGGTGTCAGCACCGACACCCCGCAATCAGCCCAGTCTAGGCAACCCGCCGTCGGGCAATAACCCCGTTTCGCGCATAGCTGCTATCGCAACCGCGCATCCCCGCCCTGCACGCCGAACGACGACTGGCGCCACAGCTCGAATACCCGGTTACGCAACCAGCGGTGCTCGGCCGAGGCCTGCAAGCGCTGGTGCCAGACCACCCAGTAGCGCTGGCTGTGCTCGATGAAGCCCAGCGGCCGCCAGGCCAGGCCATGCAGGCGGGACAGTTGGCGGGCGATATGCTCCGGTACCGTGGCCAACGCCTGACCATTGCCGATCACCTGCACCATGGCACTGAAGAACGGCACCTGCAGCTGCATGCGTCGCTGCAGGCCCTGGGCACGCAGGTGTCGGTCGATGAAGCTGTCCTTGTCGCCGCCGCCGGATACCCGCACATGGCGATAAGCAAGGTAGTCGTCCTGGCTGATCGTGGTGCAGGCGGTCAGCGGATGCCCGCCCGCCATCAGGCACACTGCCCGGTCTTCGCCGAGCAGCCGGCCATGCAGGTTGGGCGGGGACTCATCGAACAGTGTGGTGGCCAGATCGACCTCACCACTGGCCAGCGAGGCGTATTGGCCGGCCTGCCAGGTGCGGTACTCGAGGGATACCCCGGGCGCCTCATGCTCCAGGGCCGTCACCAGGTCCGGAAGGATGTGCTCGGCCACATAGTCGGAGGCGGCGATGCAGAAACGCCGCTCGCAACGCGCCGGGTCGAAGGCGGCAGGCTGGCGCAGGGCGCTGAGCTCATCGAGCACCTGACGCAAGGGTTCGACCAAGGTTTCGGCATGTTCGCTGAGCACATAGCCGCGCCCCTGGCGGACCAGCAGCGGGTCGCCGAAGGCATCGCGCAGGTGAGCGAGCTGCCGACTGAGGGCCGACTGGCTGCAACCCAGGCGCTCGGCGGCGTGGCTGAGGTTCTTCAATTGCAGGAGGCAATCGAGGGTGCGCAGGTGGGCCAGGCTCAGTGAGGCGAAGGTGGGGGTCATGGGGTGACCTGCGCGGGTGAGGTGGAGGGCCCCATGGCGGGGCCCATCGGGCCGCGAGGCGGCCCGGCAGGAAGTCAGTCCGTCAGACCGACATAGACGTTCTGCACGTCTTCGTTCTCGTCGATCGCCTCGAGGAAGGCCTCGACCTCGGCCAGGGCTTCAGCACTCAGGCTGGCGGCGCTCACCGGGTTTTTCGGGGTATAGCCGATCTTCGCCGAGGTGACGGTGAAACCATGCTCGGGCAGGGCCTTCTGCACCGCGTCCAGGTCGGTGGTGTCGGTGATGAACAGGGTCGAGCCCTCTTCCTCGCCGTCCTCGAAGTCCTGGGCGCCAGCTTCGATGGCGGCCATTTCCGGGTCGGCATCACCCTCCGGGGTGGCCTCGATCAGGCCGACATGGTTGAAGTCCCAGGCCACCGAGCCGCTTGCGCCGAGCTGGCCCTTGCGGAACAACACCCGGATCTGGGCGACGGTACGGTTCACGTTGTCGGTCAGGCATTCGACGATCAGCGGCACCTGGTGAGGCGCAAAGCCCTCGTAGCTGACGGCGTGGTACTGCACCGCCTCGCCATCCAGGCCAGCGCCTTTCTTGATCGCACGCTCGAGGGTTTCGCGGGTCATCGAGGCTTTCTTGGCCTGGGCGATCGCCAAGCGCAGACGCGGGTTCATATCCGGGTCAGCGCCCGACTTGGCCGCGATCTGGATCTCCTTGGCCAACTTGCCCATGATCTTGCCCTTGGCGTTGGCGGCCGTTTCTCTATGCTTGGCTTTCCACTGTGCGCCCATCTCGACTCTCTTTGTCTCAGCGGCCGGTTCAGGAAGCGACCGGCCAAAAGTGGGGAGAGTTTATACGCCCTCGCGGGTGGGATCGACAAGAAATCGCATGGCGGACATTCGCGGGCAACTCGCAGCGGCGAACCGCCGCCCCTGCAAGCGGTGGGTACCTGTGGGAGCGGCGGTGCGGCGACCCGACTTGCCCGCGAAAATGCCCACACCGACTCAGCCCTTGTCCGCCTTCCCCGCCGCCGCCGCGAACTTCGCCAACCGCACATCCAGCCGCCGCGGGCGCAGCCCTCGGTCTTCGGCGCGCTCCTTGCGCCGCACGGCATCGCGCACCATCAGCGACCCCAGGTAGCGGATCGGCTCCGGCGGGAACTGCCCCAGCGGCCCCTTGACCAGGGGCGAGCGCGTCCAGGCGTTGTCCATCCCCAGGGCCAGCGACGAAAGGATCTGCCCGCCCATGTGGCAAGGCCCTACCCCGCTGCCGGAATAGCCGAAGCCATAGAACACGTTGCCCTGCCCGTCCAGCCGGCCGAAGAACGGCAAGCCGGTCACCGAGCGATCCGATGGCCCGTTCCAGCTCGCGGCCAGCGGCACCTCGGCCAGCGCCGGGAAGAACTCGCCCAAGGTCCGCTTCAGCAGCGATCGGTAGGGTGATGGCTGATCGAAGACCGGCAGCATGCGCCCGCCATAGGCGAAGGTATTGCCGCCCTTGCCGAGCATCAGCCGACCGTCGGGTGTGTTGTGGTAGTAATGCACGAAGATGCGCGAATCGAGCACGCTGATACCGGTCTCCAGGCCCGTCTGGCGCAACAGTTCGGGGCACGGCTCGGTGATCACCATGTCGCTGGAGACGATCGCCACGCTGCGCCCGAACTGCGCGAACTGCCGCGCCATCCAGGCATTCAGGCCCAGCACGACCCGGTCGGCACGCACGGTGCCGTGGTGGGTGCGCACCTGCACCGGGGCGCCGTGCTCAAGGCTGGTCATCGCCGTGCCCTCGTGGATGCGCACGCCACGCTGCAGCGCGACCCGGCGCAGGCCACGCACCAGCTTGCCCGGCTGTACCGTGGCGGCCGCTGGCGAGAACCAGCCTTCCCGGTGGCGGTCAGAGCCTGCCCGACGCTGCACCTCATCCAGCGCCAGACGCTGGAACGAGTTGATGCCCTGGCGCTGCAGCGCGGCGATCACCGCATCGGTACTGCCGACCTGGGCGGCATTGGTGGCGGTGTACAAGGTGCCGTCCATGCGGTAGTCGCAGTCGATGTGATGTTCGGCGCAGAACGTGCCGATGGCCGCGATACTGCGCTCCGACTCACGGACCAGGCGCACCGCCTCGGCCACACCGAACAAGCGCTCCAAGGTGAAGTACTTGGCCGACCACGACAGCGCACAACCACCATTGCGCCCGCTGGCACCGGCGCCGCAGATATCCGCCTCGATCAGCAGCACATCCAGCGCCGGCAGCGCCTCCTTGAGCATCAGCGCGGTCCACAAGCCGGTATAGCCGCCACCGACGATGCACACATCACAGCGCACATCACCTTGCAGCGGCGGGCATACCGCTTCGTTTTGCGGATCCAGGGCCTGTTGCAGCCAGAACGGTCTCATCGTTTCACTTTCCTTCAGGTACGTACCGGCTTGATCGCCATGCCGGTATTGGGGGCCACGTCATGTACCGCCTGCGCACTGGCCGGGCGGCTGTTCCAGTGCGGCAGCAGCACCAGGGCGGAGAACAGCGCAGTGCCGGCGAACACGATGAACACCGTGACGCTGTCGAAATAGCCCGGCAGAAGGCCACCCAGCACCGCACCCACCGAGCCGCAGCCATTGACGAACCCGGCTGCCGTGGCACCGGCCTTGGCGGTGCCGAAGTCGATCGCGGCCGCGCCGCTGATCATCGAGTCAGGTCCGTACAGGGTCAGGCCCATGACGAACAACAGCGCAACGACCAGCACCACACTGCCGCTGTGCATCGCGGCCATGAAACCGGCCAGGGTGAAGGTCAGCAGCACCAGGCTGATCACGCAGGCCGGCATGCGCCGGGCACCGAACAGCTTGTCCGAGGCCAGGCCGATCAGGATCGGGCCGAGCAACCCGGCCAGCTCGAAGGCTGTGGGAATGATCGCCGCGCCCACCTTGCCCACTGAAGGCATCTGCTCGAAAACGATCACCGGCCCCCACAGCAGAATGGCGTAGCGCGCCGGCTTGAGCATGAAGTAGGCAAGACCCAACGTGAGTACCGTGCGGTTGCGCAGGATTTCGCGCAGCGGCGCCCAGACGCTGCACAGGTTCGCGCCTGGCGCCATGCTCTGAGGCTCCGGCTCCACCGCCGGCAGGCCGACGTCTTCGGGCTTGTTGCGCTGCAAGAAGAAGAACAGCAGCGCCACCGCTGCCACCACCACGGCGCTGGAGAAAAACGCCGCGTGCCAGCTGCCAACCAGGGTGTATGCCCACCACCCGGCAAAGGGCGAGGCCACCAGGCCGCCAAAGGCGTAGCACGAACTCCACAGCCCCAGCACCCGGCCGCGCTGGGATGACGGGAAGAAACTGCCGATGTTCTTGCACAGCCCTGCCCAGCCGGTCGACTGCGCCAGGCCCTGGACCAGCATGCAGGTGGCAAAGATCGGGAAGGTCGCGTAACTGCCCATCACCACCGCTGCTGCGGCCGAGATCAGCAGGCCGCCGAGTACCACCACGCGTGGGCCGAAGCGGTCGGCAAGCATGCCCCAGGTGAACTGACCCACGGCGTAGGCCGCCAGATAGATCGCATCGAGGTTGGCCATGGCGGCCTTGTCGAGCATGAAGCCTGGATCTTCAGCAATGCCAAGCTTGGCGACCGAGAACGCCTTGCGGGTGAAGTAGAAGGCGGCGTAGGCCAGCCAGGTGATGGCGAAGATCTGCATGCGCCACCGCTTGATGGCACCGAAAGACTGGTTCATTTGACTCTGACCTCTTGCTGAGTGTGCCGGCAGAATGTGAAGAAACGCCTGTCTTGTTGTTGTGTTGCGCACTGCATGACGGAGGGACGTCATCTGGCTGGACCATGGCCCGGCGCAAGAGCTTTTGAAGCTGCCCCGGGTTGAGCGACATGGAAGCAGCTGATGACTGATAAATAAAATCGATTTATCGTATTTCACACATAAGCCCAGCTTTTAACTGAACCTGTTCCGAGGTGTTCATGTCGGTCTCGCAAGCGCAGCTCAAGGCCTTTCACGCCGTGGCCGAACACGGCAGCTTCACCCGGGCCGCCGAGAAACTCTTCCTCACCCAGCCGGCGGTGTCCGACCAGGTGCGCAAGCTGGAGGAACGCTTCGGCGTGCTGCTGTTCCAGCGCAACAAGCGCTCGGTGCAGCTCACCGACCTGGGCGAACGCCTGTTGGGCATCAGCCAACGCCTGTTCGCCTGTGAAGCCGAAGCCCTGGAGCTGCTGCAGGATTCGCGTGCCCTGCACACCGGCAGCCTGGTGCTGGCGGTGGATGCCCCCGTGCACGTACTGCCGCAGGTTGCGCGCTTCTGCCAGCGCTACCCGGGGATTCAGGTCAAGATCGAGACGGGCAACACCGATGAGTCGCTGGCGCGCCTGTTCAGCTACCAGGCCGACCTGGCCCTGCTCGGGCGCGACGTCGATGACGAGCGGCTGTTCTGCGTGCCGATGCGGCGTGACCCGATGGTGGCCTTCGTGTCCCGGGACCACCCTTGGGCCAGCCGCGCCTCGATCAGCCTGGCCGACCTGGACGACACGCCGCTGGTCTTGCGTGAGCCCGGCTCGGTGACGCGCCAGACCCTGGAAGAAGAGATGCAGCGCGCGGGCCTGCGCATCCGCCCGGCCATCCAGGTCGAGGGTCGTGAAGCGGCGCGTGAAGCGGTGGTGGTGGGGATTGGCGTGGGCGTGGTGTCGGCGGCGGAATTCGGCGCCGACTCACGGGTGTGCGCACTCCCCATCGTCGATTGCCAACGCCACCTGACCGAGACGCTGGTGTGCCTGAGCGAACAACGCACGCGGCGAGTGGTGGCGACGTTTCTGCAGATGGTGCAAGAAGCGCTGTGACTCCATCGGTGCCGCCCCTGCGATCAGGCCGGCCCCGACAACCCTGCAATCTGCCCTATGCTGATGACTCGCCCCACAGCGGACACCGCCCACCATGCTCTACCGCCTAAGCGCCGACGCCCTGGTCCTGCTGCACCTGGCCTTCATCCTGCTGGTGCTGTTCGGCGGCCTGCTCGTGCTGCGCTGGCGCCGCGCCCTGCTCCTGCATCTGCCGGCCCTGGCCTGGGGGCTTTCGGTGGAATGCCTGCATCTGCAGTGCCCGCTGACCGGCTGGGAAAACAGCATGCGCCTGGCAGCCGGCCAGGCTGGCTACCAGGGTGGGTTCGTCGAGCACTATGTCTGGCCGCTGATATACCCTGCCGGGCTGACACCGCAGATCCAGGTGCTGCTCGGGTTGATCGTGTTGCTGCTCAACCTTGGCATCTACGGCTATGTGCTCTGGCGCGGGTGGCGTGCTAGCGGGTAGCGACCACGAACAACCGCGGGAACGGCAGCAACACCTTGCCATCGGTGGCTTTCGGGTAATCCTGCTCCATGGCCTGCAAGTAGAGCTGCAGGAAGCTTTCGCGCTCGGCCTCGTCCAGCCGCGCCAGGTACGGCCGCAGGCCCGACCCCTTGAACCACTCCACCACGGCGCCCGCGCCGCCCTCGAGGACATGGTGATAGGTGGTACGCCACACATCCACGCGTTCGCACAGCGGGCTCAGCAGGTCGTAGTAGAACGCGCCGCTGTGTCGCGGTGGCAAGGAAAAATCGCTGAACTTGTCTTTCCACGGGCCTTGGCTGGCAATCTCACGCATGCGCTTGTGGGCAGGTTCGTCAAGGTTGTCGGGAGTCTGCACCGCCAGGCTGCCACCCTCGGAAAGCTGGCGGATCAGGTGCGGGTACAGCTCACGGTGGTTCGGCACCCATTGCAACGACGCGTTGGCGAGGATCAGGTCCTGAGGTTCGGCAGCCTTCCAGGTGGCGATATCGGCTACCTCGCAACGCACCCGCGGCACCTTCAGGCGTGGTCGCTCGCGCGCCTTGTCGATCATGTCCTGGTCGCTGTCCAAGGCCAGCACCTGGGCGTCGCCATGCTGTTGCAGCAGGACCTCGGTGGAGTTGCCAGGGCCGCAACCAAGGTCAGTGGCATGGCGCACCGGCCGCGGTGGCACGGCCGCGAGCAGATCGCGCACGGCGCGGGTGCGTTCATTTTCGAAGAGCGAATATTGGGTGGCGGACCAGGCCATGGGCGACTCCTTCGGCAGTTGGAAGCGCTAGCATAGGCCTTTTCCCGAACGTCCGGGGTATCGGTCTGACCGATCCGCTTCGCCTGAACGAAAACAGGAACCGACAGCCTATGCTGGAGGTCATCCGCATAACCTCCACACGTCGCTTGCCATGAATGCCTTCCCCTATCCGCGTCTTGCCCTGCCTCTGGCCATCCTTGCGTTGATCGGCGCCTCCTTCCTGCTCGCCTCGCCCTGGATGGGCCAGGGCTTCGAGCTGTCCGACCTGTCCACCGACAGCCAGAACCGCCTGACCCGGCAACTGGAGGACGGCAGCCTGTTGACCCTGGACAACGGGTCGGCCGTGGACCTGACGTTCGACCGCGCCCAGCGACGGATCGACCTGCTCAAGGGCCAACTGTTGCTGGAGGTGGCGCGGGGCGATACCCGCCCGCTGTTCATCGTCACCCCACACGGCAGCCTGCGGCCGCTGGACGCGAAACTGATCGTCGAAAGGCTGCAGGACAGCAGCGAAGTCACCGTGCTGGAGGGGCGGGTCGAACTGACGGGCAACGACCGCCAACGCTCGCTCAACCGCGGCCAGCAGTTGCGCTTCGATGGCATCACCCCCGGCACCCTGACCCAGGTCGATACCGGCGATACCCAGGCAGCCTGGTACCTGGAGCGCCTACCCGGCGATGGTCAGCCGTTGAACGAAACGCTCGAGCGCCTGGCCCGGCACCACCGTGGCCTGCTGCTGTTCGATGCCTCCTCGCTGGCCGACCTGAAGGTCGCCGACGACCTGGCCCTGGACGACACCGACCAGGCCCTGGATGACCTGCAGGCCGCCCTGCCGATCAAGGTCGCCCGTTACACCGATTGGCTGACGGTGGTGCGGCGCAAATGAAAACGCGGCCGGTCTCTGGAGGAGCCGGCCGCGTTTTCAGTACAACCCAGGTAGCGATCAGTGCCGCTTGGCGCTACGGATCTGATGCACCACACCCATGGCCACCACGATGGCCGCGGCGATACCAGTGGAGATCACCAGGATCTGGTAGTCAGGCATGAAGGCCATGGTCACCAGTGCGGCAACGATGAAAGCGATCACCAGGTAGGTCAGCCAGGGGAACAGCCACATCTTCAGGCGCACCTCACGGCCCTCGGCGATCAGCTTGCGGCGCATGCGCAGCTGCGAGAAGGCGATCACCAGGTACACCAGCAGGGCGATCATGCCGGTGGTGTTCATCAGGGTTTCCAGCACATCCTTCGGGCGCAGGGTCTCGCTGAAGTTGATCAGCGCACAGACCACCGCCACGGCGCAGGAGCCGAGGATCGCGTATACCGGCACGCCGGTCCCGGTGCGGGTGATCTTGAAGAACGACGGTGCATCACCGCGCTGCGACAGCGAGAAGAGCATGCGCGAAGCGGTGTAGTGGCCGGAGATCAGGCAACTGCTCACCGAGGTCAACACCACGAAGTTCATCAGCAGCTCGGCATACGGTACACCCAGCAGTTCCAGGGTGCGACGGTAGGCGCCATAGCCGGAAACGCCCAGGTGCGGATCGTTCCACGGCACCAGGCAGACGATCAGGAAGATCGAGCCGACGTAGAACAGACACACACGCCACACCACCGAGTTGGTGGCCTTGACGATCTGGGTAGCCGGGTCCTTCGCTTCCGAAGCCGCGATGGTCACGATCTCGGCACCGAGGAAGGCGAACATCACGCCGAGCAAGGCGCCGATCACCGTGGTGATGCCGTTGGGCATGAAGCCTTCGGCGGTCAGGTGGGTGATGCCGCGCACCTCACCGAACTGCCAGACGTTCATCACGGCGGCGGTACACACCACCAGGAAACAGACGATCGCCACCACCTTGATCAAGGCGAACCAGAACTCGAATTCGCCGTAGTGCTTGACGTTGAAGAAGTTCACGGTGATCAGCAACAAGGTGGTCGCCAGCACGAACACGTTGACGCTGACATCAGGGAAGAAGCCATGCAGGATCTTGCCCGCCACGTAGGCTTCCCAGGCCATGAGGATGACCCAGTACCACCAGTACAGCCAACCGATGGTGAAACCGGCCCAACGCCCGATGGCGCGGTCAGCGTAGGTCGAGAACGAGCCGGTGTCCGGCGAGGAAGTCGCCATCTCGCCGAGCATGCGCATGATCAGCACCACCAGGATGCCGCCGGCGAGGTACGCCAGGACAGCCGCTGGGCCGGCGCTGTGGATCACGCTGCCGGAGCCGACGAACAAGGCGCCGCCAATGACCCCGGCGATCGACATCATCGTCAGGTGGCGCGACTTGAGCGAGGCACTGAGCTTGCTCTCGTGCCCGCCTTCCGCGGAGGTGGTGGATGTGGATGTTGCGTCCATCAGTTGTGTACCCCGTGCTTCTTTTTATCCAAGGAAAAACTGTGAAACCCCGATGGTTATCGGCCTCACCTGTACATCAGCGCTATTGCGGGCAGGAGGTGTGAAGAACACACGCAGACCATCCATGGCGGCCTGCTGACGCGCCCGAGGGTTGCCGCTCGGGCGAACTGAACGTGTTGCATCTGGCGATATCTGACACCTAATGTAAAAATGTCCGACACATAGAGCCATGCACAGTGGCATGAAACTCGCACTGCACTGTACAGGCCGCCAATGCAATACACCCGCGACACCCTGCAGGCGCTTGGCGTTACGCACACCTGAAGGCACCCCATGCTGCGACTACATCCAGACTCCCCTACCCCGCTGGTCAACCAGATCATCGACGGATTGCGCGAGCTCATCGACAACCAGACCCTCAAGCCCGGTGCCAAGGTGCCGTCTATCCGCGCGTTCGCCTCGACCTACTCGGTGAGCACCTTCACCGTGGTCGAAGCCTACGACCGCCTGGTGGCCCAGGGGCTGCTGGTCAGTCGCGGCAATGCGGGTTTCTTCGTCAGCCGCTCGGCGGGCGAGTTGCTCGACACGCATACCCCGCAAGCTGACACAACCCGACCATCGTTCAACTCCGAGTGGTACCTGCAACAGATCTTCGAGACCCGCCAACTGCCGTTCAAACCCGGCTGCGGCTGGCTGCCAAATGACTGGATGTACGAAGATGGCTTGCGTCGCGGCATGCGCCAGGTGGCCGGCAGCCCGCTGGAGCTGTCTGGCTATGGTGATCCGATGGGCCTGCCTGAATTGCGCGCGCTGACCGCGCAGAACCTGCAGCAGGAGCTGTCGATCGTCGCCAACCCTGCGCAACTGATGCTCACCCATGGCGCCAGCCAGGCGCTGGACCTGGCCGTGCGCACCCTGGTGCGACCGGGTGACGTGGTGCTGGTGGACGACCCAGGCTATCCCAACCTGATGAGCATCCTGCGCTTTCAGGGCGCGACCTTGGTGGGCGTCCCGCGCACACCGGTGGGCTACGACCTCGACCAGTTGGAGCGCTTGCTCGCCCACCATCGCCCGACGGTGTTCTTCACCCAGCCACACCTGCACAGCCCGACCTGTTCGCGCACGCCGCTCGCGCAGTTGCACCGCCTGCTGCAACTGGCGTCGCAGCATGGTTTGCGCCTGGTGGAGAACAACCTCTACGCCGACATGATCGCCGAGCCGCAGCCGTGCCTTGCCAGCCTCGATCATCTGCAGCAGGTGGTATACGTGGGCAGCTACTCCAAGAGCATCTCGCCCAACGTGCGGGTGGGCTACCTGGTGGCCGAAGCCGAAGTGATGCAGCAGCTGTTGCAGTTGAAGATGCGTTCAGGGCTGACCACCTCGCAGGTGATGGAGCGGGTGGTATACGCCGCAGTGATCGACGGTCGCTGGCGCAAGCACCTCAAGCGCCTGCGCCAGCGCCTGGCAGAAGCGCATCAGGAAGTGGGTCGGCACTTGCATCGACTGGGCTTCGAGTTGTTCATCGAGTCGGATGAAGGCATGTACATCTGGACCCGCCACCCGGCCATTCCCGATAGTGCGGCGCTGCTCGACGATGCGCTGGAACAGGGGATCATGCTTGGGCCTGGGCAGTTGTTCATGGTCGATGCGCAGGCCACGGGGTGGATGCGGTTCAATGTGGCGTTCAGTACGGATCCCGGGATGTGGGAGTTGCTGGAGAAGGTGTTGGTGCGGCATGTCAGGCGAGGGTGAGGTAAAGGCTAATGAAAATCCCGACTCCTCACATCCAGCCCCCGCAATAACCCACTGACATCCTCCAACCGCCGCGCGATCAGGTGTCTGACACCCTTCTCCTGCTCCAGCCGGCCACTGACCTTGAGCAATTGCGAGCCCACCAGGGCTCGCCGCTGTCGCTCGGCCAGATCCCGCCACACCACCACGTTGAGCATGCCGAACTCGTCTTCCAGGGTGACGAAGGTCACGCCGCTGGCCGTCTGGGGGCGCTGGCGACCCACGACGATGCCGGCCACGGCGATGCTGTCGCCATGGCTCAAGTCATCCAGCTCACGGGAGCTGCGGCAACCCAGCGCGCGCAGGCGTGAACGCAGCAGCTTCAAGGGATGCGGGCCAAGTGTGGTGCCCAGGGTCGCGTAGTCGGCGAACAGGTCTTCGGCGATGCTCGGCGCCGGCAAGCTCACTTCGCTCTCAGGCGCAGACTCGACCCCAGCGAACAACGGCAGTTGCGCCTGCACGGCAGCGACCTGCCAGCGTGCCTGGTGGCGATCGCGGGCCAGGGCGCGCAAAGCGCCGGCATCGGCCAGGCGGGCACGGGCGCGGCTGTCCAAGGCTGCGCGCAGACACAGGTCCTCGACATCCCGCCACGGCCGCTGCGCACGGGCCTGCTCCAGGCGCCGGGCCTCGTCCTCGCTGAAACCACGGATTTGTCGCAACCCCAGGCGAATCGCCAGGGCGTCATCGTCCTGCGGCTCCAGGGTGCAATCCCAGACGCTGTGAAAGACATCCACTGGCCGCACCTCGATGCCCTGACGACGGGCTTCCTGCAGCAGTTGGTCCGGGCTGTAGAACCCCATGGGCCAACTGTTGATCAACGCGCAGGTGAAGATCGCCGGCTCGTGGCACTTGAGCCAACTGCTGGCATAGCACAGCAAGGCGAAGCTGGCGGCGTGGGACTCGGGGAAGCCATAGCTGCCGAAACCCTTGATCTGCTCGAAGATGCGTTCGGCAAAGGCCAGCTCGTAACCATTGCGCAACATGCCGTCGAGCAAACGCAGCCGATGCGGCTCCAGCCCGCCATGACGCTTCCACGCCGCCATGCTGCGGCGCAACTGGTCGGCTTCGCCTGGGGTGTAGTCGGCCGCGACCATCGCCAGTTCCATTACCTGCTCCTGGAACAACGGCACACCGAGGGTCCGCTCGAAAACCGCCTCGAGTTTTTTCGAAGGATAGGTGACCGGCTCTTGCTTCAGACGCCGCCGCAGATAGGGATGCACCATGTCCCCCTGGATCGGCCCGGGCCGCACGATTGCCACCTCGATGACCAGGTCGTAGAAGGTGCGCGGCTGCAGGCGCGGCAGCATGGCCATCTGTGCCCGCGACTCGATCTGGAACACCCCCATGGTCTCGGCGCGGCTGATCATCGCGTAGGTGGCGGGATCTTCCTGGGGGATGCTGGCCAGTGTCAGCTCGCGGCCACGGTGCAGCCGGAGCAGATCGAAACAACGGCGCAGGGCGCTGAGCATGCCCAGGGCGAGCACATCGACCTTGAGCAGACCCACCATGTCCAGGTCGTCCTTGTCCCACTGGATCACCGTGCGTTCGGGCATGGCGGCGTTCTCCACCGGCACCAGCTGGTCCAGTGGCTGCTCGCAGATCACGAAACCGCCAGGGTGCTGCGACAGGTGTCGAGGGAAACCGATCAGCTCACCCGCCAGCACCAGGATACGCCGCAACGATGGGCTCTGCGCCTCGAAACCAGCCTCGGCCAGGCGCTGCGCATCGGGAATGCGATCGCTCCAGCGCCCGCAGCATTTGGCCAGGGCATCCACCTGGTCGCTCGGCAGACCCAGCACCCGAGCCACGTCACGCACGGCGCCAGCAGCGTGATAGGTGCTGACCACCGCGGTAAGCGCCGCGCGGTGCCGGCCATAGCGCCTGAACACATACTGGATCACCTCTTCACGGCGGTCGTGTTCGAAGTCCACATCGATGTCGGGCGGTTCATTGCGCTCACGTGAGAGAAAGCGCTCGAACAGCAGGCGGTGACTCATCGGGTCGAGCTCGGTGATCCCCAGCACGAAGCACACCACCGAATTGGCGGCAGATCCCCGCCCCTGGCAGAGAATGTTTTGTCGACGGGCGAAATCGACGATGTCGTAGACGGTGAGGAAGTAACTCTCGTACCCCAACTCCTCGATCAGCGCCAGCTCGCCTTCGAGGGTCTGGTACACCTCGGCGCTGGCGCCCTGCGGCCAGCGTATCGACAGGCGCTGCTCGCACAGGTGACGCAACCAGCTCGCCGGGCTGTGGCCTTCAGGGACCAGCTCACGGGGGTACTGGTACTTCAGCTCGCTCAGGTCGAAGCGGCAGCGCTCGGCAATGACCAGGGTTTCGCTCAGCAGGTCGCCGGGGTGCAGCTCGGCCAGTTGCTCGCGGCTGCGCAGGTGGCGTTCGCCATTGGGGTAGAGGTAACGCCCGGCCTCGGCCACCGTGCAGTGCTGGCGGATCGCGGTCATGCAGTCCTGCAAGGCGCGACGACCACGTACATGCATGTGCACGTCGCCACAGGCCACGGCGCGAATCGCCAGTTGCCCGGCCAGGGCACGCAAACGCTGCAAGCGCGCTGCGTCCTCGCTGCCACGGTGCTGGTGCACTGCCAGCCACAGCCGCTCGGGGAACAGTGCCTGCAACCAGCGGCCAGGTTCGGGGTCGCCAGGGTCGTCAGCGATCCACAGCGCCAGCAAGCCTGAGCAATGCGCCTGCAGGTCTTCGGCCAGCAATCGATACTCGCCCTTCTCTGCCCGACGCCGCGCGCGGGTAATGAGCGCGCAGAGGTTCTGGTAGCCGGTCAGGTTCTCCACCAGCAGCACCAGGCGCGGCCCATCCTGCACCTGCACTTCGCTGCCGACGATCAGTCGTACGCCATGCTCGCGGGCCGCCTGCCAGGCGCGGACAATCCCGGCCAGGGTACATTCGTCGGTGATTGCCAGGGCCTGATAGCCCTGCTCTTGGGCACGACGAAACAGCTCGTCGGCGCTGGAGGCGCCGCGCTGAAAACTGAAATTCGACAGGCAATGCAGCTCGGCGTACTCAGGCAGGCTCATGCGAACCAGCCCTGCAGCCACAAGGGGCCGGGTTGGGCGAGGTCGCGGTAGGCCCAACCGCGCAACCCTTCGCGGGTTTCGATGCGGTAGTAGTCACGGCGCACATCTCCGCCATCCCACCAGCCCGATTCGATGCGCTCGGCTTGGCCAAGCCATTGCAGGCCGCCCTCGGGCAAAGCCAGGGCCTGGGGCAGCAACCAGCCAGGACGGCTGCCGGGCGCGACAGCCAGGCTACCGGCAGCGCCCTGCTCGCTGGCCTGCCAGGCATGCTCGGGACGATGATCGGCTTCGGCGCGCAGCCCCATGACCGCCTCGTCGCCCAACCGGGCACGCAAGCGCTCGCGCAACTGCTCCCAGGGCTGGGCCTGCTGCGAACGCGGATCGAACAGCGCGCGATGCTGTGGCACGAACGCTGGCAGGTCGGCGGCCAGCAGGCGCACGTTGCGCACCGGCGCCGGAATGCGCAGCGGCTCCAAACGGCCACGGGCCAGCTCGAAGAGCATCGTCGCTTCGCGCTCGGCCGCCAGCAAGCCGACCTTAAGCACGGTATCCGGCCCTTCTACGTGCTCCAGGTGCAGCTCGAAACGCTGCACGCCGCAGTCACGCCCGGCAAGAAAGGCCGCCAGGTCGTTGATCAGCCGGCGCAGGGGAAACAGTAATGCCTGGTGCGATTCCACATCGAAATTCAGCTCCAGCCTGGACTCGAACCGGTCTGGCGGCTGATAGAAATCCAGCCCCAGCGCACGCTGGCCGAAGAGTTGGTCCAGGTGCAACTGCACAGGCGCAGCAAAACGCTTGGCCAGGGCATCACGCGGCAAGGCCATGACCTCGCCCAGCCGGCGCAACCCCATGCGCGAGAGGGCCTGGGCGGCATCAGCAGGCAAGCCGACCCGATCCAGAGGCATGTTCGCCAATGCTGCGCGCGTCTGCTCGGCGCAGGTCAGCGCCAGGCCATCGTGCCCGTTGACCAGCATGCGCGCCGCCACCGGGTTGCTCGCCAGCACAATGCGATGACGCAGGCCGAGTTCCTGCAGTTCTGTACGCAGACGCGCCTCGAAACTCGTCCACGGACCGAACAGTTGCAGGCTCGACCCCACCTCCAGCAACAACGCACGCGGATAGTGCAGACTGACCTGAGCGCTGAACCGGTAGGCCCAGGCCGCCAACAGTTGCTGTACTTCGTCGATGCGCGCCGGATCGGCCTCGACACAGGTGAAGCCGTCAGCCAGGGCGCGGGCGGCAGTCAGCGTCTGCCCAGCGCGCAGCCCCAGGTCGGCGGCCGCCGCATTGACCGCCTGCAACACCCGTCGTTGCGCTGGGCCGCCAATCAGTACCAGCGGCGAATTGGCGTCGTCACGCCCGCGCTGAACGGTGTCCAGCGCCAGCTGCGGCAGCAGGATGCAGGCCCAGAGCATGGCGATCAGCCTCGTCCGGGAGCGGCGATGGGCGTGGCCGGCACCAGGCCGCCACGGCACTTGAGCACTCGCCACTGTGCCGGACGCGTATCGATGGCGATACGCAAAGCCGCAGGCGACGGGTTGTGCGCCGCCTGCTGGGGTCGGCAGGCGAAGGCCAGCGCCTCACCGGTTTCAGCGGCGACCTGCAGGCGGCGCAATGAGCGGTCGTCGGCGCGCTCCGGCCAGCACAGTACCGCCGCACAACTGCCAGAGCGCAGGCACTGCTCGGCAGCCCACAGCGCATCGTCTGGCTCGGCCGCGACCTGCGCCAGCCAGCGCAGATCGACGCCTGCCGCCTGCCAGGCCGGCGCGTAGGGAATGAACGGCGGCGCTACCAGCACCACCCGCCCACCTTCGCCGCTCAGCCGGGCGAGGGTCGGCCAGAGCAACTGCAGTTCACCGCAACCGGGGCTGGCCAGCAGCAACTCGCTGAGCGCCGCCGACGGCCAGCCCCCTTCAGGCAGGCGCTCGTCCAGCGCGGCATGACCGGTGGGCTGCAAACCGAGCGGGCGTGCCTGGACCTGCCGCCCACGCCAGATTCGGCGCTGGTCGAGCAGCCCATCGAGATCGACTACCGCGCCCATCAGTCACGCCTCAGCAGGCCGCAGAACACACCTTCGATGCAGAAGTCGTGCTCGGGGCCCACGTCGATGGGGGCATAGGCCGGGTTGCGTGGCAGCAGCCGATAGCCGCCCGCCACCCGTTGCAGGCGCTTGATGGTGACCTCGCCATCGAGCCGCGCAACGACGATCTGCCCATCGCGGGCATCGCCCTGCTGGAGAATGCCGACCAGATCGCCGTCGAGGATACCGTCGCCGATCATCGAATCGCCGCGCACCTTGAGCAGGTAGTCGGGCGTGCGACGGAACAGGCTGGGGTCGATCAGCAGTTGTTCGTGGATGCCCAGGTCCGGGCCGATCGGCGCACCGGCGGCGACCCGGCCAAGCACCGGAATCTCGAGGATTTCCGGTCGGCGCAGCGGTTCGGCCAGGCGAATGCCCCGCGCCTGGTTAGGCGTGACCTCGATGTAACCACCCTCATGCAGGGCAGTGATGTGCTTGCGCGCCACGCTGCGCGAGGCGAAACCGAAGCGCTCGGCGATATCGGCCAGGCTCGGCGGCTGGCCGTGGTCGGCGATGCGCTCGCGGATGAATTCGAGAATGGCGCGGCGTTTGGGGGATAATTTGTCCATGGAGCACATTTGTACTCTTTTCCGAAAACACTGAACAGCCCCCTTCGTCGCCGAGTTTGGCTATGATGGCTGCTGAATTGTTTCTTCACTGCCAGGATGCCCGATGCTGACCGCCCTGCTGTTCGACCTCGATGGGACCCTCACCGACACCGACACCCTGCACCTGCAGGCGTTTCGCAAGCTGCTGCACGATTACGACGGCCGCGAACTGACCCAGGAGCAATTCAACGCCCAGGTCAGCGGCCGCTCCAATGGCCTGCTGTTCAAGGAGCTGTTCCCCCAGGCCGATGCCGCCGAGTGCAAGAACCTGGCCGACCGCAAGGAGGCGCTGTTCCGCGAAATGTCGCCCACGCTCGAGCCGATGCCGGGCCTGCTGCGCCTGCTGGAGCACGCCGAGCGCCATGGCATCGGCATGTGCGTGGTGACCAATGCCCCGCGGCTGAACGCCGAGCACATGCTGGGGGCCATGGGCCTGGGCGAGCGCTTCGAGCATGTGCTGGTGGCCGACGAACTGGCCCGGCCCAAGCCCGACCCACTGCCCTACCTCACCGGCCTCCAGCGCCTGGAAGCCAAGGCCCCGCAGGCACTGGCCTTCGAAGACTCGCTGCCCGGCGTGAAGGCGGCGGTCGACGCTGGGATCTTCACCGTGGCCCTGGCCACCACCCAGCCGGCCGAGCGCCTGCTGCAGGCCGGCGCGCAACTGGTGATCGAGGATTACAACGACCCACGGCTGTGGGCGTTGATCGAACGGATGCAGGCTTGACCCTCGCCTCGGTAGGCGCGGCGGTTCGCCGCTGCGACGTGTTCCGCGCCTACCGAAGAGTGGGTCAAGCCCGCCGCGCAACCCTCAGGAAGATCACCAGCGCCAGCCCCGGCAATACCGCGCCCACCAGCGCCACGCCATTCCAGCCATAACCCGCATACAAGGCACTGGCCACTGCCGAACCCAGGGCACCGCCGATGAAGATGCTGGTCATGTACACGGCATTGAGCCGCCCGCGGCTGGCTGGGTCCAGGGCGTACACCTCACGCTGGCCGATCACCATGTTCATCTGCACGGCGAAGTCCAGCAGCACCCCGGTCAACCCCAGGCCGATCACGCTGTAGCCCGGCGCGCTCAGCCCGAACAGCAGCGACAACGGCGCCAGCACCAGGGCCAGCAACGACGCCTGGCGCGCATGCCCGGCATCGGCAAGGCGCCCGGCAATCGGGGCCGCAATGGCGCCCACCGCGCCCACCAATGCGAACAACGCGATCTGGCTCTGCGACAGGCCATGCTCGGTTGCCAGCGCCAGCGGCACGGCGGTCCAGTACAGGCTGAACGTCGCGAACATCAAGCCTTGATACAGCGAGCGCTGGCGCAGCAACGGGTAGCGCCGCAGCAGCCCGCCCAGCGAGGCCATCAACTCGACGTAGCTGGCCTTGTGCTCCGGCACACGCCGCGGCAGGGTCACGGCCAGCAGCACGACGATTGCCGCCATCAGCACCGCCGCCCCCAGGAACACGGCACGCCAGCCGAAGTGATCGGCCACCAGGCTCGACAAGGGCCGCGCCAGCAGGATGCCCAACAGCAGGCCACCCATGATGTTGCCCACCACCCGGCCACGCTGTTGCTCCGGCGACAGATGCGCAGCCAGTGGGATCAGCATCTGCACCGCCACCGAACTGAAGCCGATCAGCAAGGCATAACCGAGAAACAGCTCACCTTGGCCGTTCCCGCTGCTGCCCGCCAGGAGCAGGCTGGCGCAGGACAGCACAGCCGTGGCGATCATCAGCCGACGGTTCTCCACCAGGTCGGCCAACGGCACCAGCAACAGCAGCCCCAGGGCGTAGCCCAGCTGGGTGAGCGAGACGATCAGGCTGGCACGCTCGGTGGACAGCCCAAGGTCCGGCGCGATCAGGCCGACGATGGGTTGGGCGTAGTAGATGTTGGCAACGATGGCACCACAGCAGAACGCCAGCAGCGTCACCAGGCCTCGGCTCAGTGACGTGCCGGATGTAGAGGATGTCGCTAAAGAAGCACTCATTTCAGATTATTCACACATGGCAAGACATGCCACGCACCTTAGCGGCCAGGGCCTGCGGAGGGAATCGGAGCGCAACGCAAAGCGGCTTTGCGCCAGGCGCAACGCCACCACGTTCAGGGCCTGAGCAACGACTCGCAGAACTCGATGAACGCCGTTACCCGCCGCGACCAGCGATGGTTGGGCAGGTACAGGGCGTTGATATTGCAACTGGCAGCGATCGGATTGGCCTGCCAGCCCGGGAACAACCGCACCAGACGCCCGGCAGCGACATCGTCGCGCACCAGCCAGTCTGCCAGCAGGCTGACGCCACTGCCCGCCACCGCCGCCTCGCGCAGCAAGTCGGAGTTGGCGCAGCGCAAGGGCCCGGCCACATCCACCTCGATCAGCTCGTCTCCTTGGCGCAGTTGCCAAGGTCGCCCCAGGCCGCTATAGCGAAAGCGCAAGCAGGCATGCTCGCTCAACTGCGCGGGGTGTTCGAGCGCAGCATGGCTGGCCAGGTAATCCGGGCTGGCCACCAGCCAGCGTTCGAAAGTGCCCAGGGTGCGACTGACCAGCTCGTCGCTCGGCGCCGGATCACCCAGGCGAATGGACAGGTCGTAGCGCCCGTCGAGCAAATCGTCGAAGCGGTCGCTCAGGTCGATATCCAGCTCCAGCGAGGGGTAGCGGGCCATGAAGCGCCCCAGGTGCGGCGCAATCATCCGCCGCCCGAACTCCACCGGCAGGCACAGGCGTAGCACGCCCACCGGTTCCTGCCCGCGATCGGCGACGCTGGCATCGGCCTCGGCCAAGGCCGCGACGATAGCGCGGGCGCGCTGGTAGTAGCCGACACCCGCCTCGGTCAGGCTGACCTGCCGGGTCGAGCGGTTGAGCAGGCTGGTACCCAGCTCGCTTTCCAACGCATCGACCAGGCGTGTCACCGACGAGGTCGCAACCCCGAGCCGTCGGCCGGCAGCAGAAAAGCCCTGGGCTTCAACAGTCGCCATGAACATCTTGATGGCCAGCAGCTTGTCCATTGGCGTGATTCCTTGCGCAGTGCCGTAAAGTAGCTCCGTAAGGTAGCTCCGTAACAACCTAGCTCCGTGCGGAAAATCCCGGAACCTTCCTACAATCACCGTCCGGAATCAAGAAAGGCAAACGTCCATGCCCGACAACCTGTTCAGCCCCCTGCCCCCGCTCGACCCTGCGGCCGCCGAGCAATTCGACGAACTGCTGCGCCGCCCAGGGCTGCGCATCGAGCGCATCGTCTCCAGCGGCCAATGCAGCCCGCCCGATTTCTGGTACGACCAGGCCGAAGGCGAGTGGGTGGTGGTTCTCACCGGCAGCGCCGGGTTACGCCTGGAGCACGAAAGCGAAACGCGGGTACTGAAGGCAGGCGACCACCTGGATATCCCGCCGCATTGCCGACACCGCGTGGAGTGGACGCAGGCCGATGCGACGACGGTCTGGCTGGCAGTGTTCTACACAGCCCCTACGCGCTAGAGCTGCTTGAGCGCGATGTCTCCTGCCCCACCCTTGCCATCACGCCGCTCGCTCATCCAGTCATTGACCTTCTGCCCGAACTCGGCCGGCGCCTTGCGCCCGAAGCGCCGCGCCAGGTCGAGGATGGTCTGCTGGGCCAGTGCCTCTTCCATACGTTTCTGCGCGCTGAGCATCACCGCATGGATGGCACAGGTGCCCTCGGTGGCCCAGCCGGGCGCCGTGCCGTCGAACAGCGAGCAGCGCTCGCGGATCTCGCGGCAATCGAAGATCTTCTTCGGCCCATCGATGGCGTTGACGATATCCAGCACGGTGATTTCGTCCGAAGGCCGGGCCAGGCGAAAACCGCCACGCACGCCTTCAGTGGCCGCCACCAGCCCGGCACGCGCCAGCTTGGTGAAGACCTTGGCCAGGTATTCCTGCGGCACCCCTTGCAGTTCGGCGAGATCGCGCACGCTGGACTCGCGGCTGTCGCCGCGCTCGTCGATGAGGAACAGCAGGCAGTGAATGCCGTACTCGACGCCCGCGCTGTATAACGACATATCAATCTCCGACCAAATTTGTCGCAAATAGTACGCCCTTCTCCAGGAACTGGCAAAGCCATCGGCCACCATCGGTCGTCTGCCTATTTTTCTCAATCGCCCAGAACCCCTGATTTATCGCTGCTTCACCCGCAAAGCGAGGGCCGCCTGCGACTGCCCGCTAAAAAAAAGCTTGTCGCTTTAAACTACGACCAATAGAGTCGTAGTTGTTCGGCAAGCGCAGCAACGCACGCCGAACCTCGACCCAAACCCCTTCGACCCTCTCGCGGAGCCTGTCCATGAACCCACACATCCTGATCATCGGTGCCGGTTTTGCCGGCGTCTGGAGCGCCCTGAGCGCCGCCCGCCTGCTCGACCTCGCCAAGCGTGGCGACATCCACATCAGCGTGCTCGCGCCGCAGGCCGAACTGCGCATCCGCCCGCGCTTCTACGAAGCCGATGTGCACACGATGAAAGCGCCGCTTGGCGAGCTGTTCGAGGCTGTAGGGGTGAATTTCATCCAGGGCCATGCCCAATCCATCGATGCCGACGCACGCTCGGTCACCTATATCGACGCCAATGGCCAGACCCGCCAACTGGGTTACGAGCGCCTGGTACTGGCCGCCGGCAGCCAGGTTGCCCGCCCTGCCGTACCGGGTCTGGACCAGCACAGCTTCGATGTCGACCAGATGGAGTCGGCGGTCAAGCTGGAGCAACACCTGACCGACCTCGCCAGCCTGCCGGCCTCCCCGGCCCGCAACACCGTGGTGGTGTGCGGCGGCGGTTTCACCGGCATCGAGACCGCCACCGAAATGCCTGCCCGCTTGCGCGCAGTACTCGGCGAGCAGGCCAATATCCGCGTGATCGTGATTGATCGCGGCGCACAGGTCGGTGCAGCCCTGGGTGCCGGCATCACCCCAGCCATCGTTGCCGCCTCACAGCACGCCGGCGTGCAATGGCTCACCAATGCTTCGGTGATCGCGGTGGATGCCGGTGGCGTGACCCTGGACAACGGCGAGTACATCGCCAGCAAGACGGTGATCTGGACCGCAGGCGTCAAGGCCAGCCCGCTGACCGCGCAGATCGCCGGCGAACGTGATGCCCAGGGTCGCCTGCGCGTCGACGAGCACCTCAAGGTCATCGGCCAGCAGCATATCTACGCCACCGGCGACGTGGCCTGGGCCGCAGTCGATGACCTGGGCAACCACGCGCTGATGACCTGCCAGCACGCCATCCCCATGGGCCGTCACTCGGGCAACAATGCCATGGCCGACCTGCTCGGCGAGGCGCCGGTGGTGTATCGCCAGCCCAAGTACGTCACCTGCCTCGACCTGGGCGACTGGGGCGCGGCCTTCAGCGAAGGTTGGGAACGTGAACTGAAGCTGCAGGGCGATGAAGGCAAGCAGCTCAAGCGCCAGATCAACTCGGTCTGGATCTACCCGCCCGAGGCCGATCGCAGCAAGGCCCTGGCCGCTGCCGATCCAATGATCGCCATCGTTTAAGCGAATAAACCTGACAGATCCGTCAAAAAATGACGGATCTGTTTATACGTGTAGTTACATTGAATGACTGGTCAATAATAGTGGCACCGTGGCATTATTGACGTCAAAAAACCTACTAAAGTTAAGGACATTGTACTTTCCCGCAGCGCATCGAGACGCCTGGCCCCTTTCGCCGGTTCCGGCACCACGACCCAGCGCTTGAAGCCTGCACGCCACATTCAAGGAGTAGCTCCATGCACTTAAGGAATATGAAGATTGGTATCCGGGCAGCCAGCGTATTTACGCTGCTGGGCGTCCTGGTGCTGGTCATGGGTCTGATATCGCTGTACGAAACCCGGCGCATGGACAGCGCCACCGATGAGATCCGCGTCACCTGGATGCCGGCGATCATTGCCCTGAACGAGGTCAGCACCAATCTCGGCCGCGCCCGCGCCATGACCCTGCGCAGCGTGATCGAGGAAGATCCCGCCGTCCGCCAGACCACCCTCGGCCGCATCGGCGAGATCAATACTTCGCTCGAAGCAGGCATCAAAACCTACGAATCGACCATCATCGAAAAGGACGACCGCGCCCTGTTCGATAACTTCGTCTCTCTCACCCAGCGCTACCACGGTCTGCAGAAGTCGATCCGCGATGCCGCGGCCAATGGCGACATTGCCGAGGCCAGGCGCCTGGTCAACGGCCCGCTGGCCGAGTACGCCGACTCGATGATGAAAGCGCTCGGCACCCTGATCCAGTACAACTCCGACGGTGCCGACAAAGCCTCGCAGCGCAGCAGTGACGCCTATGAAGAAGCCTTTGCCCTGATCGTGCTGTCGCTGGTGGTGATCATCCTCGCGCTGGTGGCCATCGCCGTGCTGCTGACCCGCAGCATCGTCGTACCGCTGGCCGAAGCCGTGAGCGTTGCCGAGCGCGTGGCCACCGGCGACCTGACCCAGGAAATCCGCGTCGTCGGTCGTGACGAGCCGGCGCTGCTGCTGCGGGCCCTGAGCCGCATGCAGGAAAGCCTGCGCGACACCATCCGCAAGATCGCGGCCTCGTCCGACCAGTTGGCCTCGGCCTCCGAAGAGCTGCACACCGTCACCGAAGACACCAGCCGCGGCCTGCACCAGCAAAGCGCGGAGATCGACCAGGCCGCGACTGCGGTCAACCAGATGACCGCAGCGGTGGAGGAAGTGGCCAACAACGCGGTCAGCACCGCCGACGCCTCCAAGGGCGCCGACCAGACCACCCGCGATGGCCGCGACCAGGTCAACCAGGCGCTGAGTTCGATCCAGCAACTGGTCGAGGACGTCACCGGCACCTCCAGCGAGATCGAACAACTGGCCACCAGCGCCAACGAAATCAGCCGCGTGCTCGATGTGATTGGCTCGATTGCCGGGCAAACCAACCTGCTGGCGCTCAACGCCGCCATCGAGGCGGCACGGGCCGGGGAAGCCGGACGTGGCTTTGCCGTAGTCGCCGATGAAGTGCGCGCGCTGGCCCACCGGACCCAGCAGTCCACGGCCGAGATCGAGCAGATGATCGGGGGTATCCAGACCGGCACCGAGCGCGCCGTGGGTTCGATGCACAGCAGCCAGGGCCGTGCCAGCGACACCCTGGAGATCGCCGAGGCCGCAGGTCAGGCACTGGAGCTGATTGCCGAGGCGATCGCCGCGATCAACCAGCGCAACCTGGTGATCGCCAGCGCGTCCGAAGAGCAGGCCCAGGTGGCGCGTGAGGTAGACCGCAACCTGGTGAACATCCGTGACCTGGCGATGCAGACCTCTGCGGGAGCCAACCAGACCAGCGCCGCGGCGCAGGATCTCTCGCGCCTGGCGGTGGAATTGAACGGGATGGTGGCGCAGTTCAAGGTGTGAATGAAACACCGAGGGCCGCTTTGCGGCCCTCTTGCACATCAACTAGTCGCTCACACCTAGCACACGTCCCGCCTTCAGCGCCTTGCCGCGAGTCGCCAGGCAATAATAGAGCGGCACTGTCACCAGCAACCCGAACAGCCACGACAGGTCGGCGCCTTCGACGATGTTCGAATACGGCCCCACATACAGCGCCGTATTGGCGAACGGCAGTTGCACCAGGATCCCGCATACATAGGCAACGATGGCGTGGTGGTTGAAGCGACCGTAGATGCCGCCATCGGCGCGGAAGAACGAGGCGATGTCGTATTCGCCCTTCTTGATCAGGTAGAAGTCGACCAGGTTGATCGACGCCCAGGGCACCAGCACCAGCAGCAGTGCCAGGATCAGACCGATGAACTGGCCGATGAACCCCGCCGAGGCATTCAGCGCCACCAGCCCGCACCCGAACAGGATCACCGACGCCAGCACTACCCGCACCCGCACGCTCGGCGTCCAGTGAGCGACGAACGTCTGGATCGCGGTGACGATCGACAGCACCGCGCCATACAGATTCAGCGCGTTGTGGCTGATGATGTTGAGCAGGAACAGCACCATCAGGACCGGCCCCAGCCAGCCAGTGGCCTGCTTGACCGCATCCATCGCATCGGTGCCTTCAGGCACGCACAACACCGCCACCGCCCCGAAGCTGAAGCACAGGATGGTGCCCAGGGTCGCGCCGAAATAAGTCGCCCAGAACGGCTTGGCGATACCGATCTCGCGCGGCAGGTAGCGCGAATAATCCGAGGTGTAGGGCGAGAAGCTGATCTGCCAGATGGTGCCCAGCGACACCGTGGCGATGAAGCCCGACAGGTTGAAGGCCCCGCGACTGAAGAAGTCGGCTGGCAGCTCCTGGGCGAACATCATGATGAAGCCGGCCAGCAGCGCCGAGCCCATCACCCAGGTACCGATGCGGTTCAGGCTATGGATGAAGCGATAGCCGATCACGCCAATGGCCGTGGCGCTCAGGGCACCGATGACGATGGCCGTGGGCATCGGCACGCTCGGAGCGATGCCGTGGATCGACTTGCCCGCCAGGACGATGTTGGAAATGAAGAAGCCGACATAGATCAGCGCGGTGAAGAACACGATCAGCAATGCGCCGTAGCGCCCGAACTGGCCGCGGCTCTGCACCATCTGCGGAATGCCCAGCTGCGGTCCCTGCGCAGAGGCCAGGGCGATGACGATCCCGCCCAGCAGATGCCCCATCACGATGGCGACCAGGCCCCACAGCAGGTTCAGGTGGAACACCTGGACCACCATCGCGCCGGTGACGATCGGCAGTGGCGCGATATTGGTACTGAACCAGAGGGTGAAGAGGTCGCGCGCCTTCCCGTGGCGCTCGGAGGGGGGAACATGATCGACCGTGTGATTCTCGACAAACTGGTGTTGCGACGACGGTTGGGACATAGGATTTCAGCTCGAAAGGATCATTTTTATCTTTGTATGGAAACCGCTCGGGGCGGCCTCTCAGCTGAAGACCATATTATGGTATTCCAAGCTTTTGACAACACTGCGCTGTGCTTTTTCAGCGCATCTGATCTGCCTTGTGCGCCACTGTGGCGCAGGGCTCTCGTAATCAAGACCAATGAATACGGGGCTTTTACCGTTCATCGTGTGTTCCGGTGCGCGGAAAATTCTGCTTGCAATATAGGTATTACGGTATACCATCAGACACATCAACGATAAAAAACGCGGACCACCGCACGCCCCTTAGAGGTACACGCCATGATCGACGCAACCGTCTACAAGCACGTCCTGGGCTCCTTCCCGTCCGGCGTCACGGTCATCACCACCCTGGACGACGACGGCTCGGTCGTCGGCCTCACTGCCAGCGCCTTTTCTTCCCTGTCCATGGACCCGCCGCTGGTGCTGTTCTGCCCCAACTACAGCTCCGACTCCTATCCTGTACTGATCAAGCAGAAGCGCTTCGCCATCCACTTGCTGTCCGGCGAGCAGCAGGCCGAAGCCTATGCATTCGCCAAAAAAGGCAAGGACAAGGCCAGCGGTATCGAGTGGACCCTGAGCGAGCTGGGCAACCCGCTGCTGGCCGGTGCCACGGCGATCATCGAGTGCGAGCTGTGGCGCGAGTACGAAGGTGGCGATCACGCCATCATGGTCGGCAAGGTACACAACCTGATCGTGCCTGAGGACGCCCCACGACCGATGGTCTACTGCCGCGGCAAAATGGCCAGCCTGCCCGCCTTCGCCTGATACCTGCAGTTCGACGCAAGACTCTGTGGGAGCGGGCTCGTCCCGCGATCACCGGCAAAGCCGGTGTCATTCAGGACGCGGCCTGTTTCCCTGTGCCGCGCCGTCCCCACATCGACCACAACAAGCTCCGAGGAAAGCCCCATGAAATTTTCGTTGTTCGTGCACATGGAACGTTGGGATGACCAGGTCAGCCACCGCCAGCTGTTCGAAGACCTGACCGAACTGACCCTGATGGCCGAGCACGGCGGTTTCAGCACCGTATGGATCGGCGAACACCACGCCATGGAATACACCATCTCGCCCAGCCCCATGCCGCTGCTGGCCTACCTGGCCGCACGCACCGAGACCATCCGCCTGGGCGCCGGCACCATCATCGCGCCGTTCTGGAATCCGATCCGCGTTGCTGGCGAATGCGCCCTGCTCGATGTGATCAGCAATGGCCGCATGGAAGTGGGCCTGGCCCGCGGCGCCTACCAGTTCGAGTTCGATCGCATGGCCGGTGGCATGCCTGCCACCGACGGCGGCAAGGCCCTACGCGAGATGGTCCCGGCGGTTCGCGCCCTGTGGCAGGGCGACTACGCCCACGAAGGCGAGGTGTACAACTTCCCCACCTCCACCAGCGTGCCCAAGCCAGTGCAGCACGGCATGCCACCGATGTGGATCGCCGCCCGCGACCCGGACTCGCACAACTTTGCGGTCAAGCATGGCTGCAATGTCATGGTCACCCCACTGATGAAAGGTGACGAAGAGGTGCTGGACCTGAAGAACAAGTTCCAGGCCGCGTTGGACAACAACCCTGACGTGCCGCGCCCGCAACTGATGGTGTTGCGCCATACCCACGTGCACAGCCCGGCCGAGCCCGATGGCTGGAAGATCGGCGCCCAGGCGATCTCGCGCTTCTATCGCACCTTCGATGCCTGGTTCGGCAACAAGACCACCCCGGTCAATGGCTTCCTGGAGCCCAGCCCCGAGTCCAAGTTCGCCGAGGTACCGGCCTTCGCGCTGGAAAACATCCGCAAGAACACCATGATCGGCACCCCCGAAGAAATCATTGCGCGCATCAAGTACTACCAGGAACTTGGCGTCGACGAATTCAGCTTCTGGTGTGACAACAGCCTGCCGCACGCAGAAAAACGCAAATCGCTGGAACTGTTCATCAAGGAAGTGGTGCCAGCGTTTGCCTGATCGGTAGCCCGCTGCACCTGCCCGCTTTCATGACCTGTGAGAGCGGGCATTTTTTTGGCTGCAGTTTGCCTGCGCCTACCCACCAGAAAATCAATACAGACACCCGAGAAAACCCCGGTACAGCGCACCTTTCGTCCCCCCGCAGGAGAAATTTGCCTTCCCCTCTTGCACATCAAATATTATGGTATACCATCAGACAACAAGAACTGATAACCCTCACCAGGAGCCCCCCATGAGTTTCGAAATCCGCAAGATCGTCACCTACTCCGAAGAAACCCGCATCGAAGGCGGCAAGGCCACCGACAAACCAGTGACCATGGTCGGCCTGGCCGTGGTGATCAAGAACCCATGGGCTGGCCGTGGTTTTGTCGAAGACCTCAAGCCGGAAATCCGCGCCAACTGCTCCGAACTGGGTGCGCTGATGGTCGAGCGCCTGACCGCCGCCATCGGTGGTGCCGACAAGATCGAGGCCTACGGCAAGGCAGCGGTGGTCGGTGCCGAGGGTGAGATCGAGCACGCGTCGGCGGTGATCCACACCCTGCGCTTTGGCAACCACTACCGTGAAGCGGTCCAGGCCAAGAGCTACCTGAGCTTCACCAACAAGCGCGGCGGCCCGGGCACCTCGATCCAGATCCCGATGATGCAGAAGGACGACGAAGGCCTGCGCTCGCACTACATCACCCTGGAAATGCAGATCGAAGACGCTCCGCGCGCCGACGAGATCGTCGTGGTCCTGGGCGCCTCCGACGGTGGCCGCCTGCACCCGCGCATCGGCAACCGCTACATCGACCTGGAAGAACTGGCTGCCGAGAAAGCCAACGCTCAATAACAATAAGCAGACGGGCCGGAGCCAAGCGTCACGGCACCGGCCTTTCAAGGAGCGCCATCCATGATTCAGCCTGTCGCTGAACGTACACCTGCCGGGACCAGCTACCTGAGCCTCGGCCAGGGCCAACCCGTGGTGCTGATCCACGGCGTGGGCCTGAACAAGGAAATGTGGGGTGGCCAGTTCGTCGGCCTGTCCACCGACTACCGGGTCATCGCCTACGACATGCTCGGCCATGGCCAGAGCGCGTTGCCCGCGCCGGACACCGACCTGCAAGGCTACGCCACCCAGCTCGCCGAACTGCTCGACCACCTGCAGATCCCCCAGGCCACCGTCATCGGCTTCTCCATGGGCGGCCTGGTCGCCCGCGCCTTCGCCCTGCACTACCCGCAGCGGCTGTCGGCCCTGGTCGTGCTCAACAGCGTGTTCAACCGTAGCCCCGAGCAGAGCGCCGGTGTCATCGCCCGCGCCGCGCAGGCTGCCGAGCTTGGCCCGGACGCCAACGTCGACGCGGCGCTGGACCGCTGGTTCAGCCGCGAGTACAAAGCGGCCAACCCGGCCCAGGTCGCGGCCATCCGCCAGGTGCTGGCCAGCAACGACCCCCAGGGTTACCACACCACCTATTCGCTGTTCGCCACCCAGGACATGTACCGCGAAGCGGACCTGGGCAGCATCCAGGTGCCAACGCTGATCGCCACCGGCGAGCTCGACTCCGGCTCCACCCCGGCCATGACCCGCCAGCTCGCCGCGCGCATTCCCGGCGCCCGCAGCGTGGTCCTGCCCGAACAACGGCATATGATGCCCGTTGAGGCTCCACGCGAAGTCAACCGCATGCTGCTGGACTTCCTGAGCCAAGCCCGCACCCTCACCGAATCCGCCAAGGGGATAGTTGCATGACCCTCGTTCGTTTCCAGATGTGCATCGACGGCCAATGGCGCGATGCCCAGAGCGGCAAGACCTTCGACAGCCTCGACCCGGCCACCGCCCAGGCCTGGGCGCAACTGCCCGATGCCGACGAGCAGGACGTCGAGCTGGCGGTACAGGCCGCCCAGCGCGCCTTCGACAGCAAGGCCTGGCGCGGGCTCACCGCCACCGCACGGGGCAAGCTGCTGCGCCGCCTGGGTGACCTGATCGCCGAGAACAAGGAGCACCTGGCCCAGCTCGAAAGCCGCGACAACGGCAAGCTGATCCGCGAGACCCGCGGCCAGGTCGGCTACCTGCCGGAATTCTTCCACTACACCGCAGGCCTTGCCGACAAGCTCGAAGGCGGCACCCTGCCGCTGGACAAGCCCGACCTGTTCGCCTACACCGTGCACGAGCCCATCGGTGTGGTGGCTGGCATCATCCCGTGGAACAGCCCGCTGTACCTGACCGCGATCAAGCTCGCCCCGGCCCTGGCCGCTGGCAACACCATCGTGCTCAAACCCTCGGAGCATGCATCGGCCACTATCCTGGAGCTGGCCCGCCTGGCGCTGGAAGCCGGTTTCCCGGCCGGCGTGGTCAACGTCGTCACCGGTTACGGCCCAAGCACCGGCGCGGCGCTCACCCGTCATCCACTGGTGCGCAAGATCGCCTTCACCGGCGGCGCCGCCACTGCCCGCCATGTGGTGCGCAGCAGCGCCGAGAACTTCGCCAAGCTGTCGCTGGAGCTGGGCGGCAAGTCGCCGAACATCATCTTCGCCGACGCCGACCTGGACAGCGCCATCAACGGTGCGGTGGCCGGTATCTACGCCGCCTCCGGGCAAAGCTGCGTGGCCGGTTCGCGCCTGCTGGTGCAGGACGAGATCTTCGACGCGTTCGTCGAGCGCCTGATCGAGCGGGCCAAGCGCATCCGCATCGGTAACCCGCAGGACGACGCCAGCGAAATGGGCCCGATGGCCACCGCCCAGCAACTGGCCGTGGTCGAAGGTCTGGTCGCTGCGGCCAAGGCCGAGGGCGCCAAGCTGCGCCTGGGTGGCAAGCGCGCCGAAGTCGAGGGCGACGGCTGGTTCTACGAGCCGACCCTGTTCGAGTGCGACAGCAACACGATGACCATCATGCAGGAAGAGGTGTTCGGCCCGGTCGCCGCAGTGATCCGCTTCAAGACCGAGGAAGAGGCGCTGGCCATGGCCAACGACTCGCAGTTCGGCCTTGCCGCCGGCATCTGGACTCGCGACCTGGGCCGCGCCCATCGCCTGGCGCGCGACGTGCGCTCGGGGATCATCTGGGTCAACACTTACCGCGCAGTCTCGGCCATGGCGCCGATCGGCGGCTTCAAGAACAGCGGCTACGGCCGCGAGAGCGGCATCGATTCGGTGCTGGCCTATACCGAGCTGAAGACCGTGTGGATCAACCTGTCCACCGCGCCAATGCCCGATCCGTTTGTGATGCGTTGAGAAGGAGCACGAGATGATCGAACCTGGCATCTATAAAGACGTGATGGGCTCCTTCCCGTCCGGCGTGACCGTGGTCACCACGCTCGATGGCGATGGCGGCATCGTCGGCATTACCGCCAGCGCCTTCAGCGCGCTGTCGATCGAGCCGGCGCTGGTGCTGTTCTGCCCCAACTACGCCTCCGACACCTACCCGATCCTGCGCGACAGCAAGCAGTTCGCCATTCACCTGCTGTCGGCCGACCAGACCGCCGAGGCCTACGCCTTTGCGGGTAAAGGCAAGGACAAGGCCAAAGGCATCGACTGGCACCTGAGCGAGCTGGGCAACCCGCTGCTGGCCAAGGCCACGGCGATCATCGAGTGCGAGTTATGGCGCGAGTACGACGGCGGCGATCACGCGATCATCGTCGGCGCGGTGAAAAACCTGGTGCTGCCGGCCGAGCCGGTGACACCGATGGTCTATCACAAGGGCAAGCTTGGCGCCCTGCCCTCGCTGGGCTGATAGACCGCGCGGTCTGCTTCGCGGGTAAACCCGCTCCCACAGGTACTCCACAGGCTTCTGTATCTGTGCGATCCCTGTGGGAGCGGGTTCACCCGCGAAGAAGCCCACACCGATGTCCCTGTTTTTAGGGGCCGCGCTAATCGTCTCACCCTCGGTTGCGGCCCCTGTTTTCATTCGGAGCACTGCAATGAGCAATGAAAAGTACGAGAAGGGCCTGCAGATCCGCACCCAGGTGCTGGGCGAGGACTACGTCAACCGCTCCATCCAGAACGCCGACGACTTCACCAAGCCGCTCCAGGAGCTGGTCACCGAGTATTGCTGGGGTCATGTCTGGGGCCGCGACGGCTTATCGCTCAAAGAGCGCAGCATGATAAACTTGGCGATGATTTCCGCCCTCAACCGGCCCCACGAGCTCAAGCTGCATATCCGCGGCGCCTTGCGCAACGGCCTGAGCCGTGAACAGATTCGCGAAATCCTGCTCCAGGTCGGCATTTATTGCGGCGTGCCCGCGGCGGTGGACAGCTTCCGCCTGGCCCGCGAAGCGTTCGCCGAAGCCGATGCGGAGCCAACCCGTTAACAGCGGGCTGTTCGAACCACTGCAAGGAGCGCCTGGGTTCGGGGCACTCCGACGTTGGCGCAACAGCCTCATAAAGAGCGCACCTGATGAAACGCCAGCCACTCGACGACAGCTTCAAGGTCAACCGCAACCCCGTCACGCTCCGCGAAATCGTGCTCGACAAGCTGCGCGGGGCGATCATGAACTTCCACCTGCTGCCGGGCGACCGTCTGGTCGAGCGCGACCTGTGCGACCGTCTCGGCGTCAGCCGTACCTCGGTGCGTGAAGCCCTGCGCCACCTCGAGTCCGAGGGCCTGGTGGAGTTCGCCGATGCCAAGGGCCCGCGCGTGGCCATCATCACCCTGGAAGACGCCCGCGACATCTACGAGCTGCGCTGCGTGCTCGAAGGCCTGATCGTCCAACTGTTCACCCTCAACGCCAAAGCCAAGGACATCCGCGCCCTGGAGCGCGCCCTGGACGTGAACCGCGAGGCGCTGGAGGATGGCGAGCTGCAGCAGGTGCTCGATTCGGTACAGGGCTTCTACGACGTGCTGCTCGAAGGCTCCGGCAACCACGTCGCCGCTACCCAGCTGCGCCAGTTGCAGGCACGTATCAGCTACCTGCGCGCCACCTCGGTCTCGCAGGAAAACCGCCGCGGCGCCAGCAACCGTGAAATGGAGAAGATGGTCGAGGCGATCAAGAGCGGCGACCCGCTGGCCGCTCACCAGGCCTCGGTCGACCATGTACGCGCCGCCGCCAAGGTGGCACTGGACTACCTGCGCCAGAAGCAGGACGACAATGCCAAGGTCCGCGACATGGTCGAGCCCCTGGCGCTGAAGGATCCACGCATTTAACCCCCCCACAGGCCACCGATCATGCCCAACGCCCCGCGCTACTGCCCGCAATGCACCACGGCACTGGACCGGGGCGTTCCCACCGGCGACACCCACGAGCGCCTGCACTGCCCCGCCTGCGGCTACATCCACTACATCAACCCGAAGATCATCGCCGGCTGCATCATCGAACGCGACGGCAAGTACCTGCTGTGCCAGCGCGCCATCCCGCCACGTCCTGGTACCTGGACCCTGCCCGCAGGCTTCATGGAGGCCGGCGAAACCACCGAGCAGGCGGCGCTGCGCGAGGTCTGGGAAGAAACCGGCGTGCGCGCTGACATCGTCTCGCCGTATTCGATCTTCAGCGTGCCGAAGATCAGCGAGGTGTACATCATCTTCCGCGCCATCGCCACCCAGGAGACCGGCCAGTTCGGCCCCGAGACCCTCGACTACCGCTTCTTCGCGCCCGAGGACATTCCCTGGGACGCGATCTACTACCCCGCGATCCGCCAGATCCTCGAGCGCTATATCCTCGAACGCCAGGCCGGGGTATATGGCATCTACATGGGCAATGACGACACCGGCAAGGTGCATTTCATGCGCTGAATAGCGCCCGTCTCTCAACACGGCCGGCCCTGTCTCACAAATCGCTCGCCAGCCCGACATTCTCGGTGCACCCTATCCCCTCCACGCAAACGAAGCGGCAAACCTCATGGCGAAATGGCTGGATGGCGGCGGGCTAATGGCCGAACGCATCCGCAACCACGACTGGGCGAAAACGCCCCTGGGCGCAATTGATGCCTGGCCCGACGTGCTCAAGACCACCGTGGCCTTGTGCCTGGCCTCGCGCTTCCCGCAGGCGGTGCTGTGGGGCGATGACCTGATCACCCTGCACAACGACGCCTTCAGCGAAATCCTCGGCGACAAGCCTCCGGCCCTGGGTCGCCCCTTCAGCCACGTCTGGCATGAAGCCTGGAACGATATCGGTGCCATGACCCGCCGCGCCCTGGACGGCGAGGCGGTGTACATCGAAGACTTCCCGCTGGTCATCGATCGCCACAACGGGCCGGAGCGTGCCTATTTCACCTTCTGCTACAGCCCGATCCGCGACCAGGACGGCCAGATCGTCGGCATGCTCGACACCGTCACCGAAACCACCGCCAGCGTGGTCGCCAACCGCCGCCTCAACTTCCTCGACGACCTCGGCCGCGCCGTGGCCAACGCCACCGAGCCGGACCGGATCCTGGCCATCACCACCCGCAAGCTGGGCGAGCACCTGCGCCTGTCAAGCTGCGCCTACGCAGTGGTGGAGCCCGATCAGGACGGTTTCACCATCTGCGGAGACTGGGTCACGCCCGGCTCGCCGCGTCTGCTCGGCCAATATCGTCTCGCCGACTTCGGCCGCCTGGCCGTACAGCGCCTGCGCGCAGGCCTGGCGCTGGTGATCAACGACAACTTCAGCGAGCTCGAACCGCAGGAGGCCGCGACCTTCCAGGCCATCGGCATCACTGCGACCATCTGCATGCCGCTGATCAAGGATGGGCGCCTGACGGCGCTGATGGCCATCCATGACAAGCAGCCGCGTGCCTGGACCGGCTACGAGCGGGCGCTGATCAGCGAAGTCACCGAGCGTAGCTGGGCGCACATCCAGCGGGTTCAGGCACATGCCGAAGTACGCGAAGCGATGCAGGCGCTCGAATCGCTCAACGCCACCCTTGAGCAGCGTGTCGAAGAACGTACCGCACAGTTGCTGCACACCGAGGCCGTACTGCGCCAGACCCAGAAGCTCGAAGCCATCGGCCAGCTCACCGGTGGTGTCGCCCACGACTTCAACAACCTGCTGACCATCATCCGCTCGTCGCTGCATTTCCTGCAGCGCCCGGAACTGGATGACAGTCGCCGCCAGCGCTACCTCAAGACCGTGTCAGACACCGTCGATCGCGGCGCCAAGCTCACCGGCCAACTGCTCGCCTTCGCCCGCCGCCAGGCCCTGAGCCCACAGGTGTTCGAAGTGGGCCCGCGGCTGGAAGCCATGGCCGACATGCTCGACACTGCTACCGGCGCACGGATCCAGGTCAAACTGGATCTGCCCGAGACGCCCTGCCATATCCGCGCCGACCTTGGCCAGCTGGAAACGGCGGTGATCAATCTGATGATCAACGGCCGCGACGCCATGAACGGCGAAGGCACGCTGCGCCTGCACCTGCGGCCAGACCAGCTGATGCCGGCGCAACGTGGGCACGCGGGGCAGCCTGGGGTGTTCGCGGCGATCTCGGTGATCGACAGCGGCGTCGGGATTGCCCATGAATTGCTGGAGCGCATCTTCGACCCGTTTTTCACCACCAAGGCCTCGGGCCATGGCACCGGCCTGGGCCTGTCGCAGGTGTTCGGCTTCGTCAAGCAGTCCGGCGGCGACGTGCAGGTCACCAGCGTGCCGGGCCAGGGCACTACCTTCACCCTGTACCTGCCTCAGGTCTCGCCCCCGGAAACCGAACAGAGCCTCGCCAGCGCTGCAAATGCCCCGGTCGACAGCCGGCCGCGGCGCATCCTGGTGGTGGAGGATAACCGCGACGTCGGCAGCTTTACCGCGCAGATACTCAAGGATCATGGCTACCAGATCAGCTGGGCGACCAGTGCCGAGGATGCACTGGCGCAGTTGCACATGACACCGCAAGGCTTCGATGTGGTGTTCTCCGACGTGGTGATGCCCGGTATGGGCGGCCTGGCTCTGGCCCGGGAACTGCGCCGCACCAGGCCGCAACTGCCGGTGATCCTCACCTCCGGCTACAGCGATGCCATTGCCGAAGGGGGGCACCAGGGCTTCGCCTTCCTGGCCAAGCCGTATTCGGCCGAGCAGGTGTGCCAGTTGCTGGACCAGGTGCTCACGCAATAGCTGCAACGGCCTTGCACAGTATTTGTGCGATGGGATCGGTGGGCGCAGGGTCTTTGCAACCGGAGTCTGCAGGGCCCGCCCCCACAAGACACGACGTCAGCCCTCGGATTGCGCGTAAACCAGCGGCAGCAAGCGCGCCAGGCTCTGCGCCAACTCCGCACGGCGGAACGGCTTGCGCAACACCTCGAAGCCACAGAGCTCACGCGGCGTGAGGTTGGCATAGCCGGTGATGATCAACACCGGCAGCGCCGGCATACGCCGCCGCAGCGCCTGGGCGAACTCGGCGCCGGTCCGCTCGGGCATCATCTGGTCGGTCACCAGCACTTCCACGGCGAATCCCTGCTCCAGCACCTGCTCGGCTTCGGCCGCACTCAAGACCGCTTTCACTTCATACCCCAAGTCACGCAGCTGCATTGCCGTGGCATGGAGCACGATGGCTTCGTCATCCACCAGTAATACCCTGACCGGACGCGTCGGCCTGGACACTTCGTCCACCGGGTCATCGCGACACAGGGTTTCGGCGTCAGTGGTCGGCAGCCACAATGTCGCTGTCGACCCTTGCCCCGGCTGCGAACGAATGGCAAACCCGCCGCCAGACTGCAGTGCAAGCCCCTGCACCATTGGCAGGCCAAGCCCGGTGCCCTTGCCCGCGCCCTTGGTGGAATAGAATGGCTCGCAGCAGCGCGCCAGCACCTCATCGCTCATACCGCAGCCGCTATCGGCCACCTCCAGCCATACCATCGCCCCTTGCCCAGGCCCTACAGGCCGATCCGCCCGTGCGGCGTCCAGCCCCGCACGAATCCTCAACCTGCCACCGCCTGGCATCGCATCGCGCGCGTTGAGTACCAGGTTGATCAGCGCAAGCTCCAGTTGATGCGGGTCAACCACTGCTGCCGGCAGCGCCGGGTCGACATCGACCTGTACCTTGATGGTCGGCCCCAGCGAGCGCATGATCAATTCGTGCATGTCACCGATCCGTGCAGCCAGGCAGACGGGCTCAGGCTTGAGGGTCTGGCGCCGGGCAAAGCTGAGCAGACGGCCGACCAGGCTGCGTGCCCGCTCCGCAGCCTGCAGGGCGCCCTCGATCAGACGCGTCGAACGCGCTGCGTCGTCCGGACGCCGGGCGATCAGCTCCAGTGAGGCGATGATTGGGGTGAGCATATTGTTGAAGTCATGGGCAATGCCGCCGGTCAGTTGGCCGACGGCCTCCATCTTGCGTGCTTCATGCAACTGCATGAGGTCCGACTCACGCTCGGCCAGCATGCTGGCAACTCGCTCCTCAAGCGTAGCGTTGAGCGTCATCAGCTCGGCCAGCGTTGCCTCCAGGTGCGCGGAGCTGGCGCGCAACGCTCGCTCCGAGCGGGCATGGATGATCGCAGACCAGGTGAGTTTGGCCGCCTCTTCCACCAGCTGACACTCATCGTCGGCGAACACATGGGGGCGATTGAAGTAGACACACAGCATGGCGTCGAGCACACCGCTGCGCAGCAGCGGCACCTTGAGGCTGGCGCACAGGTCTCTGGAGGCGCCAGCCGGATAGTCGTCATGAACCCCATGCCCCGCCTGAAGTTGCTCACGCAACAACCCGTCATGTCCGCGCCACAAGTGCTGCCCTGTTTGCGACGGCACCCCATCGACCCAGTCACGGGCGACGACATAGCGCTCGTCATCGCCCAGATCCTCGGCAAAGCACACCCGGCAGGCGCCCAGCTCCTCACCGAGCAGGCGGGTGGCAAAGGTCTCGATCACCTCGGGTTCGTCCATCTCCGGAAGCGCCCGGCCCAATGCCAGCAGGAACGCCTGGCGCCGCTCGAACTGAACGCGCTCGGTGGTTTCGGTGACGATGCACAGCACCCCACCCACACTGCCATCGGCCTCGCGTACCGCCGAATAGGAGACATCGAAATAGGCTGTCTCGCCCAGGCCCCGGCGCTCGATATAGAACGGACGGTCGCGCGCCGAGAAGGTCTCGCCGGTGTCACGCACATTGCGTAGCAACGGTTCGAGATCGTCCCACAACTCGCTCCAGTGCTCGCGGGCAGGCCGCCCGAGCGCACGCGGATGCTTGGCACCGATGGTCGGGGCGTAGGCATCGTTGTAGAGCGCCACGTACTCCGGCCCCCAGAACAGGACGATCTGGGCCTTGGCCGGGAGGATAGTCGCCATGAGCGTCTGCAGGCTGAATGACCATGTGCCTGGAGCGCCAAGCGGCGACTCGGTCCATTCCAGGCTCTGCAACAGCGAGCCGACCGTGCCGCCGTTGATCAGAAAGGCGGGCGCCAGGGGCCGGGCGTGTTCGGTATCACCGTCCTGTAGTGATTTCATGTCATGCAGACCATCAGTGTTTCCGGGCACTGTATTGAGTATCTGAGGATATGAAATCAGCACAGCGCAGACGTTCCATCCGTCTTCGCATCAGCGCGTTCAGCGACGCCCTTCAGCCAGCATGCGCACCGCCAGCGCGGCCAATACCGTCCCCATCAACCAGCGCTGAGCCTGCTGCCACAGCGGCCGACCGGCGAGAAAAACGGCAATGGAGCCGGCCATCAGGGCGATGATCGCATTGACCGTGACGCTGATGACGATCTGCGTGGAGCCCAGCACCAGCGATTGCAGCAGTACGCTGCCATGGCCCGGCTCGATGAACTGCGGCATCAGCGACAGGTACATCACCGCGATCTTGGGGTTCAGCAGGTTGGTCAGAAACCCCATCATGAACAGCCGCCGCGGGCTGTCGGCCGGCAGGTCGCGGACCTGAAACGGCGAACGCCCGCCTGGCTTGAGCGCCTGCCAGGCCAGGTACAGCAGGTACAGCGCGCCACCGATGCGCAGTGCGTCATAGGCGTAGGGCACGGCCATCACCAGTGCGGTGATGCCCAGCGCGGCGCAGAGCATGTAGAAGACGAAGCCCATGGCCACGCCGCCCAGCGAGATCAACCCGGCAACCCGCCCCTGGCAGATCGAGCGGGAGATCAGGTAGACCATGTTCGGGCCGGGGGTCAGGACCATGCCCAGTGCGATCAGGGCAAAAGCCAGCAGGTGGGAGAACTCAGGCATCGGGCGCATCCTTGGCGTACGAGGGGAGCGCGAAGTGTATCCGGTGTCGAGGCCATCGTGGAACGGCTGCCCCTGCAAATCCAGGCATTCAACCGAACTGCCCGACTATCAGCCCCAGCGCGATCGTGATCATCACCGCGCCCGACACCCGCCCGACGATCTGCGCCGCCTGTGGCCGGGTGCGCAGCACGGCCTTGGCGCCGTAGCCGACCATCAGGTAGATCACCAGCGAACTGCACAGGTGCACCAGCCCCAGCAGCAGGATCTGCAGCGGCAGCGGCCAGTTGGAGGTGGGGTCGGTGAATTGCGGCAACAAGGCCAGGAACAGCAGGAACACCTTCGGGTTGAGCCCGCTGACACAAAACCCGCGCAGCGCCCAGCGCGAACCGGTCTCCCCCGCCTGAACCACTCCCGCCTGCGGCGCCGCCGGCTTGAGCAACAGGTTGCCCCCCAGCCACAGCAGGTAAAGACAACCGGCAAGGGTCAGCAGCGTCAGTGCCAGCGGGTGCCCTGCGATCAGGCTACCGACCCCGGCCGCCACCACCAGGGTGGCCATGAAATGCCCGGACAACATCCCGGCCACTGCCGGCATCACCCAACGGCCGCGCATCCCGGCCGAGATCGCATAAGCCCAGTCGGCGCCGGGGGTGATGACGAACAGCAACGACACGGCCCAGAACGCGGCCAATACACTGAGGGTCATTTCGGGTGTTCCTTTCAGAGGTCTGGTTGAAAGGAAGATTACGGATTCCGCGCGGGGATTATCTTTCGTATATTGCCGACAACCTTAGAGAGCCTGGAAGATTCTCTCCCATGGATCGCACTGATCGAAAAATCCTTGCCGAACTGCAAAAGGACGGTCGCCTGTCGGTTACCGAACTGGCCGACCGCGTTGGCCTGAGCCTCTCGCCCTGCCATCGTCGGCTCAAGGCGCTGGAAGCGTCCGGGGCGATCCTCGGTTACCACGCACGCCTGGCGCCTTCGGCGGTGGGCCTGAACTTTGCGGCGCTGGTGTTCGTCACCCTGCGCGAGGTGACCCGCCAGCCAGTGGCCGACTTCGAAGCGGCGGTGACCGAGGTGCCGCAGATCGTCGAGGCGCAGCGCCTGTTCGGCGATCCGGATTACCTGCTGCATGTGGTAGCCAAGGACCTGCCGGCGTTCCAGAAGCTGTATGACGAAATCCTCACCAGCATTCCCAATGTGAAACGGCTGAGCTCGACGCTGGTGATGAAGGAAGTGATCCAGGATCGGTTGTTGCCCATGTGAGTGAGCGCACTGAAATGTATCCGGAGGTGGCGCCGCCTTGAAACGCTTCCCTCGGACCGGTAACCTCTGCGCGCTGCTGTAAGTCCAGCAGTCGGGTTTGGTAGCCCGCGATCAATCAAGGCGCACAAGCGCCCGCTCTACGCTTCAGTTGGTTTTTGTACCTGCTGTTGCGTTCGACGGCGGCTGTGCGCAGGGCGCCTTCGTGCGCGCCGGTTTCCTTGATTCCCGGTCTACCAACCTGCGTACAGCCGCCACCCTTTCGTTTGGTAGCGAACGGTGGCGACTCCATTGAATCAAGGAGCGACACAATGACGAAAGGCCTGCCCCACCCTCCAACCCCCACCACCGCACCCGCGCATTTCGGTAGCTGCGACGGTAGTCATCGTGCACTGTTTGCCGTCTGTGCCGGTATCGCCGCCGAAGACGCGCTGGTGCACTTGTCCACTCTGCTCAAGGGCGCTTCAGCAGCAAACCAGACCGCCATGGAACTGGCCACCGGCACCTGTCGGGACCTGCTGCTGAACAACGATCACGGGCTCGATGCCTGCAAAGCGCTGGTCGAATCCTTGCTTGAGGGACTGGAGCAGCAAGTTCAAGGCTGAGATCGCCAGGGCCGCTACGCGGCCCTTCGAGCCCGTTCCTGCAAAAGCCTCCACAAGCCTCAAGCTGCGGCGCCATCAATCCCCGCGAAAGAACCCATCCCCGGCATTTCTCAACAACTCCACCATCGCCCCCGCCGCTGGCGGCAGGTACCCTTCGGCGCGCACCGTCACCCCGACCGTACGGCGCATGGTGGTGGCCTCCAGCGGCACTTCGCGCAGCCACGACATGCCCAGGCCATGCTCCAGCGTCTCGCGTGCGGCAAAGCTCAGCAGACGGGTCTTGGCGATCAACCGGGGCAGCAGCGAGATCGAGTTGGTCTCGATCTGCACCTCGGGCAGCGGCAACTGGTGGCTGCTGAACACATTGTCGATCCAGCGTCGCGCCGTCACCGTGGGAGCTGCCAGCACCCAACGGTAGTTGCACAGGTCCTTCAACTGCACATCACCCGAGAACACCGGGTGATCGGCGCTGGCCACCACCACCGCTTCGTCCTGCAGGATCGGATAGGAGCGAAACTGCGGGTCATCGACGATCAAGCCGCAGATGATCGCGTCCAGCCGCCCTGAGCGCAGCGAGTCCTTGAGCATGTCGTCCTGGCCGATCGACAGTTTCAAGGTCAGTTGCGGCGCCCGCTCCAGCAGCGAAGCGGTCAGTTGCGGCAGCAGGTGCTCGGCCATGCTCGCGGCACATCCCAAACGGATGTTGCCCACCAAACCGCTGGCAAAGTCGCGCACTTCACGCTCGGTCTCGGCGATGCTCACCTGCAACTGCTTGCCGCGCGCCAGCAACAACGCGCCAGCATCGGTCAATTTGATACGCCGGCCATCACGCTGGAACAGCCGCGCGCCCAACGACTCTTCCAGGCGCTGGATGCTTTTGCTCAGCGCCGGTTGGCTGCGGTTGAGTTGCTGTGCGGCGCGCCCCAGGTGGCCGAGTTCGGCAATGGTGGCGAAGTAAGTCAGGTCACGTAGGTCCATGATCGATGAATTTCAGTTATGGATTCATAGAAAGTAGAAAATAGACTTGATCAATCCACAGGTCGATAATTTTCTCTGTCAGCCACCTCTGGCTCTCGCCGTACAGGGAGATCGACTTGCCCACCGCCCTACCCCCCCAAGCAGCAAAGAACGCGTCCCCCACCCTGATTTTGCGATGGCTCGCGCTGATCCTCTGTGCTGGCGCCGCCGGGCAGATCCTCCACGCCCTCGCCGTGCCGGCCGGGCTGTTTCTCGGCCCCATGCTGATGGCCATCATCTTCGGTGTATCCGGCACGCAACTGCGCCTGCATCGCCAAGTGTTCCGCTTCGGCCAGGGCTGTGTCGGGCTGCTGGTGGCGCACTCGGTGACCTGGTCGGTGCTCGCCTCGCTGGCCGACGCCTGGCCGCTGATGCTGTTCGCCACCTTCGTCACGGTGGTGCTCAGCGCCCTGGTCGGCCTCGGTACCGTGCGCTTCGGCGGCATTCCCGGCAGCACCGCTGCCTGGGGTACTGCGCCGGGCGCAGCCTCGGCGATGGTGTCGATGGCCGAAGACAACGGCGCCGACGGACGCGTGGTGGCCACCATGCAGTACGTGCGTGTGGTGTGTGTGGTGATGATCGGCTCGCTGGTCAGTCACCTACTGGGCGCCACCAGCGTTGCTGGCGACGCGGCCCAGGCCGCGGTGGTCGCCGACAGCGTGCAACTGGGCAACCTGCTGCTTGGTCTTGGCGTGGTGCTGGTGGGCGTTGCCGCCGGTTCGAAGATGCCCGCCGGCGCCCTGCTGATACCGTTGATGCTTGGCGCAGTGCTGCAACTCACAGGGGTGTTGCACGTCAGTCTGCCCAGCGAAGTGCTGGCCATCGCCTACGGCGCCATCGGCTGCTACATCGGCCTGCGCTTCGACCGCCAGACCGTGCGCTATGTGTGGAAGCGCCTGCCGACCATGATCGCCGGCGCCGTGGTGCTGATCCTGCTCTGCGCGGGCTGCGCCTGGCTGCTGGCGCGGCTCGCCGGCACCGACTTCCTGTCCATGTACCTGGCCACCAGCCCCGGCGGCCTGGATGCGATGGCGATCATCGCGGTGGAAACCCACGCCGATGTCGGCATGGTCCTGGCGATGCAGACGCTGCGCCTGTTCGGGGTGATCCTGACCGGTGCGTATCTGGCCCGGCAGATCATTCGCCTCACCCAGAACGCCCACTGAAGGGTGCACCAGGCCGAAGGGTAGCTATCCTTCCCCGCACAACAACGACAAGTGCCTGGTAGTCCGCCCCATGAACATCCTGTACGACGAGCGCCTGGACGGCGCACTGCCCACGGTCGACAAGGCCGCGCTGCTGGACACCCTGCGCAGCGCCCTGCCCGACCTCGACATCCTGCACACCGAGCAAGACCTGCGCCCCTACGAATGCGACGGCCTCAGCGCCTACCGCGTGGTGCCATTGCTGGTGGTGCTGCCACAACACCTGGAACAGGTTCAGGCGCTGCTGAAGATCTGCCACGCGCACCAGGTGCCGGTGGTGGCCCGCGGAGCCGGTACCGGCCTGTCGGGCGGAGCTCTGCCGCTGGCGCAGGGGATTCTGCTGGTGATGGCGCGGTTCAATCGCATCCTTGAGATCAATCCAGCAGGTCGCTTCGCCCGTGTCCAACCGGGTGTGCGCAACCTCGCGATCTCCCAGGCAGCAGCGCCACACGGTCTTTACTACGCGCCCGATCCCTCGTCGCAGATCGCCTGCTCGATCGGCGGCAATGTCGCGGAGAACGCCGGGGGTGTGCATTGCCTGAAGTACGGCCTGACCGTGCACAACCTGCTCAAGGTCGAAGTCCTCACCATCGAGGGCGAATACCTGACGCTGGGCAGCGATGCCCTGGACGCCCCAGGCTTCGACCTGCTGGCGCTGTTCACCGGCTCCGAAGGCTTGCTGGGCATCGTCACCGAAGTCACCGTCAAGCTGCTGCCCAAGCCACAGGTGGCGCGGGTGTTGCTGGCCAGTTTCGACAGCGTGGAAAAGGCCGCTCGTGCGGTGGCCGACATCATCGGCGCAGGCATCATTCCCGCAGGCCTTGAGATGATGGACAACCTGTCGCTACGGGCCGCCGAAGACTTCATCCATGCAGGCTATCCGGCCGAGGCCGCCGCCATCCTGCTGTGCGAGCTCGACGGCGTGGACGCAGACGTGAAGGACGACTGCCTGCGCGTCGAGGCCGTGCTCAAGACAGCCGGCGCCAGCGAGGTACGCCTGGCGCGTGACGAGGCTGAGCGCGTGCGCTTCTGGGCAGGCCGCAAGAACGCTTTTCCGGCGGTAGGGCGCATTTCCCCCGACTACTACTGCATGGACGGCACCATCCCGCGCCGGGCACTGCCAGGGGTGCTGCACGGCATCGGCGAGCTGTCGCGCGAGCACGGCCTGCGCGTGGCCAACGTGTTCCATGCCGGCGACGGCAACATGCACCCCTTGATCCTGTTCGACGCCAACCAGCCCGGCGAGCTGGAGCGTGCCGAGGCCCTCGGCGGCAAGATCCTGGAACTGTGCGTGGCGGTGGGCGGCAGCATCACCGGCGAGCACGGCGTGGGACGCGAGAAGATCAACCAGATGTGCGCGCAATTCAACGCCGACGAGCTGACGCTGTTCCATGCGGTCAAGCACGCCTTCGACCCGCTGGGCTTGCTCAACCCTGGCAAGAACATCCCGACCCTGCAGCGCTGCGCCGAATTCGGCGCGATGCACGTGCACCACGGCCAGTTACCCTTCCCCGACCTGGAGCGTTTCTGATGGATCAGGATCACGATGCCAGCGCCGACCTGCTGGAGCAGGTGCGCCAGGCCCTCGAGCAGCGTACGTCATTGCGTATCCAGGGCAGCGACAGCAAAGCCATGCTCGGTCGTCCGGTCGACGGCCAGACCCTCGACACCCGCAGCCATCGCGGCATCGTCAGCTACGACCCCACCGAGCTGGTGCTCACGGCACGCGCCGGCACGCCGCTGCGCGAGATCGAGGCTGTGCTGTACGAGGCCGGGCAGATGCTGCCGTTCGAACCACCACACCTGGGCGACGGCGCCACGCTGGGCGGGATGGTCGCGGCCGGGCTGGCAGGGCCACGTCGTCCCTGGGCGGGCTCGGTACGCGACCATGTGCTCGGCACCCGAGTCATTACCGGGCATGGCAAGCTGTTGCGCTTCGGTGGCGAGGTGATGAAGAACGTGGCGGGCTACGACCTGTCGCGCCTGTTGGCCGGGAGTTTCGGCTGCCTGGGGGTATTGACCGAGGTATCGCTGAAGGTGCTGCCGCGACCGCGCATTTGCCAGAGCCTGCGCCTGTCGATGGATCTTCGGCAAGCCCTGGGCGAGCTGGCAGCCTGGGGTCAGCAAGCGCTGCCGATCACAGCCGCCTGCCATGACGGCGACGCCCTGCACCTGCGCCTGGAAGGCGGGGAAGGCTCCGTGACCTCTGCCGCCGAGCGCCTGGGCGGCGCGCCGCTGGACAACCGCTATTGGCACGATCTGCGTGAGCAACGCCTGGCCTTCTTCGCCGCTGACGAGCCCCTGTGGCGCCTGTCACTGCCGCATAACAGCCCGCCGCTCAGCCTGCCCGGCCGCCAGTTACTCGACTGGGGTGGCGCCCAACGCTGGCTGAAATCCACCGCCTCGCCCAGCGTCATCCGCGAAGCCGTCGCAGGCCTCGGCGGCCATGCCACGCTGCATGCCTGCCACAGCGCCGGGTTCCATCCGCTGCCCGAGCCATTGCTGCGGTACCAGCGCAACCTCAAGCGACAACTCGATCCTCGCGGCATCTTCAACCCCGGCCGCCTGTATGCCGACATATGAGGGCCAGCCATGCAGACCAACCTGAGCGAACAGGCCAAGCGCCTGCCACGGGCCGACGAGGCCGAGCGTATCCTGCGCAGTTGCGTGCACTGTGGCTTCTGCACCGCCACCTGTCCGACCTATCAACTGCTGGGCGATGAGCTGGATGGGCCGCGTGGGCGCATCTACCTGATCAAGCTGCTACTCGAAGGGCAACCGGCCACCGCCAGCATCCAGACTCACCTGGACCGCTGCCTGAGCTGTCGCAACTGCGAGACCACCTGCCCGTCCGGTGTGGAGTATCACAACCTGCTGGACATCGGTCGTGCCGTGGTCGACGCGCAGGTGCCGCGGCCGCTGGGCGAGCGCCTGCTACGCCACGGATTGCGCCTGTTTGTCCCCAGGCCTGCGTTGTTCAAGGCCCTGACCCGCACAGCCAGGGCCTTTCGGCCACTGCTGCCGAAGCCGGTGCAGGCCAAGCTGCCGCGCCATGAGCCTGTACTCAAGCCGCGTCCCAAGGTCCAGCACGCGCGTCGGGTGCTGATGCTCGAAGGATGCGTGCAACCGGCGCTGTCGCCCAACACCAACGCGGCGGCAGCGCGGGTGCTGGATCGCTTGGGAATCTCGGTGATAGCGGCCCGTGAGGCCGGGTGTTGCGGCGCTGTGGACTATCATGTCGACGCGCAGGCCGTCGGCCTCGATCGCGCTCGACGCAACATCGACGCCTGGTGGCCAGCCATCGAAGCCGGTGCCGAAGCCATCGTGCAGACCGCCAGTGGCTGCGGCGCCTTCGTGCGCGACTACGGGCACCTGCTGGCGGCGGACCTGGCCTACGCCGCCAAGGCCGCGCGGGTCAGCGCACTGGCCCGGGACCTGGTGGAGGTATTGCGCGATGCGCCGCTGGAGCGCCTGGGTATTCGAGCCGACCAGCGTCTGGCCTTCCATTGCCCCTGCACGTTGCAGCATGCACAGAAGCTGGGGGGTGTCGTGGAGGCTGTGCTCGAGCGCCTGGGCTTCAACCTGACACCCGTGCCCGACGGCCATCTGTGCTGCGGCTCGGCGGGCACCTATTCACTGACCCAACCTGTACTGGCGCAGCAACTGCGCGATAACCGCCTGAGCGCCCTGGAAAGCGGCAATCCCGAGGTGATCGTCACCGCCAACATCGGTTGCCAGAACCACTTGGCCAGTGCCGGGCGAACACCGGTGCGGCACTGGATCGAACTGGTAGACGAGGCACTCCCCGATTGAGACATCAGCCATGGCCAGCCCCACCAGGGGCAAATGAAGGTTGCCCCGTCGTCAGCAGTTGCGCAGCTGCCGCAAGCGATGGCGCTGACGCAGCATGACCCAGGTCAGCCCCAGCACCAGAGAGCCCAGCGCCACCACCAGGCCGATCAGCACCTGGCCATAACGGGCCATCAGCGCCTGGAAACCGCTGACCTGGCGTATCACCTGGATATCTGCCGGCCCCTCGGCATGCACGATGCTGATACCACCCTGGGTGATCTGCGAGATGTCGGCATCGAAGTACACCCACACCCGACACACCCCGCCGGCCTCGATGGTTGGGATCTCGATGATGTTGGTGGCGTTCTCGGGAATGCTGTCGTCCCCGGCGTCATCGCGCACCTGCACCAGGCCCTTGGCTGGCAGGCGGATGTGCACTTGTTTGAGTGGTTCGTCACGCGTATTGCGCAAGGTGATGAACAGCCCGGTGCGATGGTCCACCAGCCCCGCCTCGAAGGGCTTGGCGAATAGTTGCATGTAGGGCGTCTGCGCCTGGGCCACCAGGGCCTCGACCTGATCGCGGCTCAATGCACCCTTGGCCAGCGCCTCGACACCTGCGAACAGCCGCTCGTACTTGAGTTGCTCGCGGGCCTGGCCGATGCGCTCGTTGAACTGGCTGGGGTAGGTCAGGGCCTCGTAGGCGACATAGGCCTTCAGGCCACGATCGTCCTTGAGCGACGCATAAAGCGCGGCGCCGGCGACGACGATGACCAGCAGGCCCGCGAGGGCTTTCCCGACTTTTTCCCAACTCACCTTGGCGGTTCCTTGTATCGCGGCATGTGCGTTTGCAGACCGGGGCCAAGCGTGCCAAGTAAACCGCCCATAGGCAAGCGTTCAGCGCCCCAGCAACACCGGCACCGACGCCACCAGCATGGCTATCCCCGACAAGGTCAGCAGCCCGAGCACCAGCCGGCGAAACGCCGCTTCGCTGATGCCCAGGTAGACCCGTGTGCCCAGTACCGTAGGGATCAGCATGGCCAGGGCCACCACGCCGAACCAGGGCAGCATCGCCGAAGTCACCACACCGGTGCCCAGGTAAGTGAGCATGGTCACCGCCAGCATCGACAGGTTGAAGTTCTGAATGACCGCGCGCTGGGTGTCGCGGTCAAAGCCGCGCACCGTGCACCACAAGGTCGGTACGGTGCCGGTGAAACCACCGATGCCACCGAGCACACCGCCAACCATACCCACCGCACCGTCCGCCAGGCGATTGCCCGGCACCCTGGGCAGGCGCGGCGCCAGCAGCATCAGTGGGCACCACAGCACCAGCAGGGTGCCGAACACTGCCTTGAACCAGAGCATGTCCAGGTAGGGCAGCACCCACACACCCAGCGGGATACCCGCAAGCCCACCCAACACAAAGGGCCATAGCAACCGCCAACTGAAACCGCGGCGAACGGTGAACACCGCAATCAACTGCCCGGTGAGGCTGCCGAACACCGTGAGCGACGCCGCCAGGCGTGGCTCCAGGCCCCAAGCCCAGAACGACATGGCGACCATGCCGAAGGCAAAACCGGAAAGCCCCTGGACGAAACCGGCGACACAAGCGCCCAGAGCGATGAGGTAGAGCGGGTCCATGGCCAGTCCGTCGAGCGAAGGGAAGCGGCATTCTAGACCAAGCTGCACTCACTGCGGGCGGCCGATCAACGCCAGGCGCAGGCCAAAGCCGATCAACAGGCTGGCGAAGGTCCAGCGCTGCACCACCTCGACCTTCGGATTGCGCGCCATCCAGTAGCCCAGCGCGGCGCCGATCATGGCGTAGAACAGATCGAACAACAGCCCGACGATCACCAGCACCACACCCAGCAGCAAGAACTGCCCACCGACCTCGCCGACACTGGCATCGATGAACTGCGGTAGCAGGACCGAACAGAACAACAACGCCTTGGGATTGCTGATATTGGTCAGCAGCCCACGCCACACCGCCGTGCCGTAGGCGCGTCGGGCCACTGGCATGTGTGCATCGTTGAGATCAGGCACCAGGCTGGGCGCACGAGCGATGCGCAGCCCCAGCCAGATCAGGTACACCACGCCCACCACGCGTACCAGCTCGAAGGCCCAACCGACCGTCTTGAGCAGTACCGCCAGCCCCAATGCAGCCAGGGTCACGTGTACCGCTCGCGCAATCGCAAGGCCTACTGCGGTCGCTACTGCATAAGCGCGGCCCTGGGTACTCGAGGTGTGCAGCACCAGCACCATGTCCGCCCCCGGGACCAGGCATACCGCGACCAGCGCACCAATGAACACCTCCAGATTCGCCATCTTCGCCTCTCCTGCCTGCAAGGGAACACTGGCTTGAAAGCTTAACGAGCAGCGCGCCGGCGTGCGTTGCGTAGTTCACTACACGCGAGAGGATTATTGGCATATCGTGCCAATCACGATTTCAAAGAAACGGATAAATGCCAAAAATGAAACTCGACAACCTTGACCGCCGGATTCTTGCCGCCTTGCAGCGCGACGCACGCCTGACCAATGTGCAACTGGCCGAGGAAGTTGGCCTGTCACCCTCCCCTTGTCTGCGCCGCGTACGCCTGCTGGAAGAGGCCGGAATCATCCGTGGCTATCAGGCACAGATCGACCGCGATGGCGTGGGGCTGGGGTTGACGGTATTCGTTGGGGTGAAGGTGGAGCGGCACACCGAGGCATCGTCCGCCGCCTTTCGCCAGGCGGTCTCGGCGTTGAGCGAAGTGGTCTCATGCCACCTGGTGTCGGGCGAGTCGGATTTTCTGCTGCAGGTGGTGGTGCCGGACCTGCGGGCCTATGAGCGGTTCCTGATGGAGGCGCTGCTCAAGGTGCCGGGGGTGACGGACATCCGCAGCAATTTTGCGATTACCACGGTGAAGGAACAGACGGGATTGCCGCTCGGGCACCTGCCACAGGCGGTGGGTGAACAGTGATGTGTGGGGGCACGCAGTTGCCCCCACACAGCGCCTCAGGCGAAGCGCTCGACCTGCGCCGGAGTACGGCGCATCAGCACCTTGCCGCCACGCACCGAGACCAGCGCATATCCCTGGCTACGGATCATCTCGTAGTCATCCGGCGCCGACAGCACCAGCAGGTTCGCCGGGCGCCCCACTTCAATGCCGTAGCGCTCGCCCAGGTTCAGGGTGCGCGCACTGTTGTCGGTGATCAGGTCCAGCGCGCGCTGCAGGTCTTCATAGCCGAGCATGTGGCAGATATGCAGGCCCGCTTCGAGGATGCGCAGGATGTTGCCGTTACCCAGCGGGTACCACGGATCGACGATCGAATCCTGACCGAAGCACACGTTCATGCCGGCGCGGTCGAGCTCAGCCACCCGAGTCACGCCGCGGCGTTTCGGGAAGTTGTCGAAACGCCCTTGCAGGTGAATGCTCTCGGTCGGGCAGGACACGAAGTTGATGCCCGACATCTTCAGCAGGCGGAACAGCTTGTAGCAGTAGGCATTGTCGTAGGAGCCCATGGCCACGGTGTGGCTGGCAGTGACGCGCTCGCCCATGTTGCGCACCCGCGCCTCTTCGGCGAGTACTTCGAGAAAGCGCGACTGCGGGTCATCGGTTTCGTCGCAGTGCACATCCACCAGGCAACCGGTGCGCTCGGCCAGGTCCATCAGGAACTTGACCGACGACACACCCTGGTCACGGGTGTTCTCGAAATGCGGAATGCCGCCGACCACATCGGCGCCCAGGGCGACGGCCTCGGTCATCAGTTCGCGACCGTTGGCGTACGACTCGATTCCCTCCTGGGGGAAGGCGACGATCTGCAGGTCGACCAGGTGCCGGACCTCTTCGCGCACCTCGACCATCGCCTTGAGCGCCACCAGCGTCGGATCAGTGACATCGACGTGAGTACGCACATGCTGGATGCCGTGGTCGACCAATGCGCCGATGGTCTTCTTGGCACGGGCCTTGATGTCTTCGTGGGTGGTGATGGCCTTGCGCTCGGCCCAGCACTCGATGCCCTCGAACAGCGTGCCGCTCATGTTCCAGCGCGGCTCGCCGGCGGTCAGGGTGGCGTCGAGGTGGATGTGCGGCTCGATGAAGGGCGGGATCACCAGGTTCTGCGCAGCGTCGATGTCCGCAGCGTTGCTCAGTGCAACCGCCGCGTCCTGGGGTTCGATGGCGGCAATGCGATCGCCATCGAGCTCGATCCGGAACAGGCCGGTCTTGCCGCGCAGGCGGGCGTTGATGATATTCATGGGGTTACTCCTTGCCTTGGCTTTCGCTCATGCGCCAGATCAGCAGCGCGACGGAAGCGTTCATGCGGAAAAGCGAGTCATCGAGCGACTGTCCGCTCAACTGCTCGATGCGTTGAATACGCTGGATGATGGTGTTGCGGTGTACGCCCAGGCGTTGCGCCGCCTGGGCGCCGTTGCCGTTTTCCTTGAGCAGTACATCGAGGGTGTGCACCAGGGCGTAGGGATGCTTGCGCCCGGCTTCGATCAGCGGGCCGAGGGTCTGGGCGACGAAGTTGTCGATCAGCGAACGGTCGGCAATCCCCTGCAGAAGGCGCAACACACCCAGCTCGCTGAAATCGCACAGGCCGGCAGCCGGGCGCATGTTCTGTGCCACTTCGAGAGCCTGGCGCGCCTCGCCCAAGGCCTGACGATAGTGAGCGCAGTCTTCGGCCAGGCACGACAGGCCCATGAACAGCTCCATCTCGCCTGTCCGCTCGGCCAGTTGCCGATACAAGGCTGCGAGCGCCGGGCGCAAGTCCGGTGCGTCGGCCAGCAGCAGCACGAAGAGGTCACCCGGCAATTGCGCCATGACCGCCCCCGCAACCGTGCGGCACCAGGCCTCCAGTTGCTCTTCGAGCGCCTGGCGGGTGTTCTGCCACAGGCGTTCGGCCTGCTCCGGTCGATGCCGCTCGAACAGGCCATCGACCGCCGACAGCCGCAGCGCGACCACACGGCGGGGCTCGTCCAGCGCCAGCTGCAGGTGTGCAGCGCGCTGGCGGGCAATGGCCAGGCTCGGGTAGTCGCCGGTCAACAGCTGGCCGAGAATGTCGTCACGCGAGCGCCGCACCTGGCCCATCTGCACCAGCGCCGTGCCGATCAGGTGGGTGACCACCACCATCTTCAAGGCGTAGGGCTGCTCGATCAACGGTAGCCCCAACTGTTCAGCACGCTCGACCACCGCCGCCGGGATGTGCTGGATGAAGGTACCGCCGGTGAGGATCACCATGCCGGCAATACCGACAGCATCGCCATCCTCCACCAGGCTCAGCAGGTTGGCCTCGCCACGCGGATGGTTGATACCGGTGACGAACACCAGTTCGCCGCCCATCACCCATTCGGCAATGCCTTCGTTCTCCGCCACGTAAGGCCAGCGCACCCGCCGCTGCAGGTTGCGTGCACCGGCCCGCACGGTCATCTCTTCGAGACCGGGCAGCCCCAGCAGCTCATCGAGTGCCAGGCTCACGGCTTGGCCTGTGCCACGGGGCGCACGCGCGCAACGACTTCAAGCAGGACGATGTAGCACAGCGCCGAAGCACCGATACCCACCAACGGGGCGACCCACGGCGAGCTGTAGGCCAGCACCGCCCCCACTGCGTAGGCGAACAGGCCGGCGCGGTTGTAGCGCGGCAGGCTGACCGAAGCCAGGGTCGGATACTTGCCACGGTGGCGGTACCAGAAGTCGGCCATGATCACTCCGCCGACCGGCGGAATGATCGAACCCAGCAGCACCAGGAATGGAATCAGCCATTCATACATGCCACCGATCGCCAGCACGATACCCACGCCGGCCGCCACCAGCGTCGCGGTACGACGACGCTCGCTGCGCACCAGGTGGCAGGTCGCCGCGGCGACGTTGTAGATGGTCGGGCCCTGAATGGTCCAGAGGTTCAGGCACAGCATCACCACGGCGGCGAACGACAGGCCCTGCAGCATCATTACTTCAACAATGTCGGCTTGCTGGTAGACCATCGCGCACCAGGCGCCTGCCACCACCATCAGGCCGTTGCCCACCAGGAACGCCACGACGCTGGCCGTGACCGCCACCCGGCCACTGCGCGACAGGCGTGTCCAGTTGGTGGCCTGGGTCGCGCCGCTGGCGAAGGTGCCGAAGACCATGGTCACCGCTGCCGAGAAGCTCATCGCCTCGTGCGGCACCACGGCCATCAGCCCTTCGAAACCACCCACGTGCCGGGTGGCGATGACCATCGAAATCACCAGCAGCACGAACATCAGGGGCACCGACAGTCGCGAAAGCCAATCCAGCCCCTTGAAGCCAATGATCGCGGTGATGCTGAAGCCCAATCCGAACAACACCATCAGCGGAATGGTCAGGCCCTCGGCCAGCCCCAGCAGCTTGACCAGCACGATCGCCACTGTCGCCGTGCCCCAGGCGTACCAGCCCAGCTCAGCGAAACCCAGCAGAAAATCGGAGAGCCGGCTGCCCGACTCACCAAAACAGAAACGCCCCATCAGCACCGTGTTCAGGCCACTGCGCGAGGCGATGAACGCGAGCGTTGCCGCATAGATCGCCAGCAAGGTGTTGCCGATGGTGGCGATCCACAGCATGTCGACGAAATTGAAGGCCATGCCCAGCTTGCCGCCAGCGAACATGGTGCCGGTGAAGAAGGTGAAGCTGAACAGGACCATGGCAATCGGCAGCAGGCCCTTGCGGGCGTGCCGGGGGGCTTCGGTCAGGGGGAATTCGCCGGGTGAGCTCATTTTTATAGTGTTCCAGTGTTGGGGGGTTGGCGCTGGCGGAGCAATAAGTGGGCCGGATCCAGGGTAGACGATGTTCAGACTGGGAATTGGGCTTTAACGATATCCATCAATGTGCAACACGCACATAAATTATTGATCAGGGTGAAAAATTGTGGGCTTTATATCTCATTTTGATGCACGCGTGCACCTTTGGGTGGCGAACTTGCACTAGCCCGCCGGGGGATTTCCAGCGCTTTGCGCTGACGAACACCTTGAACATCACAGCTATCCTTTTATGGCAGTACAATCATGGCCGCACCGCGCCAAGTCTCGGTGATGCCTATCGGTTCAGGACTTCTCAATGCCCTACCCCATCGAACAGAAACTTGTCGTCGGCGTTGCCTCCAGTGCGCTGTTCGACCTCGCTGAATCCGACGACATCTATCAAAGTGAAGGCGTCGAAGCCTATCGCCAGCATCATGAAGCGAACCTCGACAATCCGTTCCCCAGGGGCGTGGCCTTTCCGTTCATCCGCCGCTTCCTGAGCATCAACAAGGCCTTCCCCGGGCAACTGCCAGTTGAAGTGGTGCTGCTCTCGCGCAACTCGCCGGAAACCGGGCTGCGGGTGTTTCGCTCCATCACGCATTACGGCCTGGACATCACCCGCGCGGCCTTCATGTCTGGCCGCTCGCCCTACGAGTACATCCCGGCCTTCAATGCTTCGCTGTTCCTCAGCGCCAACGAAGAAGACGTGCAGCGCGCCATCGACGCCGACTATCCCGCCGGCCTGGTGCTGCCCACACGCATCTACGACGACGAGATCGACACCGAGCTGCGCGTGGCCTTCGACTTCGACGGCGTGATCGCCGACGACGAAGCCGAGACGGTCTACAAGCAGCACAACAACCTCCACGACTTCCAGGCCCACGAGTTCGCGCGCAAAGCCATCCCGCATCAGCCGGGGCCGCTGGCGGACCTGTACCGCAAGCTCTCGCACATCCGCACCCTCGAAGACCAGAAGCTTGCGCAAGACCCTGACTACAAGCGCATCCTGCGCATTGCCATCGTCACAGCGCGCAACGCACCATCCCATGAGCGCGTGGTGACCACCTTGAAAGACTGGGGCGTTTCGCCGGATGAATCGTTCTTTCTGGGTGGGATGGAGAAGGACCGAGTGTTGTCCATTCTCAAGCCACACATGTTCTTCGATGACCAGCGCAGCCACCTGAGCTCGGCGGCGGGCAACCTGCCGATGGTGCATGTGCCGTTCGGGGTGGCGAACCGCAACGTCGCCAAACCGCCTGCGCAGATGGAGGTGATGACTCAGGGCATTGGCGAGGCAACGGGTGAACAGGCGACAGGCCGATAAAGGCCGCATGCCTAGCGCTTGTCCTGCAACATTTGCCCACGTATTTGCTCCCAGCCCATTTGCCGGTCCGCCGCCTCTTGCCATTGCGCCCGTTGCGGCTCGCGCTGCACGATTGGCAACAGCAGCGGCGGCAAGCGCTCCACCTGGCTGCTGCGGGTGAAGATGCACAGGCGGGTGTAGTCAGGCAGTTGGTGGAGCTTGGCCCCGAGCAGGCTGTGTGGGCACAACAGCAGCAGGTCGCCGAACGCGAACAACTGGTAGGCCCTGACCTGCACCTTGCCATCGTGACGCAGACGGCTGTGCCAGAGCAGCGGATCGATATCGGCCAGTGTCACCTGGCGATCGAACACGTAGCGCTGGGAGAAGCCCTGGCGCACTTCCAGGCTGCCGGCCACCGAATAGGTGATGCTCGACATCGCGCCCTTGGCGGTGGTGAGGAAGATCACGAAGAACAGCAAGGCGCCGCCGATGCCTGCGGCGACTTTGCGGTAGATATCGCCTTTGAACACGAAGTACAACATCGAAGGCAGCAGGCTCATCAGCAGCGTGAACAGTGAAAAGCCTGCCACGAACGATACCGCCGCCTCGTTATCCCGCCCGACGTAAGTGTCGATGATCAACAGCATCGACAACGAGCTGGCGATGACGGCGAACACCAGGGTGAACGACAGGAATATCCCAAGAAACCAGCGATCGGCCTTGCCCTTGTTCTTCGGCGCCGCGAGAACGAACAACGACCTGAACGACCGGGAGAAGAACAACGCGGCAAACGCCAGCAAGGTGGCTGCCGAGATCAACAGCATGGCAACGCCGGGGCTGAGCATTCGGTGGTAGAAGAAGCCCAGGACGATGAAGGCGGCGTAGCCCACTGCCAACGGAATCACCAGCCACAGCGCGACATGGCGGGTGAGCCAGCGCACCCTGCCGAACAGCGATACCGCCGTGCCGTAGAGCCACGACGAGCCCATCAGGATGATCAGGTGCGAGAACATCACCGCGACGACCACGAACATCCAGGCGGCGAGTGACGACTTGGAATCCAGCGCCGACATGAACAGGTCGGCGCGACCGATGGCCCGGGTGTAGATGTACAGGCTCACGCTGCCGAGGAAGGTCCCGAGGAACACCAGCGTCACGGTGAACGGCGTCCAGTGCGTCAGCACCCGCTTGAGATTCTTGCGAAACACCTGGGCGAAGGTCGGGCGCACGCGGCGCACCCGGGGTGTAGCGGATTGCGAGGTCCTGCTCATTTCGAGGCCTGTCCATGGTCTGCAACTACGAGGCCCGGGAATCTATCACGCTTGCCCGCGTGAATCCCGGTGTCTGCTTGCCGATGCGTCCTGCATCAAGGGCTTGCGGTATCGCTAGGACCCCTCCTCGACCGGTACCTCTCCGCGAACGATGGTCAGTTGGCCGTCGATCATCGCCTTGCTCATGCCGCACAGGTAATGGGTGGCGCGGATGAGCGGTTCGGCATCCTGTGGTTTGTCGATGGCTCGTCGGGTGAGTTCGGTCACGCAGCCGAGCAGCGTGGAAATTTCCATCAGCGTTTCCTTCGGCGGCAGCCCGGGTATTGCCTGGACCCAGGCCATGCGTGGCTCGCGGCGGATACGTGCGGGTGCGCTGACCAGTTTCAGGCTCCCGCGCTCATTCGATTGGTCGTCGTTGTCCATGGCTCCCCCAGCGTTGGTTGAAAAGCGCCCGTCGCACACCCTCGCCCGTGTTCCAGCCCGACCCACGCGAACCTGGCGTGTGTCTCTGCCCGTCGGCTGAAAACGCGATGACGATGTGCGACCGACCCCGGGAGAGTAGAAGCACGGACGGCGCCACACAACGGCAAAACCCGGGGAAATGGTATCCCCGGAAATGCCCTACGACGTATTAGGAAGGTTCGCGAAATAGGCCCTAGGCCAGTAGCAATCCGCAGGCATGCGCCGACCACGGCGCATCATCAGGAAGTCCACTCCTCACCACCCGGCCAGTCCTCGGTGGGGATATCGGCCAAGGTGCCGTCCTTGATCCCGTCGATGCCGTAGCGCTCGATCGAATCGCCCAGCAAAGAGCCGAACTTGTCCGACTTGACCTGCTCCTGCCCTTCCTTGACCAGGCCCGGGATGATCGCTGCCAGCACCGCCACGCCCGCGCCGAGGAAACCCAGCACCCCGGCCGTGGCCGCCAGGCCCGGAAGGAAGCGTGGCAGGTTGGCGCCGAGCAGGCCGAGGCCGCCCTCCACCGCCGAGGCACTGCCCGCCAGCACGCCCAGCGAGCCGGCAGTGATGCCGAAGCCACCGGCCAGCTTGTCGCCACGACGCAGCGCGTTCACACCATCGAAGATGCCATAGGCCCCGGCCACGATACCGGCCAGCCCGCCGATGCCTTTGGCAGCTTCCTCGAAGTTCTTCGCCACCACCTTGGCGTGCTTGCCATCCTTGACGTTGGCCTTGACCTCATCGAGCAGGTCGAGCATCACCTTGCCGTCCTTCATGTCGGTCAGCGTCTGCTCACCGTTCTTGATCGCCTTGGTCAAGTGCTCCTGGTAACCCTTGGAGCCGCCCTCGATCAAGACCGTGGTGGTCTGCACCGACCCGGTGGTGATGTCGACGATGTTGCGATCGGTGAGCTTGCCGCCGCTCTGCGCGCCGCGGGCGATGGTGACACCTGCCAGGAACAGCCCGCTCACCCCGTGCAGCACGCCGCTGCCGTAAGCGCCCTTGGCGTTGCCGTTGGGGTCGAAGTCCGACAGCTTGCCCATCTTGTCCAGGGCCTTGGTGCCCTGGCGGAACAGATCCCAATTGCCACGGAAGCCCGTCAGCACCTGGTCGGTGGTGGCCACGGTGCCGTCCTGGTTGAGCAACAGCTCGGGGCTCTCGTCGCGCATCTGGTCGATCAGCTTGCGCACCTTGTCTTCGTCCAACTCGTCCCCGCCATCCTTGCCGAACGCGGTCTTGAGGTCGTCGAAGGTGGCGTCCTTGAACAAATTCTCCTGGGTGATGGTGGAGAAGTTGTCGTTGAGCTGCTTGTCATACTCGGCGGTGAACTGCGGGTCGAGTGCCGAGTTGTAGAGCGCCACCTCAAGGCTGAACTCCGCGGCGGCCTGCTCTGGCGAGTTCTCCTTGAGCAGTTCGCGCATGCGTTCGCCGGTGGCCAACTTATCCTTGTAGAAGGTCTTGAAGTCTTCATTGTGCGACGACTTGCCGACCGCGCCCTGGATCGCCTGGGCGTCGTCGATACCGAGGATCGACTGCAGGCTGGTGGCGGTGGCATAGAAGCTGGCCAGCGCAGTGTGCTGGTCGGTCTTGCCATCCTTGGTGTTGGCGTCCCAGGCAGCGTCCAGCGCCTTGCCAGACTTGACCTCGTCTTCGTAGGTCTTGCTGACGGCGTCCTTGAGCCCCGGGTTTTCCTCGAACAGCGTCTTCACCGCCTCATCGCCCGCGCTCTTGAGATAGTCGGCGGTTTCCTTGTCGTTCTGCAGGATGGTCATGTGGTCGTTGATGTCTTCCAGCAGCTTTTGCGGCTCCCAGATCGCACCGGAACGGTTGGCAATGGCGACCTTGCCGTAGTCGCTGTTCCACACCCCGGCATTGGCGCCATCGACCACCAGTTTCTGCGCCTCCTGCAGATCCAGCAGTACGGCGGCCTTTTCCTCGGCGCTGTAGTTTTCCGGATGCGCGAAGACATCCTCGCCCAGCTTGCGGGTGTCGACCTTGCCGGTGACATTGCCGGTGGCGACATCGGTGATCAGGCTGGCCAGCCCTTGGGCATCGGTGGGTGAGCCGCTCTTCAGCCAGTTCTGCACGTCCTCGCGACTGACCTTGCCGTCAGGCTTGTCGCCAATGCTGTTGCTGGCGGTATCGACCTTGCGGAATGCGCCTGGCTGGGCGAAGAAGTTCAGCGCTTCTTGCTCCTGCTTGCTCAGTTGCGGATTCTGCTTGAGGTAGTCCTTGATGTTGTCTGCGGTGACTGCGCCGTCGGCGCCAGTCTTGCCGCGGATCGAGTCGTACTTGGCATCGAAGATCGCGCCATATTGGGCGATCTGCCTGGAGCCTGCGTCAGCGTCCGGGTTGGTCTTGAGGAACGCCTTGTAGCTGCCGATCTCGTCGTTGGCCGGCGGCTTGGCCAGCGACTCGAAGCCGAACTTGCCGAAGTCCTGCAGGCGCCCGGCCTCGGTGCCGTGACGCGCCTCGCCGCTCTTGGTGAAGCCATCGACACTGCTGTTGGCCACATCCTTGCCGGTGAGTGCCTTGCCATCCTCGTCATAGCCCACCACTCGGTCGAGCACCTGGCTGGCACGGAAGGCGGCGTTGGGATCCTTGTCGAAATCGCCGACCTGCTCCTTCAGCGCATCCTTCACCCCGCTCTGGTTGCCGAGGTTCTTGAGCAGCGGGTTGTCATCGATGATGTCCTGCGCCGAACGCTTGTCGTCCTCGGGCAGTTCCCAGACGATGCCGGCCTTTTCTGCCGCCTCGCGACGTTTGTCATCCTTGCCCACGTCGTCGACATGCTGCAGCTCGCCCTTGAGGCTTTCGAACCCGTACTTGCCAAAATCCTGCAGGCGCCCGGCTTCGGTGCCATGCCTGGCATCGCCGCCCTTGGTGAAACCGTCGATGCTGGTGTTGTCGACATCCTTGCCGGCCAGGCGCTCGCCGTTCTCGTCGTAGCGCACGACGTGGTCCAGCACCTGGGTCGCGCGGTAGGCCGCATCGGCATCGTGCTCGAAGTCGCCGACCTGCTCCTTGAGCATGTCCTTGACCCCACTCTGGTTACCCAGGTTCTTGAGCAGTGGGCTGTCGTCGATGACCTGCTGCGCCGAACGCTCGTCGCCTTCGGGGCGCTCCCAACGGATACCCGCCGCCTCGGCCTTGCTGCGTGCCTCGGGGTCATCGTTGGCCGCCTCGATGTGCTTGAGCTCACCCTTGAGGTTTTCCCAGCTGTACTTGCCGAAGTCCTGCAGGCGCCCGGCCTCGGTGCCGTGCTTGGCATCACCGCCCTTGGTGAAACCATCGACCTTGCCGTTGTCGATATCGCCACCGACCAGCCGCGAGCCGCCCTCGTCGAAGCGCTCGATGTGGTCCAGTACCTGGGTGGCGCGGTAGGCCGCATCGGCGTCGTGCTCGAAATCTCCAACCCGCTCGCGCAGCTTGTCCTTCACCCCACTCTGGTTGCCAAGGTTCTTCAACAGCGGACTGTCGTCGATGATTTCCTGGGCCGAACGGTTGTCGTCCTTCGGGCGCTGCCATTCGATGCCGGCGTCCTTGGCCTTGGCACGATCGACCGCATCGCCCCACTCGGCACTGGCGTCCTTTTTGGTGAGCGTCTTGATATCGGGGGCGTTGGTGACCGGAGCTGACATGCGCGTTCTCCCTGAAGGTGGCTGCCGGGTTGGCGGGCCCGAAGTGTGTGAGTGCAGGGAAAAGCAGCGAGATGACTGAACGATGACAGCCGTGCTGGCGATCAGCCGCTTTTCGCAGCTGCACGCCCGTGATCATTGGGCGGATCGCGCCTGTGAAACGTTGTGAAAATCATCCAATGGAACATCTGTCGGTCTTGGGCCTCCCACACTAACGCAGGGCGAAAGGCGCGCTGCCCATGAAGATCCGGAGGCTTGTCCTGTATGAAAAAGATCCTGATGGTGCTGACATCCCACGACCAGCTCGGTAACACCGGCAACAAAACCGGCTCCTGGCTGGAGGAGTTTGCCGCCCCTTACTACGTGTTCATCGACGCTGGCGCGCAGATCACCCTCGCCTCCCCCAAAGGCGGCCAGCCACCGCTGGACCCGAAGAGCGACGAGCCCGACGCCCAGACCGACGCCACCCGCCGCTTCCAGCAAGACACCGAGGCGCAGATCGCTCTGGCCGACACCATTCCGTTGGGAGAAATCGACCCTTACGACTTCGACGCCGTGTTCTATCCAGGTGGTCATGGGCCGCTGTGGGACCTGGCCGAGGACAAGGATTCGATCACCCTGCTCGAGGCCCTGTACGCCTCGAACAAACCCATCGCTGCGGTGTGCCATGCACCGGGGGTGTTCAAGCAGGTCAAGGCAGCGGATGGCGAGTCGGTTGTGAAAGGCAAGCGCGTCACCGGTTTCACCAACAGCGAGGAAGAGGCTGTCGGGTTGACCGATGTGGTGCCGTTTCTGGTGGAGGATATGCTCAAGGCCAACGGTGGTGAGTACTCGAAGGCGGCCGATTGGGCGAGCTACGTGGTCGAGGATGGCAATTTGATCACCGGCCAGAATCCGGCGTCGTCCGAGGCGGCGGCGCAAGCGCTGCTCAAACGTCTGGCGCACGAACCAGGCGCTTGAGACGAATGGCACAGGCGTTGCCCGCTCCCTCAGATCCACGATCTCTGTAGGAGCGGGCTCGTCCCGCGATCACCGGCAAAGCCGGTGCCATCCCCATCACCGATACAGACGAACTCACATCACCCACCAACCCCGCGTACCCAGCGGCTGGAAACCCCACACAGCATCGGTGACAATCGCCCCTCACTTCCGCATCGACCGTGACGCCCCCTGCCGCCAACCGCAATTGGGCACCCGCTCACCCCTGCTGCACCACGACGGCCGCACCCTCGCCTCGGCACTGCAGACCATCATCGAGATTGGTGACGTCGAAGACCTGGTTGCCGCGCTGGATGACACATTTCCCGGCAGCCGCCTGGAGATCGATGCACCACCTGGCGGGCTGTTCAGCGTAAGGCTTTACCAGCACGGGGTGTTGCGGCCTCTGGGCGGGACGGAACTGTCGGACGGCACCTTGCGTTACCTGTTGCTGATGGCAGCCCTGCTGACGCCCCGACCACCGTCGCTGATGGTGCTCAACGAACCGGAAACCAGCCTGCATGCCGACCTGCTGCCGGCGCGGGCGCGCTTGATCATCCGCGCGTCGCAGCGTAGCCAGGTGTGGGTGGTGTCGCACAGCAGGCCGCTGATCGACGCGCTGACGGCGTGTGAAGGATGCAATGTGCTGGAGCTTGAGAAGGATCAGGGGCAGACGCAGTTGCGCGGGGTCGGGTTGCTGGATGAGCCGTTGTGGCGGTGGGTGGACTGAGCCTTCGAGGCATCACTGCTCCCAGTGCCGCTCGTCAAAATTGTTCCCCCGCTCTCCAGACCATCGCACACCTGCTTCCCACGGGAAATCCGTGTTCATACTCTTCATTCAACAGTGTTGACAGCCTTTCATCGACGTATTGGTCGGATTCAATCTGAAAACCGAGACGAGCGTAGAACGGAGCATTCCACGGTACGTCTTTGAAGGTTGTGAGAGTCAGCGCATGCAGCCCATTGATCTCAACATAAGCCTGCGCCGCTTGAACGAGCTGTCGCCCTATGCCCTGCCCTTGCAGGGTGTGTCGAACGGAAAGTTCATGGATATGAAGGTCTGTACCGTAGATATCGGCGCTGAGAAATCCTTGCGGGCGATTTTCAGCGTCGATGGCCACCCAGCACGTCGAGCGCTCGATGAGCTCAAGATGCCGTTCAACGGGCATAGGAGGAGAATCAGCGAGCCAGCTTAACCCTTCAAAAACACGAAAGGCTTGCGCGGCAGAACGCTCGATTGAGAGTAAGAGGCTCGCGTCCTCAGGCAAAGCAACGCGGACAGTCGTAAACATAGCTACCCGAAATCAGGATCGCAGAATGAAAGCCTGGAGCCTCCTAGTATCAGCAAGGCTTTGACCATTTGTTGCGCCGCTTCGGAAGTGGCGCTGCCACTGGCGTTAGCATTCGATGCCAACGATCCATTGGGTCTTGGCCGCATTGCTGCGGTCCAGATCAGGGCGCCGCACGGCAGGCTGGGTACAGCCGCGCGGTACGATGTACGGCTGGGCGACCGCAGCCGCTTCGGCGAGCTCCATCGGCTTGCCATCGTCACGTTCGACGGTGATGAAGAACGGCTGGTAGAACGGAATGATGTAGGCATCGAGGGTATAGCGCGCACCATTGGCCTCAAGGTTGGCGTGGTACTCATCGAAACGGGTCAGGCGACTGGTGTCGAGCTTGTCCTGCACCGCGCAACCGACCATGGAAAGCCCGAGCAAGGCACCGGTGCACAGTGACATCGTGTTCATTACAACTCCTTTTGAGGTTTGCCCGGATGGGCGCGCCGGGACATTAAAGGCGTGCGTGGTGGTCGTCAAGCGAGCGGCACTACTTGAGCGGCGGCATGATAGGGATCACAATCACCGCGCTAAAAAAAAGGACTAAGAAAGATGGAGCAATGCCTTGAACAAGAAACAACGCGACGAACTCAGTAAGTATCTCAGCTATGTGCTACGCCATGCTCCGCACTCCATCGGCTTGACCCTGGACCGCGAAGGTTGGGCCGAGGTGGATACACTATTGCGCAATGCCGCTGAGCAAGGACGCAGTTTTGACCGCGCCGCCCTGCGCGACGTGGTTGAAACCAACGACAAGAAGCGCTTCACCCTTTCGGACGATGCGCGATATATCCGCGCCGCCCAAGGCCACAGCACGACTCAGGTCGCCCTCCAACATGTCGAAAAGACCCCACCCGCCCTGCTCTACCACGGAACTGCCAGCCGTTTCATGGCGTCCATCGAGGTACAGGGTCTGGTTGCAGGTTCTCGCCACCATGTGCACTTGAGCGACGACCCAGAAACGGCGCTGGGCGTGGGTAGACGCTACGGAGAACCCGTGTTGCTGGTGATAGATACATCGAAGATGCGCGAAGCTGGCGCGCGTTTCTACCAAGCGGACAATGGTGTGTGGTTGGTGAATGAGGTGGCGGTGGGCTACTGGAGTCGAGCGTAGCAGGAGTGATAGATGGCTTCACTCTGGCAAAAAAGTGCCGAGGGAATGGAAAGCATCACGACTAATGGGATCAATCTAAAGCCAGCTTATTCACATCCTATAACCTAGGCATCAGCAATTAAACCTCTGTGAAGTACATCATACTCGTCACCCCCTTGAATCTTGCACCGGCGCTTGCAGCATCCGAAAAACAATTCTCCCATCAACATGAAGCCACCTAGGCTAGCCCCTAGGGCGGCGCCACATTTCATTCAAAATTATTAACAGTCGCGAATAAATGAGCAATGGCACATTTAGCACCAACATTGCGTTTTGTGTGTGTATCTCCATAGGAATTAGGGTATCCACACGCTGATTCTCTGAAGCCTCAGAGAACACCCTTGCGGAAAGATGGCTCGTTATTTTCAGAATCCCTGAAATAACAACTTTCACTTGCACCATCCGATCATCAACCCTGAAACCATTTTCAAACAATTCTATATCGGATTCATTCAAGGGCAATCTGTACACGCTCGCCCCCAATAGTAAATCACTTTGAGGCTCTGAATATTCGCCGTAGCCGGAGGCCTGCAGGCTCTGCAGATACTTCGCAATTGCCATAATTCCGCTCACTGCTTTAGCCCTTTTGAAAACTCGCGCAGTGCCTCTATCGCCCCCCGCTCACGCGGAGTTAAGCTCTCACCAAAATGTTCATTCAAGCCGTTGGCTGTGCTTTTGTTTAGCGTATTACCCCCTGTTTGCAAAACATTAGGTACTCGGCCGGACGCACCTACACAGGAAGGAACGGGTAATGGTAGCCCTTCACTTTCAACCCATTTCCCATTAATGAGCTGATTACCTTTTGCACCAACTAATCAGCCACTATTTTTTGCGTCAAACTAGCGACTTTAGATTTAAGCATTTCATCGTTCAACTCATACTCTTCCCTTGACTCGTCTGGCTGGTACATGTCCGCGGCACAAAAAATGCTCGACAAGCACTCGCTCAGCAAAGGCTCATCGAGTTGCAGGAGGTTCCTATCTCGCTCAATCTTCCATAGCTCAATATATGCCTCAGAAAAAATGTCGGCCGTCAACCTTCCGGCCACATAAGATCTTGCAAACTCCAAGAGAGTAAAACTCATCGTAAAACTCCATTTTTAATAAAGTTATCAAACTGCTGAGTTCCTGGCGAGAGCCTAAAGCCCGTCACAAAATTTCCTGACGCATCGAGCACAACAGCGTTGTGGGTGCTCGAATTAAAGAACACCTTGGAGTCTTTTACGAATCCGTATGTACCTTGCAGAATCGTAGAAGCGGAACTCATGTGAGCTTTGATTGCAGACTCATACTGAGCAAGTGTTTCAGAATTTTTCTTTGTAGTCACCACTCCAAAATCAGAAGCATGCTTGAATTTTTTATCGAGCTGCTTCTGGGTAACGCTAGTTAACGCCTCAGCAACACTATTACCTTTTGGACCTGCAACGCCGTCTCCAGCGCCCTCCGAATAAACAGCACCAGGATTCAGCTGATGCCCAGGAGTGACGTAGATCTCCCTACCCGGTTGCCCATCGAGCTGGTTGCCGCCCGTATGTGGTGTGCTGGACGGCTGCTCCCCGCCAGCATAGCCCCCGCTGCCGGGACTCTGCTTACCCGCTTCGACCAGCAGACCTTCGTACTTCTTCAACCTCGGGTCAAGCACATGTATCGGCAAGCCGGCGTTTTCAATGGCGACATCCACAATCAGCTTAACCATCTCGGCACGCTGATTCAGGTCGCGCACATTCGACTCGATCGAGTCAATGGCACTCGATACCGCCGCCTGCATCTCGGCCTGACGCTCGGGAGGTAACTGAGTGGCAGTCAGCGTGGTCGCGAGTGCCCCCATCAGTACATAGCCGGCCCAAACGGCAGGGACGATGTTTTGCTGGCTTTGTTGCACAAGGTTGGCGCGATTCATCGCGCTCAAGATGCCGAGCACTTTTTCCGGATCGTCTGCCCCGATGGCAGTCAGGCTTCGAGCGACAAGCTCAAAGTCCTGGGTCCGCTCGCCCGGTGCCACTTTGTCAAGAAGTGCATTGATGGTGGCGGCTCGGGTTTCCTCATTTCGGCTGCCGATCTGGCGGGTGAGTTCGCGTGCGACCAGCGCACGATTAGCCTTGTCACTTCCCGCTCCCGTGCCTAGCACGGTCCCGACCACAAACAGGTCAACCACCTGATGTAGCGCTTGCTCGCTATTCTCCCCGTAGCTTGCAATGCTCTGCTGCCAGCGTTGCAACGTGTCCTTGGGGTTCATCACGGCGTTTACCGATGACCCGGAGACATACAAATCCGTACGAGATTCCCGGTCCCGGGTAATCTCGTACGCCTTGTCCAGATCCCGATTCAGCCCGGCTGTCGAGTCCTTCTCGGAACCAGCATCACCGCGCACCACGATGTCGCCCTGGCCCACCGTGGCCCGCACGATCTGCTCGCGATCCTTGTCGTACTTCCAGCCACTGACACTCCAGCCGTTGCTGCCCTGGTCGCCCTTGCCAACCTGGCTGGCATCCTGCTGGGCCCCGCCACCACCGCTGCTCCAGGTACCGCCGGCGTTCAGGTAGTAACCGTGCTCCTTGTCCTTGCCGGCAATGTCGCTGAAGCCCAGGGTGCCGGTATCAAGCTTGAGGTTGCCATTGTCGGCAGCGATCACGGCGCCATCGAGCTGGGTGTGTCGTTCGGTACGGATATCGACTTTGTTGCCAGCGGTGACGCGGGTCTGCTCCTGGACCCAGTCGGTCTTGCCGGTGGTCTTGCCGGCGCCGACCGAGCCACTGACGCTGACACCAACCCCGCCCGAGACCGTCGCACTGAGGTCGTATTCCTTGCCCTGGACCTTGCCGGTGTCGGTGACCGAGGCCACCTTGAGGTCGCCACCGACACGGCCGATCACCTCGTCGCCGCGCAACTGCGCACCCGCGATGGTGGTGTCCTTGCCACTGGTGAACTTGAGCTGGTCGCCGGCGTAGAGGTAAGCCTGCTGTTGCTGCTGGCCCTCGCGTTGCAGGTCGCCCTTACCGATGTTCACGCTGGCGTAGAGACCGACCTTGCCACCGCCAAAGCCGAGGCCGACTTCGCCACCGCCGTTGTGGCGGGTGTTCTGGCTGTTGCTGTCGTTCTGCGCCGAGCGGATGTTCACATCGTTGCCCGCCGCGATAGCGATATCGCGTCCGGCGTTCACCTGGCTGCCGACGATGTTCACATCGTTGCGTGCATCGAGCTTGACGTCGCGCCCGGCGCTCAACTGACTGGCGGTCGAGCCACCCTGGACGCTGTCCTGATCGGCCACCCCATAGCTGCCGCCTACGCCGACCTTGAAGCCGCCGCTGGTCCCGCCGTGGATGCCACTCCAGCTCTCGCGTTGCTGACTCTCCTGGCTGACGCTGCCCTTGGCCACGTCGATATCGATGTCGCGGCCACTGATGGCGATGTCCCGACCGGCCTGCAACTGGCCGCCCTTGATGCTGACGTCGTTGCCAGCGTTGAGCTTCAGGTCGTTGCCAGCATCCAGGCTCGATGCACGGTTGCCCTGCTCTACCCGCTGTTCGCTGCTGCTCTGCTTGCTGTTGCCGAGCTTGACGTCGGCGGTCGGGCCGGCGAAGAACTGGCTGACCGAATCGACCGCACGCAGCACGCCGGAGACCTGGCTGACGGCGTTCTCGCCTTTGCCTGCGTTATCGACGGCATCCTTGGTGCTGCCGAAGTTGTGATTGACGCTCACGCCAAGGCCGTTACGCGCAAGCTCGCGCTGGTGCTCGATCAGTTGCCGCTCGCGTGCGGCATCGATGTTGATGTCGCGACCGGCGTTGAGGCTGACGTCGTGGTTGGCCGCAAGGTCCGAGCCGGTCTGGTTGATATCGCGCTTGGCAGTGATATCCAGGTCCTGCCCGGCCTTGATCTGGCTGGCCGCCGCGAGCTGCTGCTCGAGGCGATCGCGGGCCTTGGCCTGTTCGGCACCGACGAACAGGCTCACGCCGTTATCGTTGCCGGATACACCGATCCCGGTGCGCTTGCTGGTCGACCACTGCTGTTCGCTGTGGCTGTTCTGCGCCGCGGCCACATTGACGTCGCGCCCGGCGTTGAGGCTGACGTTACGTCCGGCGGAGACACCACTGCCGATCACATTGATATCGCGCTCGGCACGCAGGCTCGCATCCTGTTCGGCCAGCACCTGGCTGCCAACGCTGGTGCTGCTCTGCGCCTCCTGCCCGGCCTTCTTCGCCGAAGCCACGGAAACAAACCCGCCGGACGCCGACAGGCCGGTCTTCTTCCGATACTGCTCCGAATGGCTGTAGGCGATGTCGTTGGCGGCAAGCAAGTCGATGTCGCCGTCCTTGTCGAGCAAGCCGGCGCGCAGCTCGACATCCTTGCCCGCGTTGGCCTCGCTGGCGCGCAAACGCACATCGCTGCCCGCGGCGATCACCAGGTCGTTGCCCGCGGCCAGTTCGCTGCCGACCTGAGTGGCCGTGGTGGTCAGCTGGCTCTTGCCGCTCTTGGACAAGCCCAGGAAACCGGACTTGGTCTTCTTGCTGAACTCGCCGTGCTCCTCGACGCCCGAGAGCACCGCCACATCCCCGCCGGCACCAAGCATCAGGTCGCCGCCGGCCTTGAGCTGGCTGCCGACCACGGTGACGTCGCGGCCGCCATCCAGGGCGATGCCACCACTGGCGGTCTTGCTGACGTTGACGGTCAGATCGCCACCGGCCTCGATGACCGAGGCAACGTTGGTGCTGTGGTAGCTCTCCTTCTGCGTCGAACTGCTGCGCCCGAACGAGCCCTTGCTCTTTTTCAGGTAATAGGACGCGCTTTCGTCCTGGTCGGAGGCGATCGTCAGGTCGCGGGTAGCGCCGAGCTCGATATCCCCTGCGCCCTTGACCTGGCTGGCGACGATGGCGATGTCCTGGCCAGCGGCAAGCGCGATATCTCCACCGGCCTTGACCTCGGTGGACACCTGGGTGATCCGGTCGGTCGACTGGGTGACCTTCTTGCTGCGGCTGAAGGTATGGCTCTCGTCGGCCGCAGAGGTCAGGGTCAAGTCCCCGGTGGCGGCCATCGCGATGTCGCGCCCGGCCTCGATGCGGCTGGCCACGGCGCTGATGTCGCGTCCGGCAGCGATGTTCAGGTCACGCCCGGCTTCGAGGGTCGCACCGTGCTGCTGGACGCTGCTGTTGCGTACCGAGCCACTGGCAAGGCCCTGGCGCTGCTCGACGGCGACCAGGCTGACGTCGCGTCCGGCGTTGATCGACAGGTCGCCAGCGCTGCTGATCACGCTACCGATGTTCTTGACGTCCTGACCGGCCTTGAGGCTCAGCGAGTTACCGGCCTCGATGCGAGCGGCATTGTCGAGGTAGTCGCGCTGGTTGCTGATGCCGCCATACGTCATGGTGTGGCGGGTCTGGTCGCGCTGGTTGATGATGTCGCCATTGACCGCAGTCAGGCTGACGTCACGCCCGGCGATGATGCCTGCGGCGCTGTTGACCAGGTTGTTGCCGGCCAACAGATCAAGCCGACCACCGGCCTGGATCAGGCCGCTGTTGACCAGGTCCTTGCCTGCCGTGGCGGAGAGGTTCTGGCTGGCCTTGAGGGTGCCGGCGTTGACCAGGTTCTCACCGGCGATCAACGTGACGTCCTGGCCGGCGATCAACGCACCGCTAGGTGCCAGGCGGTTGTCGGCCTGCGCCAGGTACAGCACCGGTACCAGCACCTGCTCGCCGTTGACCTCATGGGTTTCCATCCACACGATGTCATGGGTCAGCGCCGCCACCTGGGCTGCGCTAAGACCAACGCCCAGATTAAGGCCGAGGGCATCCTTGCTGCGGATGGCGTTGTCCATGAGGTACTTGAACAACTGCTCGCCGTTGTTCTGGCCGTCGATGAACTGCTGCCCGGTACGGGCGACCACCGCCTGCTGTATCAGGCGCTGCTCGTACAGGCCATCGCCCAGGCGCTTCCAGCTCTGGTCAGGGTCATAACCGAGGTTGCCGAGCAGGTAGTCGGAGCTCATGAACTGCTTGAGGTCAGTGAGTGCCGGGTTGGTCTCGATCAGGTACTTCTGCGGCTTGCCGACGAACTGGCTGGAGGGAATGCGGGTGACGCCCGGCACCGTCAGCCGGGTGTCGATACCCAGCGTGCCCACACCGGTCAATTCGCGGCCTTCGGCACCGCCATGGCGCTGGGGCACGGAGGTGTCCACCGCGCCGCCACCGGGAGCGTAGACGCCAATGGCGCTAGCGTTGCCACCCAACGGGCCGCCCTGGTGGGCAATGCGCTCGACCTGCTGGCTGCCCGGCGCCCAAGTGGTGGCATCGACCGTCTGTAGTGCACCGGGCTGACTGCCTGGCGCCGTGGCCTGGCGCTCCTGCACGGAAAGGTCGGCGCCGCCCAGGCTCCAGCCTTCGGCGGAACTGTTCTGGCTGCCGCCACCCTGGCCGCTCAGGCGGAACAGACCATTCTGGCCGGTAGGCAGGGTAAAGTTGCCCAGGGACAACGGGTTGACCTGCTGGCGTGCCAGGTCGGGAGGTAACTGACCGTGAAGGGTGATGACCACCGGATTGGCAGAGGTTGGCAACTTCGGATCGAATGCCTTGCCCGTTGGGCCATCGACTGGCTGGCCTTGCTGTACCACGCTATTGGTCAGGTTCTGCGCCGCATTGAGTTGCACACGGCCACCAGCCTGGATAACCGCGTTGATCGCGCCGCCCTGACCAGGTTTGACGATCGTGCGCGACTCCAGGAACGTTGCATTGCGCACCGCGTCAGGTAATGGAACCCGTACGCCCTGATCATAAGCTGGAGTCGGCGTAGCGAAGGTGAGACCGAAGCTCCATCCCCAAATGTTCATCCAGGCCAGATGCATCGAGCGTTCGTTCTGTGGCGAACTGGTGATGATTGGCGTGGCAGTGGACTCGTTCCAGTTGAGATCCCACACTCGAACATTACCGTAAACGCCCCTGGTCCAAGCATTCCTGACCTCAGACATAAAGTAGCCTGGGTCATTGGCTGCGTTATATCGGTACATTTCTTCCAGAAGCAGCGAACTGCTACGTCCCAAGTCAAATGCCCTGAGCGTGTCCTCGGTGCCGAAACTGGTACCGATATTGTTGATGTTGTCGAAGTTGGCATACAGATCGCGCTGCGCGCTGATGACCGAGTTCTCGTTGTTCAGCGTTGCACCATTGATCACCAGATCACGTCCGGCGCGAATGCTCGCTGCAGGGGCATGCTCGGCAAGCGTTGTCTGATAGGACTCCTGGAGCACGAAGTGGCCTGTGGCTCGTCCGGTCGTGCGCATGCCGATTGCACCCGATACCAGTTGTTTGGACGTCCTGATGAACTCTTTCTTGTTATCGACGACACCGGCATTCAGGCGCATGTCACCGGCGCTTTCCAGGCTCCCCGAAATGTTTTCCAGGACACTCGCCCGGCTCCCCGCTGTATCCCGCGCCACGGTCAACCCGCCGAGGCTGTACACATCCCCGTAGAAGTTGCTCAGGCTATCGGTGTACAGCTGCATGTCGGCACCGCTGAACAGCAGGCCGTGGTCGTTGCGCAGGTTGGCGGCGTTGACGCGCACCAGCTGGTTGCCGCCCAGGGTGCCAAGGTTGTTCAGGCTACCGGCGTTGACCAGCAGATCACCCGCCGAGGTCAGGCGCCCCTGGTTGTTCAGCAAGCCCGCCACGCTGACCGTGGTGTTGCCGACACCTGCCACGCTGGCGTTGGCGCCCAGGCTCATCTGCGCCGCGCTCAGGCCCAAGGTGCCCATGCTGCTGACACGACCGTCGCCACTGTAGGTGCCCGACAGGTTCAGGCTGAGGCTACCGTCGCTGGCAATCAGCCCGGCGTTGCTCCAGTCCACCCCGTTGCCCACCAGGCTGTCGAAGGCCAGCAGTTGGCCGCCGGCGCTCTGGGTCAGGTGATTGATGTTCAGGGTCAGGCGCCCGGCCTGGATCACGCTGGCGTTGGTCCAGCTGTCGGCGGTCAGGGTCAGGCCACCGCGGGTCTGCAGGTCGCCACCGGCACGCGTGAGGTTGGCCATGTCGATATCGAAGGTACCGGTACCGGCATGCACCACCTTGCCGGCGACGTTCTGCAACACGCCGGCATCGAGGATCAGATCGCTGTTGCCGACCTCGACCACGCCGGCACGGTTGTCGAACAGGCCGCCAATGGCGAACCGGCTGTTGCCGGTCGTGCCCAGCGCACGCAACTGGCCACCCTGGTTGTCCAGGCTGGCCGCGCTGATCTGCAGCGCGCTGGTACTTTCGATGATGCCTTGGCGGTTGTCCAAGGCACCGTCCAGGGCCAGCTCGACGCGCTGGCCGACCATCTCCCCACGTGCGCTGCCACCGTTGAGCAGAGCGGTTCCCGACACCTTGAGCAGGCCGCTGGCAGACACGCCACCGGCGCGGTTGTCCAACTGACCGGTACGCAACAAAGCGTCGCCGTTCAGCGCGGCAATACGCCCGCCCTGGTTGTCCAGGCTCGCGCTCTGCAGATCCAGGCGCAGGGCCTGAACAATACCGCCCCGTCCCGCATCGTCACGACCATTGCGCAACACACCAGTGGTCGTCACGCTCAGGGCTTGTTTGAGGCTGGCCAGCGTACCGCCACGGTTGTCGAGGGTCGCTGTCGCTATTTCCACAGCGCCTTGCTGGGCAATGACCTTGCCGCCCTGGTTGTCCAGTTCGTTGTTGACGGCGAGCTTCACCGCACCTTCTGCCTGCAACGTACCGGCGCGGTTGCGAAGGTCTTGCGCGTGCAGATCCAGGTCGCCCTGCTGGCTGTAGATCAGCCCGTCACCGCTGTTGTCGAGCGTAGTGCCACTGCGCAGCGAGAGACGCCCCGTAGCCGCAAGGGTGCCGTTCTGGCTGTTGTCGAAACCATTTGCCAGCGCCGTCAGCAACCCCTGGCTGGCGATCTGGCCACCTTGGTTATCGACCTGCCCGGCGCGTTTCAGCAGCAGATCGCCGCCGCTGGCGAGCTTGCCTTGACGGTTGAGAAGCTCACCCAGCAGGTCGAGCGTCAGTTGCCCTTGAGCGATCAAGCTGCCGTTGCTGTTGTCCAGGCGTGTGCCGACCAAACCGAGGCCTTGTCTGGCACTGACGCTGGCGTTGCGGTTGTCCAGCGACTGCACATCGATCTGCAGTTCACCTGCAGCATCGATCAACCCGCCATCCTGGTTGGCCAGTGCACCTGTCACCGCAAGGCGCTGACCTGCCCCGCTCGAGAGTATGCCCTTGGCGCTGTTGTCCAGGCTGGCGGCGGTGACATCCAGGCGCTGCTGGGCCACCACTGCCCCGCCGATGCTATTGAGCAGCGTGCCGGTGAAGGTCGCCTGCACCGAGCCGGCACGGCTGGAAAGCGTGCCCTGCTCGCGGTTGTCCAGGCTCTGGCCGCTGATCGTCAGGCCCTGCCAGCCCGACACCAGCCCAGCTCGGTTATCGATCACCGCGCTGCCAAGCTCCAGTACCTGCTCGCTGATCAGTTTGCCGGCGCGGTTGTCCAGTTCACGGGTCACCAGTTGCAACGACTGGGCCGTGGAAATCTCGCCGCCCTGGTTGGCCAGCTTGCGCAGGTTAGCCAAGGTCAAGGGGCCGGCGGTGGTGATCAAGCCGGCACCGTTGTCCAGGTCGGTGCCGCGCAAGTCAACGGCGATGGCGCGCCCGAGCAGAGTGCCGCGGGCGTTGTCCAGGCCGGTGCTGGCGAGGGTGAGCGCGTCCTGTGCCTCGATCAGGCCTTGGTCGCGATTGCTCAGTTGTCCATCGACGTCCAGCTTCAATGTGCCAAGGCTGCGCAGAATCCCGCCACTGTTGTCCAGCAGGCCGGCACGGGCATCGAGGGTCTGCCCGGCGACCAGCCCCTTGAGGTTGTCCAGCCGTTGCCCGACCCGCAGCAGCAACGCCTGGTTGCTCAGCAGGCGGCCATCGCTGTTGTCCAGCTGACGGGCATTGACGGTAAGGGCCTGGGCACTGGAGATCTCACCGCCACGGTTATCGACGGTATTCAGGTTTTCGAGCAGCAGTTGCTGGGCATTGATCAGCCCGCCGCGGTTGTCCAGATGCCCTTGGCCGAGGTCCAGGTGCACGGCGCTGTCGCTGAACAGCTTACCGCCCTGCTGGTCGAGGCCGCTGACCTTCGCGGTCAGGGTTTCGTGGCTGCCGAGACGGCCGCCCGCACCATTGCTCAGTTGCCCGGCGCGGATGTCGAGGGTGCGGTTGCTGCTGACGCTGCCCTGGCGGCTGTTGTCGAACTGGCCAGTGACGATGTTCAATGCGCCCTTGCTGGCGAGTACGCCCTGATCAGTGTTGTCGAGGCTGGCGCTTGTCAGCGTCAAGTCGCCATCGGTGAGCAACTCGCCACGGTTGTTGAGCAGCGCACCACGGGTACTGACCTGCAAGGCCGCTGCACTGCTCAGGCTGCCACGGCTGTTGTCCAGCCCCTGCGCGGTGAGCACCACTTGACCTTCGGCGCTGATCAGCCCAAGACGGTTGAGCATCTGGCCACTCAGGGTCAACGTCATGTCTTTCTGGCTGCTCAGGCGACCGCCATCGTTGTCCAGGCTCTGGCCCTCGAGGGTCAGGCCGGTCTGCGCTTCGATACGGCCCTGGGTGCGGTTGAGCAGGTGCTGCAGCGCCAGGGTCAGGCTGCTGCCGGCCACCAGCAGGCCCGCATCACTGTTGTCCAGGCGCTCGCCGACCAGGTTCATGGCCGCCTTGCTGGTGATCTCGCCACCACGGTTGTCGACCTGGTCGACCACCAGGGTCAGCGCGCCGTTGCTGCCGATCAGGCCCTGCTGGCGGTTGTCCAGTTGCGTGCCTTGCAGGCGCACCTGTCCCAGGCCGATCAGCGAGCCACCGTTATTGAGTACCTGCCCGGCCTGCACCAGCAACTGGCCCTTGCTCGACAGTGTGCCCTGAGTGTTGTCCAGGGTTTGCGCGGTGAGTTGGCCGGCCACATCGCCCACTAGGGTGCCCTGGCGGTTATCGATGCGCTGGGCGATGCTCAGCAGCAGTTCGCCGCGGCTGCTGAGCAGGCCCTCGCGGTTGTCCACGGCCATGGCGCTTGCATCCAGGCCATTGGCGGCTATCAGGCCCTTGACGTTGGCCAGGGCCTGGGCGATACGCAGGGTCAGAGACTGCTGGCTGATGAGCTTGCCCTGGGTGTTGTCCAGCGTCTTGGCCGTCAAAGTGAAAGCCTGGGCGCTGGAGATCTCGCCTTGCTGGTTGTCCACCTCGGCAAGGTTGTTCAACACCAGCAGCGGCGCATTGATCAGGCCGTGGTTGAGCAGCGCACCGCCGTTCAGGTCGAGGGTCAGCGCGGTCTTGCTGAACAGTTGCCCGCCCTGCTGATCAAGACCGCTGGCGCTCAGTTGCAGGTCGCGCTCGCTGGCAATACGGCTGGCGCTGCCGTTGTATACCTGTCCGGCGCGAATACCCAGGCGGTCATTGCCCAACAGGCGTGCACCGTCGCGGTTGTCCAAGGTACCGGTGGACAGGTCGATGGCGCCTTGCGCGCCGATCTCGCCACTGCGGTTGTCCAGGCTCGCACTGCGCAGGGTCAGCGCCCCCTCGGTGGTCAGCGAACCGCCCTGGTTGAGCAGCTCGCCTTGGCTGATCAGGGCAAGCGCACCGGCACTGGTCAGGCGGCCGGCACGGTTGTCCAGGCTGGCAGCGCTGATGTCCAGATCGCCTTCGCTGGTGATCAGGCCCTGGCGGTTGTCCAGGGCCTGCTCCAGTTGCAGGTGCGTGCCGCGCTCACCCGACAGACGTCCACCCTGGTTGTCGAGCACCTGGCCTTCGAGCACAAGCTGGCGGTCGCCACGCAACAGGCCCTGCGCCTGGTTGATCACCTGCGCGACTTTCAGCGACACGTCGGTACCGGCAAGCACCTTGCCGGCGCTGTTGTCCAGGCGCTGGCCTTCGAGGGTCAAGGCACGGGCCGAGGACAGTTCGCCCGCACGGCTGTCGACGCTTCCGACGAACAGATGCAGGTCCTGCCCGGCAGCCACCACGCCGCCCTGGCGGTTGTCCAGGCTGGCGCCGCGCAGGGTCAGGTTACCTTGGGCCATGAGCGTGCCAGCCTGTTGCTCCAGGCGTTCGACACGGGCATCCAGGTCGCCGGAGGTGGATAAGCGTCCGGCGCTGTTGTCCAGATGTTCGACCTGCAGTTGCAACGGGCCGACCGCACCGAACACACCCAGGCGATTGAGCAACTCGCGGCCGCTGTAGCTCACAGCGGCTTGGCCGCTGACCACCCCCTGGTCGCTGTTGTCGAGGGCCCCCAGCGTCAGCGCCAAGGCGCCCAGCGCATCGATCCTGCCGCCACGATTGTCCCAACGCTCGCCGCGCAGGGTCAGCAGGTCCTTGCCGCTCAGACGGCCGCCACGGTTATCCAGTTGGCCGGCGTCGATGCTCATTACCTGCTTGCCGCTGAACAGCCCCTGCCCCTGATTGTCGAGCAACCCTGCGACCTTGACCTGCAAGCTGCCGTCGCTGAGGACCTTGCCCTGCCCCCGGTTGTCGATACTGGCGGCCTGGAGGCTCATGGCCTTGCCGCTGGCCAGTACGCCTTGCTGGTTGTCCAGCGCCTGGGCAAGGGTCAGTTGCAAGGTGTCGGAAGCGGTGAGCACGCCGCCGCGATTATCGAGAGTGTCTGCATGAACCTGCGTGGTACCTGCACTGGAAATCTCACCTTGGCGGTTATCGATGGCCGCGCCTGCACTCACCACCAGGCCTGCATCGCTGGTCACGGTGCCGCGCTGGTTGTCCAGGGCCAGGGCTTGCAGGGTCAGGCCATTGCCCGACACCAGGCCGTCCTGGTTGCTGAGCAGCCGATCCAGGCGTACATCCAGTGCCTGTTCGCTGTACAGCTGGCCGGCACTGTTGTCGAAACCTCGGGCCACCAGTTCGAATGCCCGCTGGCTGGAGATTTCCCCAGCTCGGTTATCGACGTCGGCGATCTGGCGCAATTGCAACTGACGGGCGCTGATCAGCCCATCACGGTTGTCCAGTTGGCCATGGTTGAGGTCCAGCGTCAGCTCGGTCAGGCTGGTCAGGCGCCCGCCCTGCTGATCGAGCCGGCCGACATTGACGCCGACCGCGCCGTTGCCGCTGACCTGGCCGTCCTGGCTGTTGTCCAGGCGACTGGCTGCAAGGTCGAGTGCGGCCTGACTGGTGATGCGGCCGCCGCGGTTATCGACGTTGCCCGAACTGCTCAGGGCCAGGCCACTGGCTGCCAGAACGCGCCCACCACGGTTGTCCAGCCCGCCCAGGTTTAGCGTTACCACATCCAGGCTGGAGAGTTCGCCACTCTGGTTGTCCAACTGCGCCCATGCGGCGTTAAGTGCACCCTGGCTGGTGATCCGTCCTCCCCCGCCGTTGAGCAATTGACCACCCTCGAGCGTCATACGCCTACTGCTCAACACCTTGCCTTGCTGACGATTGTCCAGCGTACCTGCCTTGAGCCGCAGATCCCTCCCGGCACCAAGGTTCGCACCGCTATTGCCCAGTGCGCCAACCACCTCCACGCTCAAGTCGCGGCTGGCAGTGATGCTGTGGCCCTGGTTGTAGAGCGCGCCAGCAGCGATGGTCAAGTCGCCGTCGGCGGTCTGGCTGCCATCGGCCAGCACCCCTGCCTGAATCAGCCCACGGTTGCTCAACTGGCCGGCGGCCGACAGCTTGAGTTGCCTGGTGGCGGTCAGGCTCTGGCGGTTGGCCAGGTCTGAGCGGCTGTCCAGTTGCAAATCACGTCCGGCATGCAAGGCCCCCTGCGCATCAATGCCGCTGGCGGACACCCGCATATCGCCTGCGGCGCTGGCCTGGCCGATGCGCAACTGGCCATTGGCGTCGAGTTGTATATCGCCACCACTGGCAGCAAGCTGGCCATCCAGCTTCACCCCGACCCCCGCCTCTGTCCCCACCAGCTTGATAGCCCCGGCGTACATGCCACCCAAGGCGCTGGAGTCGATGGCCAACTGCGGCTTGGCGCTGCCATCGTCGGCCCGCGCGGTCGCGGCGAGGGTCTGGGCATCGACGTCGTTGCGCCCGGCGATGATCGCCAGCTGGCGCGCCTGGATCTCGGCGTTGACTTTGGCGCTGCGGGTGATGATCTCGAAACGGTCGACGTTGCCGGCATTGAGCCCAGCGCCTTCGATGGTCACGCTGCCCTGGTCGACCTGATAACGGCTCAACTGGCCGCTGTCGATCACGGGTTTGCCGGTGCTCAGGGTCACCTGCGGCGTATTGATGAAGCCGCAGCCGTTGCAGGTGATGCCATGCGGGTTGGCGACGATGACGCGGGCCGACTGCCCCGCCACTTCGGTATAGCCGCGCAGCTGACTGGGGTTGGCGCCGTTGACTTCGTTGAGGATGGTGCTGGCGGCTGCCCCTTGCAGGTTGGGGTTGCCGAGGATGATGCCGCCCAGTTGCGTGGCCTGGGTACGCTCGGTGGCGTTGTTGAGAATCAGGCCCTGCTGGCCGACGTTGTAGTCGCTGAACTGGTTGTGCGACAGGCCGCTGCCGTTGGGTGCGGCGATGTTGACGATCGGCACGCCGTTGCCCGCCTGGCCGAGGCTGGTGCCCGGTGCACTGACCGCAACGCCGTCGGCAGCCTGGGCCCACAACGGTTGCCAGAACATGACGTTGGCCAGCAGCAGCGCCAGTCCACGTTTGGGCAGGCCGCAGAAGTGCTCGCGCGTCTGCAGGCGGGCGGAAGGCTGGCGGGCGAGGAAGGCGAAGCGGCGAACGTCCATGTGCTGTCTCTTGAATCAGTGGGTCAGATGAACAGGTCCAGGCGGAAGTACACTGGGCGTTCCTTGTCGGGTAGCGCCCCTGGGCGCTCCAGGCTGTGGGCGAAGGTCACGCTGGCCGCCAGGTGCTGGCCGCGGGCGAACAGCTCGAAGGCGTGGCTGCTGGCCTGGCCATGGCGGTCGCCGTTGTAGCGGTCGTTGCGGATCACGCCAACGTCGTAGCCCAGGCCCACGCCATACTCGGCCAGCACCGGGCGCAGGGCGGCCCAGGTGATCGGGCGAGTCCAGCGCAGGTCGTTACGCCAGTACGCGCCACTGTCGCCCGACAACGACTGGTCCTTGAGGCCGCGCACCGAGGCCTCGCCGCCCAGGCTGATGCGCTGCGGGCTGAACAGCACGTCCTCGCTGCGCTGACCGGTGGCCAGGCTGCTGAAGCTCAGGCGCTCGCCCAGCACGTCGAAGCCCTGCACGTAGCTGACGGTGGCGGTGTACTTGCGATAGCGCGCCACCGGTTCGCCGGGGCGCGGGTGGCCGTTGTCCTGGGCGTCGAAAGCACCGATGCCTTCTTGCAGGCCGAGGTCGAGGTTGACGAAGGCATTGCCCAGGCGACGGCCATGGTTGATGCCGAACTGTGCTTCGCTCAGACGGTTGCTGCTGCCATCCAGGCGGCTGTCTTCGATGTAGTTGTTGGTGCGCAGGTGGGCGATGCCGGCGTTGAGCGAGGTCTTGCTGGTGGCGTCGCGGTGCACCACGCGCTCGGCACGCAACTGGTGGTTCTGGCTGTCGCCGCTTTGCCTGAAGCTGAAACCGTTGCCCTGGGCTTGGGCGCGGTACTCGCTCTCACTGTAGCTGTAGCTGAAGTTCCACCAGCCCCAGGGCAGGTTGTAATAGAGCGCGCCGTTCTTCGAGCCCTGGGTGTGGTCGCTGACCACGTCGTGGCCGCCGCGTAGCACCAGTTGGTCGGCCAGGCCCAGCGGGCTGTCCCATTCAAGGCCCAGGTTCAACTGCTGCTCGCCGGTGCTGCGCTGCCCGCCGTTATTGCGCGACAGCGAAGCGCGCCAGGGTTTCTGCGCCTGGTTGCGAACCAGCACCTGGCTGCCGCCCAAGGCCTCGCCGGGGGCCAGTTCCATTTGCGCCCGGTTCGACGGCAAGCGGTTGAGCTGGTCGACCATCTGCTCGATTTCACGCAGGTTCAGGCCCTCGCCCGGCGAGCCGGGAAAGGCCATGGCCAACTCGCGCTCGCTCAGGCCGCTGCCAGGATCCGCGCGCAGGCTCTCCAGGCGCCCTTCGACCACCAGCACTTGCAGATGGCCGGTGGACAGGTCCTGCTGCGGCAGGTAGGCACGGCTGGTCACCCGGCCACGGTCCAGGTAATGGTTGGTGATGACCTTGAGCAGATCGTTGAGCTGGCTGACGCCCAGGCACTGGCCAATGAACGGCGTCATCAGGCGTTCGCGTTCGCCCTTGGACAGGCTGTCGGCACCCTTGAGGGTAATGGTGCGGATGGTGAAGCAGCGAGTTTCTTCGCGCGACGGCGCCTCTGCCTGCCCGGCGGCTTTGCCCGGCAGGGTGCGCAACTCGTCGAGGCGGCGTTGCTGTTCTTCGAGCAGACGGTTCTGGCGTTCGCGGATCAGGTCCTGGTCGCCGGGTGAGGCGGCTTGGGCACCGCCGACATCAAGAATGGCCAGCAGCGCGCAGACGGCGAGTCGCGGTACGGGGGTAACACCTGCCAGCATGTTCCATTCCCTGGAAATGAAATAGCGGGCAATGTTATTTAGCCATCATCTTGGCGTCAATTTAGCGTCTTCTTTCTAATTGCCGATCCCGACTTGCCTGAGCCGTGTAACCCTCGTAGTAGAGCGCTCGGAAACCATGGATCTTTTTTTCAACAAAGGAATAAAAGGCGGGGCTTCCCATCCTTTTCCACCACATTCGCAGCCCTACGGCATCACCGGCCGCTCATAGTGCGAGGTCGTACACAACGTCCGCAGCGGCACATGCCGTCCGGCCCAGTTGCGTGCCAACCGGTGGGAACACGTCCCGAGATCATGACGTAATCATTTTCACTTCCACCCCGAGGACCTTCATGTGCTAATCCGAGCGACATTTCGGTGGGGCAAAAAGCGAGGCAAGATTTCTGTCAGCGATAAAATGAGAATGCATAAAAAATCCAGTCACCGCTAAGTGACTGGATTCTTTGGAGTTTTTTGGTCGGGACGGAGTGATTCGAACACTCGACCCCTTGCACCCCATGCAAGTGCGCTACCGGGCTGCGCTACGCCCCGACTCTATTCTCGATACCGCTGAGAACGGTAAGAAATCTAACCTAACCTTTTGAATAATGAAAGCTTTTTTTCAAAAAAATCCATTCATCGTCAAGCAGGTTACTTCTTCAACACCACCAACACATCCTCCAACTCGGCAATCATCTGTCGAATCAGCTGCTTGTACTGGGTCGTGTCATCCTTGGCCTCATCACTGGACATGCGCAAGCGCGCACCGCCGATAGTGAAGCCCTGGTCATACAGCAAGGCGCGGATCTGGCGGATCATCAGCACATCTTGGCGCTGATAATAACGCCGGTTTCCGCGGCGCTTGACCGGGTTGAGCTGCGGGAATTCCTGCTCCCAGTAACGCAGCACGTGCGGTTTTACCGCACAGAGCTCACTGACTTCACCGATGGTGAAGTAGCGTTTGCCCGGAATGGGGGGCAGCTCGTCGTTATGGCTTGGTTCCAGCATAGGCCTCAACCCGGGCTTTCAGTTTCTGCCCTGGACGAAAGGTGACGACGCGCCGTGCGGTAATCGGGATCTCTTCCCCTGTCTTGGGGTTGCGGCCCGGCCGCTGGCGTTTGTCGCGAAGGTCGAAGTTGCCGAATCCGGACAACTTGACCTGCTCGTTCTCCTCAAGCGCGTGACGAATTTCTTCGAAAAACAACTCGACCAGTTCCTTGGCCTCGCGCTTGTTAAGCCCCAGCTCCTCGTACAGCCTTTCGGCCATCTCAGCTTTCGTCAGAGCACCCATGCCGTTATTTCCTTAACGTGGTGTTCAACCTTTGTTCGAGCGAGGTGAGGATATTTTGCAGGGTGGTGTTCACCTCATCGTCGTTAAGAGTGCGCGATGGATGCTGCCAGGTCAAGCCGACCGCGAGGCTTTTTCTATCAGGATCAATACCTTTACCCTGGTAGACATCAAACAGCCTGAGGTCTGTGAGCCATTCCCCTGCATTGTCACGAATTACTTCAAGCACGGCGCTCGACGCCACATCACGTCCTGCGATCAACGCCAGGTCACGACGGGTTTCAGGGAACTTGGACAGTTCGCTGAATTTCGGCAGACGACCTTCGACCACATCACCCAATACCAGCTCGAAGACGAACACCGGACGCTCCAGGCCGAGGGTCTTGGCCAGTTCCGGGTGGATGGCGCCCAGGTAGCCCACCTCCTTGCCGTCGCGCTCGATGCGGGCGGTTTGGCCAGGGTGCAGGGCTGGGTGCTTGCCTGCGCTGAAGCTGAAGTCGGCGAGCGCGCCGGAGTAGCCCAGCAGGGCTTCGACGTCGGCCTTCATGTCGAAGAAATCGACACTGTCACGGCCGTTGGCCCAGCCTTCCGGCAGGCGGCCGCCGGTGATCACGCCGGCGATCATCGGTTGCTGCTTGAGGTCGCCCAACTGGCCGACGAAGCGCAGGCCGCTTTCGAACAGGCGCACGCGGTCTTGCTGGCGGTTGAGGTTGTGCTGCAGCGCCTTGACCAGGCCCGGCCAGAGCGAGGCGCGCATCGCGGCCATGTCGCTGGAGATGGGGTTGGCCAGCATCAGCGGCTCGACGCCAGGGGTGAACAGCTCGAACAGCTTGGGGTCGATGAAGCTGTAGGTGATGGCTTCCTGGTAGCCGCGGGCGACCAGCAGGCGACGCAGGATCGGCAGTTCGCCGCGCGATTCCGAACGAGCCTTGGGGGCCAGGCGGGCTTGCGGGTAGCGAACCGGCAGATTGTTGTAGCCGTACAGGCGCGCCAGCTCTTCGATCAGGTCGACTTCGAGGCTGATGTCGAAGCGGTGGCTCGGGATCTCGACAGTCCATACCCCTGCCCCATTGGCGCTGGTTTTCAGCTTCAGGGCGTTGAGCAGTTGTTCGATCTGGGCCGGGGCCATGTCCATGCCGAGCATCTGGCTGACGCGTTCGGCGCGCAGGGTGACCGGAGCAACCTTGGGCAGGTGCTGCGCGCTCACGGCTTCGACGATCGGGCCGGCTTCGCCGCCGACGATCTCGAGCACCAGGGCGGTAGCGCGCTCCATGGCTTCGCGGGCCAGTTGCGAGTCGACACCGCGCTCGTAACGGTGCGAGGCATCGGTGTGCAGGCCGTAGGAACGAGCCTTGCCAGCAACGGAAACGGGCTCGAAGAAGGCGCTCTCCAGGAACAGGTCGCGGGTCTTCTCGGTGTTGACACCACTGTGCTCGCCACCCATGACGCCGGCAATGGCCAGGGCGCGGGTGTGGTCGGCGATGACCAGGGTGTCGCTACGCAGGGCAACTTCCTGACCGTCGAGCAGGACGAGCTTCTCACCCTCCTCGGCCATGCGCACACGGATGCCGCCGTTGATTTCGGCGAGGTCGAAGGCATGCATCGGCTGGCCGAGCTCAAGCATCACATAGTTGGTGATATCGACGGCTGCGTCGATGCTGCGTACGTCGCTGCGACGCAGGCGCTCGACCATCCACAGCGGGGTCGGCTTGCTCAGGTCGACGTTGCGGATGACGCGTCCCAAGTAGCGTGGGCAGGCCGCGGGAGCGCTGACGTCCACCGGGCGTACTTCATCGTGGGCAGGTGCGACGGCCGGGACCACCGGGCGGGTAACCGGGACGTCGTACAGGGCGCTGACGTCACGCGCCAGGCCGGCCACCGACAGGCAGTCGCCGCGGTTGGGGGTCAGGCCGATTTCGATGCTGGCGTCGTCCAGGTTGAGGTACTGGCGGATGTCTTCACCCACCGGTGCGTCGGCTGCCAGCTCCAGCAGGCCGTCGTTCTCTTCGCTGATCTGCAGCTCGGCGGCCGAGCACAGCATGCCGAAGGATTCGACGCCACGCAGCTTGGCCTTCTTGATCTTGAAGTCGCCAGGCAGCTCGGCGCCGATCATGGCGAACGGGATCTTGATCCCGGGGCGCGCATTGGGGGCGCCGCACACCACCTGGAAGGTTTCCTGGCCGTTACTGACCTGGCAGACACGCAGTTTGTCTGCGTCCGGGTGCTGCTCGGTGGCGAGGATCTCACCCACCACGATGCCGCTGAACTGGCCAGCCGCCGGGGTGACGCTGTCGACTTCCAGGCCGGCCATGGACAGGCGGGCGACCAGTTCGTCACGGGAGACTTGCGGGTTTACCCAACCGCGCAGCCACTGTTCACTGAATTTCATGCTGTTCTCCTGAAGATTGCGTCGAGGTGTGGCCTAGCGGAATTGCGCCAGGAACCGCAGGTCGTTGTCGAAGAACAGACGCAAATCGTTGACGCCATAGCGCAGCATGGCCAAGCGCTCGACACCCATGCCGAAGGCGAAGCCGGAGAATTCTTCCGGGTCGATGCCGGACATGCGCAGCACGTTCGGGTGGACCATGCCGCATCCCATCACTTCCAGCCAGCCGGTCTGCTTGCACACGCGGCAGCCTTTGCCGGAGCACATCACGCACTCCATGTCGACTTCGGCGGACGGCTCGGTGAAAGGGAAGAACGACGGACGGAAACGCACCGCCAGCTCTTTCTCGAAGAACACCCGCAGGAACTCTTCGATGGTGCCCTTGAGGTCGGCGAAGTTGATGTCGCGGTCGACCAGCAGGCCTTCGATCTGGTGGAACATCGGCGAGTGGGTGATATCCGAGTCGCAGCGGTAGACGCGGCCCGGGCAGACAATGCGGATCGGCGGCTGAGTGCTTTCCATGGTCCGCACCTGAACGGGCGAGGTGTGGGTGCGCAGCAGCATGTTGGCATTGAAGTAGAAGGTGTCGTGCATCGCCCGGGCCGGGTGGTGGCCGGGGATGTTGAGCGCTTCGAAGTTGTGGTAGTCGTCTTCGACCTCAGGGCCTTCGGCGATGCCGTAGCCGATGTGGGTGAAGAACTGCTCGATGCGCTCGAGGGTACGGGTGATCGGGTGCAGGCCACCGGTGGCCTGGCCACGGCCTGGCAGGGTGACATCAATGCATTCGGCAGCCAGGCGAGCGTTCAGCTCAGCCTCTTCGAAGGCGGCCTTGCGTGCGTTGAGCACGTCAGTGACGCGTTCCTTGGCGTCGTTGATCAGCGCACCGACCTTGGGGCGCTCTTCGGCTGGCAGGTTGCCCAGGGTCTTCATCACCTGGGTCAGCTCGCCCTTCTTGCCGAGAAATTGGACCCGGATCTGTTCCAGGGTATTGATGTCTTCAGCGCGCTCCACGGCCTCAAGGGCTTGGGAGACCAGCGCGTCCAGGTTTTCCATGTACAGACTCCAGATACGAAAATAGGGGAAGAGCTTTGAAGGCTCTTCCCCTATCGATGACGTTTTACACCCGCCGACACGGAGCGCCAGCGGATGATTGTCGCGGGTACTTAAGCCAGGACGGCTTTAGCTTTCTCGACAATCGCAGCAAACGCCGCTTTTTCGTTCACTGCCAGGTCGGCCAGAACCTTGCGGTCGATTTCGATCGACGCCTTTTTCAGGCCAGCAATCAGACGGCTGTAGGACAGGCCGTTGGTGCGGGCACCGGCGTTGATACGAGCGATCCACAGAGCGCGGAACTGACGCTTCTTCTGGCGACGGTCGCGGTAGGCGTATTGGCCTGCCTTGATGACCGCTTGCTTGGCAACGCGGAATACGCGCGAGCGTGCACCGTAGTAGCCTTTAGCCAGTTTCAGAATTTTCTTGTGACGCTTACGAGCGATGACGCCACGCTTTACACGAGCCATGAGTAACTTCCTCTATCTTTGACCGAAATTAACGTACGCGCAGCATGCGCTCGACTTTTGCAACGTCAGACGGGTGCAGCAAGCTGGCACCGCGCAGTTGACGCTTACGCTTGGTCGACATTTTGGTCAGGATGTGGCTCTTGAAAGCGTGCTTGTGCTTGAAGCCGGAAGCTGTTTTCAGGAAACGCTTCGCAGCACCGCTCTTGGTTTTCATTTTTGGCATGTTGGAACTCCGCATTCGATAAAATTACACAATAATCATCAGGCCTGCCGTGCCCGGGAGATTACTTCTTCTTTTTGGGAGCGATGACCATCATAAGCTGGCGTCCTTCCATCTTAGGATGCTGTTCGACGGTCCCGTATTCGACGAGGTCGGTTTCGACCCGCTTCAACAGTTCCATACCCAGCTCCTGGTGGGCCATCTCACGGCCGCGGAATCTCAGAGAGATCTTGGCCTTGTCCCCATCGGTAAGGAAACGTACCAGGTTGCGTAGTTTTACCTGGTAATCCCCTTCTTCCGTCCCTGGACGAAACTTGATTTCTTTAATCTGGATCTGCTTTTGGTTCTTCTTCGCTTCGTTGGCCTGCTTCTTCTTCTCGAAGAGGTGCTTGCCGTAGTCCATCACCTTGCAAACAGGTGGGACAGCGTCAGCGGAGATTTCCACCAGATCCAGCTTCGCTTCATCAGCGATACGAAGCGCTTCATCAATCGAGACGATGCCAATCTGCTCGCCATCAGCGCCAATTAACCGAACCTCGCGTGCCGAGATATTCTCGTTGATCGGTGCCTTAGGTGCAGTTCGTTTATCGTTTCTCATTTCACGCTTAATAGTCATTACTCCGATTCTTGGCGACCACGCCGGGAAACCGCATGCGACAGAAGCTCAGCGAATTGCGCGACGGGCATGGAGCCCAGGTCTGCGCCTTCGCGAGTACGCACAGCGACGGTTTGCGTTTCGACTTCGCGGTCCCCTATAACCAAAAGGTACGGGACCCTCAGCAACGTATGCTCGCGGATTTTAAAGCCGATCTTCTCATTTCTCAAGTCGGACTTGGCACGGAAACCGCTTCCATTCAGCGTTTTTTCCACCTCGAGGGCAAAATCGGCCTGCTTGTCGGTGATATTCATGATCACCGCCTGGGTCGGCGCCAGCCACGCGGGGAACACACCGGCGTAGTGCTCGATCAGCATGCCGATGAAACGCTCGAAAGAGCCGAGGATGGCGCGGTGCAGCATTACTGGACGCTTACGGGCGTTATCTTCGGCGATATAGCTGGCATCCAGACGCTCCGGAAGATTCGGATCGTACTGCAGAGTACCGCATTGCCAGTTACGACCGAGGCAGTCGCGCAGGGTGAACTCGATCTTCGGACCATAGAACGCGCCCTCGCCCGGCTGGTATTCCCAAGCCAGACCGGATTCGTTCAAGGCGTCGGCCAGCGCACCTTCAGCACGGTCCCACAGCTCTTCGGAACCGACACGCTTGGCCGGACGAGTGGACAGCTTCATGGCAACGTCGGTGAAACCGAAGTCCTTGTATACGTCCAGGGTCAGCTTGATGAAGTCGGCCGCTTCCTTCTTCACCTGCTCTTCGGTGCAGAAGATGTGGGCGTCGTCCTGCACGAAGCCACGCACGCGCATGATGCCGTGCAAAGCACCAGACGGTTCGTTGCGGTGGCAGGCACCGAATTCGGCCAGGCGCAGCGGCAGATCGCGGTACGACTTCAGGCCCTGGTTGAACACCTGCACGTGGCACGGGCAGTTCATCGGTTTTACCGCGTAGTCGCGGTTTTCCGACGAAGTGGTGAACATGTTCTCGGCATAGTTGGACCAGTGGCCGGAACGCTCCCAGAGGATGCGGTCGACGACCTGCGGGGTCTTGATTTCCTGATAGCCGTTCTCGCGCTGGACCTGGCGCATGTACTGCTCGAGCACCTGGTAGACGGTCCAGCCGTTGGCGTGCCAGAACACCATGCCTGGGGCTTCTTCCTGAAGGTGGAAGAGGTCGAGCTGCTTGCCGATCTTGCGGTGGTCGCGCTTTTCGGCTTCTTCGATGCGCTGGATATAGGCCGCCAGCTGCTTCTTGTCAGCCCAGGCGGTGCCGTACACGCGCTGCAGCTGCTCGTTCTTGGCGTCGCCGCGCCAGTAGGCGCCGGACAGCTTGGTCAGTTTGAATGCCTTGAGGAAGCGGGTGTTCGGCACGTGCGGGCCACGGCACATGTCGACGTATTCTTCGTGATAGTACAGGCCCATGGCCTGCTCGTCCGGCATGTCTTCGACCAGACGCAGCTTGTAGTCTTCGCCACGGGTGCTGAACACATCGATGACTTCGGCACGCGGGGTCATCTTCTTGACGACGTCGTAGTCCTTGTCGATCAGCTGGTGCATGCGCTGCTCGATCGCAGCGAGGTCCTCGGGGGTGAAAGGACGCTCGTAGGCGATGTCGTAATAGAAGCCTTCGTCGATCACCGGGCCGATCACCATCTTGGCGGTCGGGTACAGCTGCTTCACCGCGTGGCCGATCAGGTGGGCGCACGAGTGACGGATGATCTCCAGTCCCTCTTCATCTTTGGGGGTGATGATCTGCAGGGTGGCGTCGTGTTCGATCAGGTCGCAGGCATCGACCAGTTTGCCGTCGACCTTGCCGGCCAAGGTGGCCTTGGCGAGGCCTGCACCAATGGATGCGGCAACTTCAGCTACGGTTACGGCCTTGTCGAACGAACGTTGACTGCCATCGGGAAGAGTAATGGTGGGCATGGCGCCTCCTCTCCTAGTGGTGACCCCTACCAAAGGTCACGTGGGTTGGGATGAGCCAGTACAAGATCCGACCTGCCTTTCCCGGGGGAAAGCCTGCCTCACAGCGGCAGAAGCCTTTCGGCCTGTCAGGGGCGAACCAGAGTGACTGGAAAGATAACTTGCGCGCTGGACGTGAACAGCTGCAAGCCGGCCATGCTAGCACGCGGCCTGCGCGTGACGCAGAAATATTTGGAATTTACGCCGGAGCGGTGAACTTGTACGGAAAAATTCCTATCAGACCCTCTGAAGCATCCTACTCTTGATGAGACCTAACCCAAGGAGTGTCTGGTTATGCGAGTTCAGTCTCTTCTGGCCGCGTGTGCCGCGAGCGTCCTGCTGCTGCCACTGGCCGCCACCGCAGGTAACTTCCCCGCCGGCAAGGAGGCAGCCTACATGACCCAGTGCCAGCAAGTCGCGACCGGCCAGGGCGTGGACGCGGCAACGGCGAAGAAGCACTGCGATTGCGGCGCCCAAGCCATCAAAAAGAATTTCACCGATAAGGAGATCCAGGACCTCGACAGCACGGACGGCGTCGACGCCAAGTTGATGGCGAAAGCCCAGAGCGTGGTACAGGCCGCCTGCAAGCCAAAATGATGACCCGCCGAGCCGCACCGATCGCGCATTGTTTGCGCCAGATCAGTATCCGGCTAAGGTAAACAGCGCTACATAAGCAGAATTAGACTATGATGTTGCCGGTGCTCCGTAGCCTCGGCCGCATTGCACCACTGAAAAACTAAATGTTCTGGAGATTCACCTCATGTCCAATCGCCAACAAGGCACCGTCAAATGGTTCAATGATGAGAAAGGCTACGGCTTCATCACCCCAGCAGGCGGCGGCGACGACCTGTTCGTACACTTCAAGGCCATCGAATCCGACGGCTTCAAGAGCCTGAAAGAAGGCCAGACTGTTTCCTTCGTTGCCGAAAAAGGCCAGAAGGGCATGCAGGCTGCTCAGGTTCGTCCGGAGTAATTCGGATACCGCAGTAAAAAAACCCGCCTTCACCGGCGGGTTTTTTCATGGATTCGGATTTATCCTGACAAACCATCTCCCTCGGGCGATCAGCCGCAGTTGGCGCGGATGACCTTGCCCTGCTCGTCGACGTTCAGGTTCAAACGATCGGAACGGTATTCCAGGGTGACGACATCATGGGGCTTGAGGATGCGAGCGGTCTGCGCGCCAGTTGCCTTGCGGGCCTGCTCGAGCAGCTCGGGCGTGCCCTGCTTGCCGACAGCGAAATCGGCACCACCGGCGCTGCAACGGCCATCGCCACCAGCAGGGGTCGCCGGCGCGGCGCTGCCGCCATCAGACGAGCCACCGGTGCTGCAACCAGCCAGAACGGCAGCCATCAGCAAGGTCGCCAGGGAAGCGCGGGTACGAAACATGAATCCTCCTAATCGATCTCGGGAACTGTCATATGCGACCGCTCCGCTCACAGTTTGTTGCAAAACCGCTCAAGTCTGCCTGATCTCGCCCGATCAGGCCAAAAGCAATCGTGACCGGATTTTGCACCGTGGCGATTGGTTAGGGCGGGCGGCCTGCTTATGCTTAAGTCGCAGCGCAACGGCGGCAAAGGCATGATTTACTTGGCAGACGTGGAGTGCGTCTCGCCTCCCCCGCGAACGCCAGGAGCCGGTGTTCGACCCCAGGCACTAGGCACAGTCGCGAGTACCCCCATGAACACCCACAGCATAGACGCCGACATCAAGGTCAAATGGGCCGAGGGCCAGAGCGCCTACAGCCCGGGCACTCCGGAAGAATTACTGCTGATCGCCATCGACCTGCTGGTCCGTGATCGGGGCAGTGAAGCGGCCCGCAGCTTCATCGAACAAGTGTTCGAGCGCTACGCGCCGCACGCCGCTATTTCAATCGAGCCAGGCGAGCGCTGAGCAGGTCGAAGAAGCCCTGGGCGTCGCCGTTCTCGACCCACATCACGTTGGCCGGCTGCTTGAGCACGCCGTACCAGTCGGCGACAGTCTGGGCGAAGGTCGGGCCTTCGCGGCTGTCGACCGTCATGTGGATCTGCTTGCCACTGAACAGCTCTGGCTTGAGCAGGTAGGCGATGACCGTGGCGTCGTGCACCGGGCCACCGCTCATGCCGTACTTGTCCATGTCGTACTTGATGTAGGCGTTGAGAATGTCCACCACCTTCTTGCTGGCGTCGTTGCCGACAGCGGCGAGCTGCTTGAGGCGAGCGTCGCTGGTGATGATCTTGTGGGTCACGTCCAGCGGCAGGTAAGTCAGCTTGACGCCACTGGCCAACACCACTTCGGCAGCATGCGGATCGGCGTAGAGGTTGAACTCGGCCACCGGGGTGATGTTGCCGCCATTGAAGTGGGCGCCACCCATGATCACCACTTCCTTGATGCCCTTGACGATTTCCGGCTTCTGGATCAGCGCCAGAGCGAGGTTGGTCTGCGGGCCGAGCATGGCGATGGTGATGCTGTGGGGCTCGGCGGCATCGAGGGTGTCGACCAGGTACTGCACGGCATTGCCTTTGGCCAGAGGCTGCTTGGGCTCATGCACCGCGACACCCGTCAAGCCCTCCTCGCCATGGACATCTGCAGCGTAGATCGGCGTGCGCACCAGGGGGCGCCCTGCCCCGGCGTAGACTGGAATGTCTTCACGGCCGGCCCATTCGCGTGCCAGGCGTGCGTTGCGGGAGGTCTTGTCGAGGCGCACATTGCCGGCGACGGTGGTGATGGCGCGGATCTTCAACTCCTCGGGCGAGGCCATGGCCAGAAACAAGGCCACGACATCGTCGGCGCCGGGGTCAGTGTCGATGATCAGGTCCCGCGGGGCGGCGAATGCACTGGCGGCGGCCATCGTCGACATGAGCACGACTCCTTGTAGCAAACGTTTGGCTTTGTTGATCAACATCCCGCTTCACTCCTTTGCTTTTGTTGTTTGGTCTGTTTCGGGTGGGCGGGCCGGTAAAGGCGCCCTCTACCTAGAACGTGACGCCCGCGATCAACGCGATATTGCTGTAGGGCTTGCACTCCCCGGTGCGGATCACCGCCCGCGCCCGCTGGCTCAAGGCCTTGAACGCCTCGTGAGGCATGCGCTCACGCTCACCGAGCAAGCCCAGCGCATGCTGCTCCTCGACCTCCACCAGCCCGGGCGGTGCGGCGCTGAAAATCTCGTCGGCCAACACGTGCCGCTCCACCTGCATCTCGCTGAGCACCACGCGCAGCACGCTGGCAAAATCCGGAATGCCCGGCGTCAATGCCAGGTCGATCAATTCCACCCCTGGCGGCACCGGCAGCCCGGCATCGCCGATCACCAGGATGTCGCCATGCCCCAAGCCGGCAATGGTGCGCGACAGGGCGATATTGAGCAGCGCGGTCTTCTTCATGGCGCCAACTCCTTGAGGAAGGGAATGGATGGCTGCGCCCCTGCACGGGTGACCGAGATGGCTGCAGCGCGCTGCCCCCGCACGATCGCCTCGCCCTCCTCCAGCCCACAGGCAAGCCCAGCCGCGAAGCCGCCGACGAAAGTGTCGCCTGCAGCCGTGGTGTCCAGCGGCTTGACCTTGGTCGCCGGGAAATGACGGCTGCCATGCTCGCTGACGAACAATGCACCTTCAGCGCCCAGGGTGACGATCACCTTGCCCGCGCCCCATTCGCGCAGGCGCTCGGCGGCACAGCGAGCACTGTCGATATCGTTCACCGGCAGGCCGGTCAAGGCCTCGGCCTCGCTCTCGTTGGGGATGAGGTAGTCGATATGGGCGAACCACGCTCTGGGCAGCGGGTCCGTCGCTGGGGCCGGGTTGAGAATGACCGTCTTGCCCAGCTCGCGACCGCGAGCCAGAGTCCACGCCACGGTGGCAGGTGGCACCTCGAGCTGGCAGATGATCACCTCGGCGTTCTGCAGCAACGCATCGAAGCGCTGCACCGACTCGGGGGTCAACAGGCCATTGCCGCCCGGGATGATGACGATGGCGTTCTGGCTGGCGGCATCCACCACGATCAACGCCACGCCACTGGACACGCCCGCGCAGACGCCCACCGCCTGGCAATCGATATTTTCGCTCTCCAGGGCCTGGCGCAACTGCTGGCCATAGGCGTCATCGCCGACATTGCCGACCATGGCCACGCTCGCCCCCAGGCGCGCGGCAGCGACGGCCTGGTTGGCACCCTTGCCGCCGGGCACGGTGAAAAAACTGTCGCCGGCGAGGGTTTCGCCGCCACGCGGCAGACGCTCGGCACGGGCCACCAGGTCCATGTTGAGGCTGCCGACCACTACGACCTTGGCATGCATGGGTCTTCCTTAGCGGTAATCATTGAACAGGTCCGGGCGCGGCCCGGTGGATTCGCGCAGCACGATACGCGGCGCGACGATACGTTGCTGCGCCGTATCGCGGCGCGGTGTGGCGATGCGCGACAGCAGCAACTGCGCAGCGCTGTCGCCCAGCTCGCGGATCGACTGGCCGACAGTGGTCAGCGGCGGATACACATAGCGGCTCAGCTCGATGTCATCGAAACCGATTACCGATAGCTGACCAGGGACGTCGATATTGCGCTCGGCCGCAGCACGCAACACACCGAAGCCGATCATGTCGTTGCCCGCAAAGATCGCCGTCGGCGGCCTGTCTTCGAGCAACTGCGCAGCCGCTGCGTGCCCACCAGGGCTGGTAAAGTCGCTATGCAGCACGCGATCGGCGGCCACGTCCAGTCCGGCCTCGGCCATGGCGCGACGAAAACCGGTAACACGCAGTTGGCTGACGCCGGTCTCGGCCGGCCCCCCGATGCAGGCAATGTCGGTATGGCCGAGCTCAAGCAGGTGGCGCGTAGCCAGATAGGCCCCCAGCTCGTGATCGATACGCACAAGGTCGGCATCGACACCTTCGAGGGCTCGGTCGACGATGACCATTGGCGTGCGCACGGCAGCCAGGCTTTCGAGCAGGTCACGGTCTTCGCCCACCGAGGCGACGATCAGGCCATCAATGCGTTTTTCCAGCAGCACCCTCAGGTAGCTGCGCTGCTTCTTCGGATCATCGTCCGAATTGCACAGGATCACGCAATAACCGTTGCGCTCGCAGCCGTCCTCGATACCGCGCGCCAGCTCGGCGAAGTACGGGTTGACGCTGCTGGGCACCAGCAAGCCGATGGTCGCGGTGCTGCGCGCCTTGAGCGAGCGGGCCACGGCGCTTGGAACATAGTCCAGTTCGGCGATGGCGGCCTCGACCTTCAGCCGCACGTGCTCGCTGACCGGACGGGTCTTGTTCAATACATGGGACACGGTGGTGTAGGAAATACCCGCCAGTGCCGCGACGTCTTTGATGGTTGCCATGGGTCAGTTCCGCCGGGTCGCACGTCGGCTGCGATAGGTCTCGAGGACCACGGCGATGACGATCACAGCGCCAGTGATGATGCGCTTGGTTGGCTCGGAAGCGCCGATCTGCGCCAAGCCCGCAGCCAGTACGGAAATGATCAGCACACCGAAGAACGTGCTGATGATCGAGCCTCGCCCGCCCATCAGGCTGGTGCCGCCGATCACCACGGCGGCAATCACCTGCAACTCAAGGCCCGAGCCCGCATTCGGGTCAGCGGCCTCAAGGCGGGAAATCTGGAATAGCGCGGCCAGACCGGCCAGCAACCCCATCAGCGCAAACACGCCGATCTTGTACGGACGCGGGTCGATGCCTGCCAGGCGCACGGCCTCTTCATTGGTGCCGATGCCGATCAGGTAACGACCGAACACGGTCCGGGTCAGCACCAGCTGGGCGAGCACGATCACCAGCAAAGCGATGATGAATGCCGGGGAGATCCCGAAGGCGATCGGGTTGGAGAACCAGGAGAACGCGTCGCCGATATAGGCGGTGCGTGAATCGGTGAACTGGTAGGCCAGGCCGCGGGCCATTTCCAGCACGCCGAGCGAGACGATGAACGACGGAATGCGCCAGGCCACGGTGACCGCGCCGGTGATGCTACCGGCCAGGGCGGCGATGGCCATGCCCAGCAGCGCGGCAGGCAGCACACTCCAGCCCCAGCCGAGGATGGCGACGCTGACGGTCGAGGCGGCCAGGGCAAGTACCGAACCGACCGACAGGTCGATACCACCGATGATCAGCACGAAGGTCATGCCGACGGCCAACACCATGAGGTCGGGTATCTGGTTGGCCAGGGTGCTGAAGGTGGCGTACGAGAGGAAGTGGCTGCTCAGGAACGAGAACAGCACGATCATCGCCAGCAAGGCGCCGGCCAGCCCCAGGTAGGTGCCCAGGCCGAAATAGGTGCCGCTGCGGCGGGCCGGCGTGCTGCCGGCGGATTCGAGGGAGGGGGTCTTCATACATCCATCCTGGGAGCTGCGTCATGCAGCAGTGCGTCACGTTTCTGATAACCGGCGAAGGCGGCGGCAAGGATCTGGTCCTGGCTCCAGCGATCACGGTCGAAGGTCTCGATCAGTTGGCCAGCGGAAAGCACGGCGATGCGGTCGCAGATCAGCATCAGCTCGCGCAGGTCACTGGACACCACCACCAGGGCCTTGCCCTGGCGGGCAAGCTCGGCCAGCAACCCATAGATGTCGAACTTGGCGCCGACGTCGATGCCGCGGGTGGGTTCATCGAACATCAGCACCTGGCAATCGCGCTCCAACCAGCGACCGATCACCACCTTCTGCTGATTGCCACCAGACAGCTCGCCGACCGCCTGGGCGGGGCTCGCGCTACGGATACGCATGGCGCTGATCTGCCGCTCGGCAAGCTCACGCTCGGCAGTGGCGTCGAGGATCCCGGCCCGCGATACCGCACTCAGATTGCCCAGGGCGACATTGGCGCTGATCGAATGCGGCAGCAGCAGGCCTTCGCCCTTGCGATCCTCGGTGATCAGCGCGATACCGGCGCGCACAGCGGCTTTGGGCGAGTCGATGACCACCGGCTGCAGCGGGCGTCCGAGCTGGATGCTGCCACTGTCGGCGCGATCGGCACCGTAGATCAGCCGCAACAGCTCGGTACGCCCGGCACCGATCAGCCCGGAGATACCGAAGATCTCCCCTGCCCTGACCTCGAACGACACATCGCGCACCTTGTCGCCACGGGTCATGTGTTCGACCTTGAGCAACGGCGCACCGATTTCGCGGCGGCCAAGGTCGATGTGCTCGCCGACTTCGCGACCGACCATCAGGTTGACCAATTCGTTGCTGCTGTAGCGAGCAATCGGTTCGGCGCACACCAGCTTGCCGTCGCGCAGCACGGCGATGCGCTGCGATACACGCTGCAGCTCTTCGAGCCGGTGCGAGATATAGACGATGGCCACGCCGCGCTGGCGCAGACGTTCGATCTGCGTGAACAACAGCTCCACTTCGCGCGCAGTAAGCATCGCAGTGGGCTCGTCGAAGATCAGCACGTGGCAGTCGCCGATCAGGTTGCGGGCGATCTCGACCATCTGCTGATGGCCAATGCCCAGCTCGCCGACCGGGGTGTCCGGATCGATGGCGTCCAGCCCGACCTGGGCCATGGCCGCGGTGGCCAACTGGCGCAGGCGCTTCTGGCTGATCCAGCCGGCGCGGCTGGGCAGGTTGTCGAGGAACAGGTTCTCGGCAACGGTGAGCGTGGGCAGCAGGTTGAGCTCCTGCATCACCATGCGCACACCGAGGCGCTCAGCCTCGCTGCGACTCGCGGGGCTATAAGGCTGGCCGCGGTAGGTCATCTGCCCGGTGGTGGGGGTTTCCAGGCCACTGATGAGCTTGGACAAGGTGCTCTTGCCGGCGCCATTCTCGCCAGTCAGGGCGAGCACCTCGCCACCGCGCAGGTCTAGCGTGACATCGCCGAGAACGGGCTGGGCGTACGTCTTGCCCAGGCCGGTGACACTGAGCACGGATTCATGGGCCGACATGGCCACCTCTCTCATGGAACGCGCTGCAACTGCTTGAACTGGCGCTGACTCTGCAGGAGCGGCGAACCACCGCTGCATCGGGCTCAGCGCACTGCCAGCATCACTTGGTGATCAGTTCTACCGGTGTCTGGATGACATTGTCGGCATCGACATCAGGCTTCTCGCCCTTGACCATCTTCAGCGCCGCCTGGATACCGAACACGGCCTGCTGGCTGGCTGCCTGGTCGAGCGTGGCGAGCACACGGCCGTCCTTGAGCATCGGCTTGATGGCGTTGATGTTGTCGTAGCCGACCACCTGTACCTGGCCGGTCTTGCCGGCAGCACGCACAGCCGAGACCGCGCCCAGGGCCATGCTGTCGTTACCCGCCAGCAGCGCCTTGAGATCGGGGTATTCGTTGAGCATCGAGGCGGCAACGGCGTTGCCCTTGTCGATCTCCCAGTTGCCAGACTGCACCGAAACGATCTTCATCTGGGCAGCCTCCATCGCATCCTTGAAGCCCGCGGTGCGCTGCTGGGCGTTGGTGGTGGTCGGCACACCTTCGATGATGCCAACCTGATCGCCGGCCTTGAGCTTCTCTTTCACCAGGTAATCGCCAACCAGACGCGCGCCTTTGCGGTTGTCGGGGCCAACGAACGGCACGCTGATACCTTTGCTCTTGAGCACTTCGGGGTCGAGGCGGTTGTCGATGTTGACCACGGTGATGCCCGCGTCCATGGCCTTCTTGATCACGGGCACCAAAGCCTTGGAGTCGGCCGGAGCGATGACCAGGGCCTTGGCGCCGGTGGCGATCATCTGCTCGACGATACGGATCTGGTTGCCGGTGTCGGTTTCGTCCTTGATGCCGTTGGCGACAAGTTCAAAATCGTTGGGATGTTCTTTCTGGTAGGCCTTGGCGCCATCCTCCATGGTGCGGAAGAACTCGTTGGCCAGCGACTTCATGACCAGCGCAACCTTGGGCTTGTCCTCGGCATGGGCCTGGGACAGCGGGATGGCGAGAGACAGGGAGGAGAGAATGGCAATAGCCAGCAGACGACCTGGGAACGGCAGCTTCATGGATAACTCCGAATCTTGTGGTTTTTATCGGACCGCAAACGTTTGCGCTGCCTTACTATGGGAACAGGAACAGGTTTTGTCAAATGACTTTCCGGGGTTCCAGCTCCCGTCGTACTGCTCGGAGATTATCCGGTAAATAGTCGGAAAACCGAATAGCTTCCGTGAAGATTGTTCGGATTTCCGAATATCAAAACACCTGCAACCCGCCTTATGGGAAAGCCCGCGCTTACCATGGCAGCGCCGTAGTTGAGTGCTCCACACACCGCTGCGAGCGGGTTTGCCCGCGAAAAATCCGACTCAATTCGCCCTGCGCCGCACCACTGCCGCACCCTTGGTACGGAACCTGCCTACAACCCAGCGCGAATAAACATCTCATTTGGAAGAGAGAAGAAAAAAAACCATGAACACCGCACTGAAAACCTTCGCACCGGGCGCACTCGCCCTGCTGCTTGCACTGCCAATGACCGTTTCCGCCAAGGAAGCAGAACAACAGCAGAAGCTCGCCAATGTGGTCATCCTCGCCACTGGCGGCACCATTGCCGGGGCCGGCGCCAGCGCTGCCAACAGCGCGACCTACCAAGCTGCCAAGTTGGGCATCGACAAGCTGATTGCCGGCGTGCCGGAACTGGCCGACATCGCCAATGTACGTGGCGAACAGGTGATGCAGATCGCCTCCGAAAGCATCAGCAACGACGACCTGCTCAAGCTGGCCAAACGTGTCGCAGAGCTGGCCGACAGCAAGGATGTCGACGGTATCGTCATCACCCACGGCACCGACACCCTGGAAGAGACAGCCTACTTCCTCAATCTGGTCGAGAAGACCGACAAGCCGATCGTGGTCGTCGGCTCGATGCGTCCGGGCACCGCGATGTCTGCCGACGGCATGCTCAACCTGTACAACGCCGTGGCCGTGGCTGGCGACAAGCAGTCACGTGGCAAGGGCGTACTGGTGACCATGAACGACGAGATCCAGTCCGGTCGTGACGTCAGCAAGTCGGTCAACATCAAGACCGAGGCGTTCAAGAGCGCCTGGGGGCCGATGGGCATGGTCGTGGAAGGCAAATCGTACTGGTTCCGCCTGCCGGCCAAGCGCCACACCAGCAACTCCGAGTTCGACATCAAGCAGATCAGCAGCCTGCCCCAAGTGGACATCGCCTATGGCTACGGCAACGTGACCGATACCGCTTACAAGGCCTTGGCCCAGGGTGGCGCCAAGGCGATCATCCATGCCGGCACCGGCAACGGCTCGGTGTCGTCGCGCGTAGTCCCGGCACTGCAGGAACTGCGCAAGGAAGGCGTGCAGATCATTCGTTCCTCGCACGTCAACCAGGGCGGTTTCGTGCTGCGTAACGCCGAACAGCCGGACGACAAGAATGACTGGGTCGTGGCCCATGACCTGAACCCGCAGAAGGCGCGCATCCTGGCAATGGTCGCCATGACCAAGACCCAGGACAGCAAAGAATTGCAGCGGATCTTCTGGGAATATTGATTCAGGTTTGAGTTGGAGCGGCCCTGTGCCGCTCCTGCTACAACCGCATTAGCCTTTGGATGCTTTTTGCCTGACATGCTGTTGCGAAAAAACTGACAGTGAAATACTGTACGCACATACAGCAAAATAAGGAAAGTTCCATGGCCAGCACCGCCGCAGCGCCCAGCAGTTATGAACAACTGGGCGTACGCATCCAGAAGATCATCAACAGCCCCACCGCCCAGCGCAGCCGCGCGGCGCTGATCTTCCGCCTGGAGCACGAGTCACCCGACGACTGGGAAACCCTGCTCGAAGAAATCGCCGAGAACGACAACGTCACCCTCGCCCACCGTGACGATGGCGGCATCCAGATCTTCTGGACCGTCCCCAAAGAAGACTGATCCTTCCTCCCCGCCCCACCTCTTCCACCGAAAGATGATTTGCGCTCGCCCATGAAAAAACTGCTGTCTGCCGTCGCCCTGCTCCTGTCCGCCGCCACTCCAGCGCTCGCCAACCCTCCCGCCACCTTTGCCGAAGCCAAGGTCGTGGCCAAACAGAAGATCTATCTCGACCAGGCCAGCAGCGCCATGGGTGAGCTCTACTGCGGCTGCAAATGGACCTGGGTCGGCAAATCCGGTGGCCGTATCGACCCTGCCTCCTGCGGCCTGCAAGCCCGAAAGCAGCAGACCCGCGCCGACCGCACCGAGTGGGAACACATCGTGCCGGCCTGGACCCTGGGTCATCAACGTCAATGCTGGAAGAACGGTGGCCGCGAGCACTGCGCCGACGACGACCCGGTATTCCGTGCCATGGAAGCCGACCTGTTCAACCTGTACCCGGCCGTGGGCGAGGTGAATGGCGATCGCAGCAACTTCAACTATGGCATGGCCTCGGGTGTGGGGCAGCAGTACGGCCAGTGCAAGACTCGCGTCGATTTCAACCAGCGCGCTGCCGAGCCGCGCGATGAAGTCAAAGGCCTGGTCGCCCGCACCACCTTCTATATGTTCGATCGCTATGGCCTGAACATGTCTCGCCAACAGCAACAACTACTGATGGCCTGGGACAAGCAGTATCCGGTCACCACCTGGGAGCGCGAGCGCGACCGTCGCATCGCCGGCATCATGGGGCACGCCAACCCGTTCGTGAGTGGTGAGCGGCGCTGGACAGTCGGCTACAAGACCGTCGGCGACGGTGTGGTCAGTGGCGTTGCCGACAAACCCATCAAGGCCACACCTCAGCCCACCCTGGCCAAGGCCAGCATGACGGGCACGATCATCGGCAACCAGAACAGCCACGTCTACCATCTGCCCAGCGGCTGCCCTGGCTACAATCAGGTGTCGGCCAAGAACCAGGTGAGCTTCGAGTCCGAGTCGCAAGCCCGGGCGGCCGGTTACCGCAAGGCCGGCAACTGCCGCTGAGCCTCATGAACCGGGAGCGCCTTTACGGCGCCCCGGAAGCAAGATCAGTCATGCCACCGGAATGCGAGCAGTCCGCTCGACCTGCAGCGACACGAGCTGGCTGACGTCATCCAGGCGCTGCAACTGCTCGCTGCTGAGCTTCACCTCAAGCGCCGCCAGGTTCGATTGCAACTGCGCCAGCGAGCGCGGCCCTATCAACGGCAATGTGTCGTGACTGGCGGCCCAGGCGATCGCCACCTGATCTGCCGGTACGCCAAGCTCCTGCGCCACACCTAGCAGCGCATCGAGGATCGCGCTGCGCTGCGGCGAATTCTCTGCCTGGAACACCTTGCCGCCCAGGCCCTGAGCTCGCCCGGCCTCGCCCTGGCGGTACTTGCCGGTCAGCATGCCGCCGCCCAAGGGCGAGAAAGTCATCATGCCCAACCCCAATGCTCGACAGGTCGGCAGCAGGTCCAGCTCGCATTCGCGGCGCACCAGGCTGTGTTCGAACTGTGCAGCAGCAATAGGCACGGCGCGAGCAAGCTGGGCATAGGTGGCCGCATGGGCCACACGCCAGGCAGGGAAATTGGACAGGCCGACATACAGCACCTTGCCTGATCGCGAGAGGTCTTCCAGACCACGCAGCAGCTCTTCGGTCGGGGTCACATGATCGGGGAAGTGAGCCCAGTACAGATCGACACGGTCCGTGTTCAAACGCTTGAGACTGGCCTCCAAAGAGGTGACCATGGCTTTGCGGCTATTGCCGGTGGCCAGCACGCCCGCAGTGGGCGAGGCGCCCTGGGTGAACTTGGTCGACAGCACCACCTCATCGCGGCGCCCTGCCAGCAAGCGCCCCAGATGCGTTTCAGACTCACCGAACTGATAGATGTCCGCCGTATCGATGAGATTGCCGCCAGCCTCAAGATAGGTGTCAAACATCGCCTTGCATGCATCGGGGTCGGCGCCATGACCCCAGGCGGTGCCAAAGTTGCCTGTACCCAATGCCAGCTGGGACAGTTGTAATCCGGTCTTGCCAAAGGGTGTGTAGCGCATAGATGCTCCTGAGCCGATGAATACCGTTCCAACAGGCGCCAGGGTTGATCGCCCCCGGCCAACAGAACATTTGCATATACAAATGTTGTAGGTACAATATTTCACATGAACACATCAATCAAGCCCTCCGGCTGCACAAACCTCAAACTGCGCCAATTGACGCGCATGGTCACCCGCCACTACGACCAGCACTTGGCTGCCATAGGCCTGAAGAACACCCAGTACGCCCTGCTTTCCCATGTGCTGCGGCTCGGCCCGTTGCGTCCAGGTGAGTTGGCCAAGGCCATGCAGATGGAACCTTCGACCCTGACGCGCAACATGCAACCACTGGTAGCCCAGGGCTGGCTGACCATTTCGGCAGGCGGCGACGCGCGCAGCCGTGCGGTGCAGATCACAGAGGCCGGGATAGAAAAACGCGAGGAAGGCAGTCAGGCGTGGCAGGCGGCCCAAGACTCATTGCAGGACGCGCTGGGGCTCGAGCGCATCAGCGCGCTGCATGTACTGATGGATGCGTGCATGACCACGCTCAATGACCCGGAGGCTGAAGCAACTGACTCCCTGTAGAGTCGGCCCCGTATCGTGACCAGACGCCCCCGCCAAGGGCGTGCGCTATCACGCCAGCGTCTGCAGATAGGCGCTGGCCTCTCGATAACGGCTCAGCCGGGCGATATCGGCGGGCCCCGGACATACGATTCGCGAGAGGTCACTGTTGTCGGCGAGGTCGGCCAGCTTCACTTCGCGCGCCAGCGGATCACTGCCCAGCCGCACGACGAAATCCTCGTAGCGCTCACCCTCACGCCGACTCAACGCCAGCAGCGCCGCCAGGATTTTCAGAGTGAAGCCCTCGCGGGCCAGGTCGGACAGGGTCAGCGGCGTATCCTCCAGCACATCGTGAAGCACCGCGACGATCCGCTGCTCGGGCGTCGAGACCCGCGCCATCACCCGCAGCGGATGCAGGATGTATGCGGCGCCGCCTTTGTCGATCTGCCCTTCGTGGGCTCTGGTCGCCACCACGATTGCTCGTTCCAGGCTAGACATGACCCCTCCTTTCACCCCGCACGTCGTCGCACACGCGCCATTGCAACAGCATCGACAAGGATGCCGTCACGCAAAGCATAGTCCAGTAAATGTCCTTCGACTTCAAAGCCATGGCGCTTGTACAAGATCAGTGCCGGTTCGTTGTCGCTGTATCGGGGCCTATCGAATGGTAAGGCGGGCGTGATCGGCCTCCTTGGCAGTAGAGGCCGCAGTACTGGGGGCTATGACCGAGGCTATGCAACGCCCCTGCCCGGGCGCGGGAGTATCAGCGCTTGACGCCGTGCTGAATGACGATCGAATCCGTGCCCAGGCGTGCCATGACGTCGGCCTTGCGCGCATCGGCCTCGTCCTTGGTGGGGAAAGGCCCCATCAGCACGACAGGCTTGCCGTCGCGGTATTCGACCCAGGAAGGGATGCCTTTTTCGATCAGGCGCGCGGTCATGTCGGTGAGTGCCCCCATATTGGCCCCCTGCACGACTTCGACATCCCAGCCTTCCGGCGCCGGTTCGCCAGCCAGGGCATCGGCACGGCGCTGCAGCTCGGCACCGCCGCAGATCTCACGGATACGCAGATTGTTGCCGCTATCGTCGACCAGGATCTCGTACTGGCCATCGTGCTTGATCGCCACATAGCTGCGATAGGCTTCGTACTGGCCGGCGTCATCCTTGCCGCGGACCTGGCCGCAGATCGAACCCTGAGTGTCGATCCGCACGTTGGCGAACTTGGCCGTCTTGGGATTGTGCAGGTGTTCGGCCACCTGGTTGTGCACGCCCTCGACCTCGTTCTCACAGCCAGCCAGGGCCAGCACTGCCAATACCACTGCCAGTTTGCGCACGCGTGTACCTCCAGATTCGAAGGGGCGCATTCTAGCACGAGGCACAGCACAGACCGAGGGTCAGATTGGCGCAGCAGCGGCACCTGGCCCGAGCTGGCTAACCATCAATGCTTGAGGGCATTCCTTATTCTGGAAAGAAAATTCGGCTTTCGCCCAGGCTGAGCAACGGTCGTCACCGGTCTTCGCGGAAGGCCACGTGCAGGTGCAGTCAAGTGCGGCACTGGCGGGAGTTGCGCCTCGACTTCGGATCGACGCGCCATGTGCAGATCGCCTTCTCTCCCTTTGTAGATATCCATGACTGCATTGTATTTAAACTCGGCCAGCGCCTTGGCCTGCTGCCGCTTCGCGAGGACCTTGCGATCACCGATTTCATAGATTATTTGATTGGCCTCTGCGTACAACTGGTCCACCCACTGAAAGCCCGTCTGCTCGACATCCCGCAACTGCCCATTGGCCTGAAACATTTCCAGCAGCAGGGCCGGCCTGTTTTCATTGAATGAAGAAGCGAGTTCTTCAAGACCTTGCGCCCAATGCGATTTGAGGAAAGCCAATACCGCCCGCCCCCTTTCTGCCCGATCATTGATTTTCCAGAATTCATTGACCTTGGCCATATACGCATGAGGATCACTGAACATTGTCATTCGCCAGTCCAGTGACGCAGTGCTTCCATGCGAGGTTATTCGCGGTCTGTTGTTCTCAACGCCTGCCGCATAACCTGGCGGCGTTCGGTAATGCCCAGTTTCCGTCGTAATGCCCACCCCATCATAAACCCCGACGAAATCAGGAAACCCCCGCTCACCCTGCGGCCGAATGGACATATGCCTGTTCATCGTCGACACATAGGCGTTATCTCCCCAGATGGCGATAGCCCACGGCGGAGCTGAATCAAGTTGCTCACCCCACGGGACGAAGCCCAAGGCATTGTGGTCCACATCGGTCATGACATCAGCCAGAAATGCCGATAGCACCGGGTAAACGGGTTCTAATCCCTGTTGATCCTTTAGCGTGACGGGGTTGTTGCGAACCATGCGATACAGGTTCAGCCCATCCACGACACCAGCAGGGTCAGCGCTCAACCAGCGCCCGAGCCAAGGCTGGTAGTACCGCAACCCGTAATAGTACAACCCGGTGGCGTCACACTCCTTTCCGGAGTAGCGCAAGGTCTTGTAATCCGCCTCCACCTCGCTACGTGCCGTCCACACCGCAGTACCGCCATAGGGGTAATACTCTTCCTGGCTGATGACCTCGCCCTGCTCATCCAGCTCCAGCTGACTGCTGCCCAACAGGTCGTCGAAGCTGTAGCGCAGCGTGTCACCGGTCAACCCATCGGGCCAATGCAGCAAGCGCGCCTGACCTCGCCCGGCACTGCCCACGGCAACCACTTCAAGCGCCTTCTGCGCGGCGCCGTCGAAAGCCTGGTTGCGCAGCTCGAGCCCAGGCAAGTACAAGACCCGGCGCTCCTGGATACCGTCACCGATTTGCCGGGAAGTGACTTTCAACAGGCGCCTGCCAGCCCCGTCGTAGCGGTAATGCTCACTATCATCAATCGTGCTGCGGGCGACCTGCACCACGCGCCCCAGTTCGCCACGCGGATTCCAGTGCAAAGGCTGGCCAGCCTGTAACCACAGCGCGTGACCAGCGCCGTCGAACATCCGCTCGACATCACCCGGATCAAGGCCCTCTTGCCAGCGCACAGCACGATTGCCATGGGGGGAGACCAGCAGGTCCGTAGTGTAGCTGTTGCCACTGCCCGGCGCGCTGTGACGGATTTGCGTCAAGTTGCCGCCCCTGTCGTACTTGTAGTCGCGCTGATAACGGGTAAACGCCTCGGGGCCACTCGGCAACGGCACTACCGCCGACGGAACACCCACCCCCTGCTGCCCATGCGCCGCCAATTCCCGACCACACGCCTGCACCAGCTGGTAAAGGCTGTCGTAGATGAAGGTGTTCTGTGCCAACACTTTTTGGTTACGCCAGAACCGAGTAGCCTGCGCAGCGTTGTCTACACTGGCCACTTTGCCCACGGGGTCATAGACGTAGCGCAGGTATTGCAGCAATCGGCCCCCTGCCGGATGTCCGTCTGGGCGTTCCGTCTTGATGGCTGACACACGTTGCGTCTGCGCTTCATATAGATAGTGGGTCAGCACGCCATTGCCATGTAGTTCCCGCTGCTTCTGCCCCACGGCTGTCCAGGTCAATGCCTCAAGCACACGGCGCTCTTGCTCCTCACCGTGCACATGCACCGAACAGCTGCTCAAGCGGCCAACCACATCATACGCATGGCGCTGCCGATGCCCCCGCGCATCGGTTTGCGTCAGTGCCGCGCCGGTGGCGTCGGCGCTACAACCACTGACGTGGATGATGGGCTCCAGCTTTGCCTGCCAAGCTTGCTCATTCTCGCCAAGCCATTCAGGCCGCTCGGCATCCCTCAGCATTTGCCGGGCGACGAGCAGTGGCGTCCCCGTCAAAGCGATGCCGCACACCTGCTGCAGGCCACCCATGTCATAGTGGCGCAGGCATTCGCCCAGCAGATTGCGCGCACGCTCGACGGCACCGTCAAGCGCCCAGATCCAGCGCTCGCACACTGCACGCTCGGCGCCCTCTGCCTGTTCATCAAGTGAGTGTAATAACCCTGCAAAGGCTACCGACTGGTAATTCCAGCGACGGGTAACCCCCACGCCGCTGCGACGCATCAGTGGCCGTCCCGCGCAATCGTCCAACGCAAGCAGCGTGCCGGCATCGACACTCTGAGAACGTACCACCGCGCCGCTCAGAGCAGGCTGCAACAGCAGATTGGGTGGCGCACCTGGTGCCTCACGCCGGCTTTGGGCCAGACGCGGGTCTATGCTTTGCACATGATGGCCACGTGCATTGAAATGAAGGTGGGTTACCCGACAATCCGTTGAGTCAGGGCTATCCGGATGGCGGTGAAAACGGATATTGCGGACGATCAGGCCCCGGTTATCGGAGACGCTGACTTCAGGCGTGTACGTGTGAAGCGACGCGTTGGCACCCTGCATGGAGAGGCTCCCTTCATTGGGATCGGCGGAAGACGCCAAGCAGCCTCACACATGCCGCTACCTACTCCCTGGCGATGTTCTCGAACCATTCAATGCGAGATTAGCCATCCCTGAGAGAGCTGCCACCTCAAAGGGCGAAAATGAGAAAGGGCGCCCCCTTTCGGGACGCCCTTTTCAGATTTGGTAGGCACAATTGGACTCGAACCAACGACCCCCACCATGTCAAGGTGGTGCTCTAACCAACTGAGCTATGTGCCTGTCGTGTGGTGCGCATATTAGTGATCGAATGCACACCTGTAAAGCGTTTTTTCTCAAAAAAATCAAAAACTTTGCAGGCTGGAGCTATGCCCGGACGCAAAAAAGGGCGACCCTTGCGGATCGCCCCTTTTCTTCGATTTGGTAGGCACAATTGGACTCGAACCAACGACCCCCACCATGTCAAGGTGGTGTCTGGATGGCTCATAAATCATTGATTCAAATGAAATTAGCGCACTGGATAATAGCAACGAAAATTTGGAAAATAGCCTATAACAATCAATAAGTTAGCAAGGGGTTTTGCAAACAGATCTGCGTAAAGAATATTCCACGCGCCGTCGGCGCCACAAAACCGACCAAAAAATTGCAGCCGCGGGTGGCTCGGCCCAAACTGGATGTGATCTTCTCTGGTATCGCCCATTTCAGTTGAGCGCACGGCTATGGATCCCGAGGTCATACATATTCCAGAGTTGGCCCAGCTACTCAGCCGCTCCGAGGCATCAATCCGGTCTGCACGACAGGCGAATGCTGCCTGGCTACCACCCTCCTTTCTACAGGGCGGCCGCGTCTGTTGGAGGGTTGCCACAGTGCGAAAATTTCTCGAGGAATGGGAGGCGGGCATCCATACTCCAGCGAAACCCGGTAGAAAGCGAAGGACTCCTCCCACGCTCACTAGCATTCGCTAGCTGATGCTAGTTTTCGATCAGTCCGATCGTCAGATGCCACGCAGCCTCTGGTACGTTGAAGTGCAAGCGCAGCTCCGATAGCATCTTGCCACTTACTGGTTCGCAGAGATCGACATGGAAGCCTTCTCCAACACCATCACGAAAAGATTAGGTCTCCTGGTCCTAGGGCTAGGGGTAATCGTGTTGATATGTGGCCTCTACGCAATGGGTGGCTCGCACATGAGAGCTCAGAAATTTTTCGAGTCTTGGTTTGAGGTCGTGTTGTGGGATCGAAATGCAGTCAGGCGCAATCCGGCTGTATTGTACGGCAGCTATATGGTACTGGCCGGCCTACTGCTATCAATCCTTTACGACAAGGTTACGGGAAGACTGGTCAACTGGATCTTGACAGGCAACGTCAGCGTCCCTGAAAGGAATCAGCCGTAGCAACATTAACCAGGACGAGCATCCGGATCAGGAGTACACCGCGCAGCAGCTGGCCGAGATCGGGATCAGCGTGCTGGGAAAGGTGTTCTGGTACTCGGTCCTCCTTTAACCCACAACAAATGACCGGCTGCCCGACGAGGAGAAGGTCATTCAGCAAGACTTGCAGGAAGCATCAAGCATGAAAGAACCGGTGGTCGTTGATAGCGCAGCATCCTTCCTGGAGGTCATCTCCTCTATAAGCGAGAACGTTACGCTGCCTATTTTCAAGGGGTGGCCAAGCTTTCACGTTGAAATCGAAGGTGATCGCTATCGGGGGACAATGACCCCGAAACTGATGCTAGGCTTCGTTGAATTTCACGAGCAACTACTTCGAGCGTATGCTGAGATCCGTTATGGATCTCCAGCCCTTACAAGGCTGACATCGGCAGAGAAGGCGGAGCTGGACCTCGTCTTCCAGATATCCAAAGGCTGCACGGACGGAAAGGCCTCCCTCGATGAAGTCATCAATAAGCTGCTTGCGGCGTTACCTATGAGCAAAATGACCGGAGCCCAGGTGGCAACGTTCCTGATCGTTGCCGTGCTCTCTTTCGCTGGCTATCACGTTTTCTCCGAATGGAACTCAGGCGACCTGGAGAAAGCGCGATTAGCAGCGTCCCAGGCCCAAAGCGACTCGAATGCCAGGATCGCTGAAAAGCTTGCCGACGTAATCGCTGGCGGATCCATGACCACGGAAGCTGCGCGTGTGCGCGACCGTGCGAGCGAGGGTTATCGCGCAATTGTCAGCGCTGCTCCAGATGCTGATTCGATGGAAATTCAAGGACACCATTACAACGCTGATGAACTGGAGCATATTCGCGCTCAGGAGCCGAAAGACCGGGTTAGATCTGAGCGAAGAGAGGATCTTCAGGTTGAGATGGTCAAGCGCAATCAGGACTATCTGTCCTTGACCCTTCGGCTTCCCGGCGAAGAGTACACGTTCCCAGGTCGTGTTGAACTATCAACGTTTGATCCGGATAAAATTGACCGACTTTTCGATGCCATCAAGCACAACAAGCCCGTCCGCCTCTTCCACTTCTCTGTCATGGAAAACGGCAGAATCCTGCGCACGGCTGTACTAGCCGTCGACGACATCACCTCACCCAGGTAGCTGATGCCCGCCTCGGCGGGCTTTTTCATGCCTAAATAGGACACCTTCAAGGGTCAAGTGGTGCAGCGGATGAGTAATGAAAAGGAAAGCAGCGATAGCTTCTGGTCTAGGTACAAAGAAGCGGAACGAATCACGACCGCACTCAAAGGGCCATGCCCTCCTCCGCCTATGCCGAACGATGCCATTCTGGGAGGACTTGCTGGTGGCTTCCCTGCCATGCTCGCGCTCGGACTTGCTGGTGTATATGGCGATCGCTTTGAGTACATCACCCTGGCTGTAGCTGGTATATCAGGAGGATCGGCGTATCTCGTAAAGCATCTAGCGTATAGAGGTTGGCACCGTGAGCTAGAGCACCAGCTTCGCCAAACCACACCCCGTGACGCGGAATACCTGCCATGAACCGGTGCTCTGAACCACTCCTTGCTGACACATAAGGTCTAGACTGAGGGCAATTCATCGCTGGTACGGGTAGGGTTAACTATGATTTCAGCCGAGAATGATCGCTTCCTTCGCCTCAAAGAGGTGATGAGGATAACAGGGCTTGGTAGGAACACAATCTACACCAGGATGCGCGACGGGACGTTTCCCCGGCAGGTCCACTTAGGGCCAAAGTCAGTAGCTTGGCTTCAGTCGGCGATTTCGCAATGGATGGAATCGGTAGTGGAAGGCAGCTCGTCGGCTCATCAGATCAGGCCGTGAATTCGGGGTATGGTTTCTCTGGACGCCGCGAGAATATTCAACCAACCCGGCCACGCTCGCTGCAAGGACGTCACGGACTCGCGGCGTCCCTTTTACATCCCTTTCTGGGCTTCAGCCCGACGTGCATCAATGTAAGCAGCGAGATCTGCAAGGTGAACACCTCTGGCCGACTTCTGGCTTCGCTCGATGTAGATCAGCGGAAGACGAATTTCTCCCCGAGAGATTTTGTGCTTCATTTTTTCAGGGCTCAAATGGGGGAAATAGTCTGCGCAGACCCTGTCCAGAGGAATCACAGCTAGGCCGTCATACTGCGCCAGCAACAGAAACTCAGTCCTCATCAGCGCTATCTCTTACGACGCACAAGATCCAACGCCTGCTTAAATTCAGACTTTGACTGCTCAGTTCGATTCTCCTCGGCTCGCTTACGCGCGCTTGCCGGCAGACCAGCGCGATTATTCCCCTTCTCGATAGCATTTTCAGCTATGTAGCTGTCGACCCACTCATCGAGCTCATACCGATCAAAACCTACGCCCTGAGCGCCAATGGGGAACTCGTTCACGAAAGGCCGTACGGTCTTGTTGAACTCGGCTTTACACATTCCCAGGTAGCCTGGTGCCGATCGCCATCTCAAGATACGCGGCAGAATCTGTTGCTCCCACTTCATCGTTATCTCCCGCAATCTGATAACCAGAGCTAGTTTTTAGCGGATACGGACCAATCTCGATAGAGCAGTCCGTCAGCTATGTAGTCTGAGAGCTCTCAATTTCAAGCAAAGCCCATTCCTTAGCTGCAGCGACAAACTCCAGCATGTCCGATAGTTCGGCATCGCCCACATCACGCCGGCGGTGCGCCGCAAAAGCCATTTCGGCAAGCACAGCAGCGCGGCCATCAGGGTCCCCGATCAGCTCAAAGCTGTCACAGAGTTCGGCCAGCCAGGCCTGAGGTAGTCCCGACATCATTCCGCCCTGCACCACCACGACTGGGCGTAGAGCGTCCCGTCGACTTCCTCAACACCGGTGATGATCATGCCGCCTTGAGCCATCCCGGTCACGCGCGCGTCGTGTAGCGACGGGATAACGTCGGGCCCTGGGGTTGGGTTGAACACCCAGGCGCTCAGGCACTGCCGACCGAGCACGGTACTGTGTCCGTACTCGATGTGAACATCAGCGCGAATCGGCTGGATCTTCGTCAGTTGTCCATTGGGGATCGCAACGCCGCGCACTCGGCGGCGAACAAGGAGGAAGTACATACGGCACCAATACTGTATATCGATACAGTATTTGAGCATTGCATGCGCCGCCAGCACCAGTACCGCCTGGCGGACTATGCTTTGTGCTCGAGCAGGAGGGACGGGAAATGTGTGGACGGCTGACCCAATACCGGGGCATTCACGACTTCGTCGAAGTGCTCAGCATGCCGGATGTCTGGAGAAACAACGTCGGGGAGCATGCGCTGCAGCGGTACAACGTTGCGCCTACTACGCCCGTTGCTGTGCTGCGCATGGGTGAGGACGGTCTGCGTGCGGACCTGGTGAGGTGGGGATGGCGGCCGCACTGGGCGACAGATCGCGCCGCGCCGATCAACGCGCGCGTCGAGAAGGTCGCTCACGGCCCGTTCTTTCGGGCCATCTGGCCGCATCGGGCGATTACGCCTATCGACGGCTGGTACGAGTGGGTTGATGAGGGTGGGCCGAAGAAGCAGCCGTATTACATCCGGCGGCGGGACGGTCAGCCGGCGCTATGCGCAAGCATCGGACAGTTCACCGGCAACGAGCACGATGGCTTCGTCATCATCACAGCAGACGCCCAGGGCGGGCTTGTGGACGTGCACGACCGCCGGCCAGTTGTGCTTGAGCCGGAGCTGGCGAGAGAGTGGATTGCAGCAGGGATGCCAAGCGATCACGCAGAACAGATGGTGCTGAATCTGGGGGAACCAGCCGAGGCATTCGAGTGGTACAAAGTCAGCACAGCCGTAGGGAACGTGCGGAACCAGGGGCCTGAGCTGATAGCGCCTCAGTGACGATTCAGCGGTGCTCGCCCCATGGCATCTGAGTGGTACTGGTGAGCCGCCTTGATCTGCGACTCCAAGATCAGTCGCAAGCGCTCCACTTCCTGCGCAGGCAATCCAGCCTCTTGCGCCTCAAGATGGCGCCTCATAGCCTCCTCGACATCCTTATAGACCTGATGGTCTGGCATCACGACTTCGCGCTTGTCCTTCATGCTCTCCTCCCTGGCGGTCAGTGGATGATATGAGGTGCCTTGCCAGTAGCGATGAGCTGATGCTCGGTAACCTGACGGTAAAGACGATCGGCTAATACGCGGCGCCGCTCGATTTCCTCGGGGGGCTCATCATCAGCCACGGCCTGCTGTAGCCTTCGATTGGCGTCGAGCGCTTGGCGAAGCAACTCTTCACCTGCAGCGATCATTCCTTCAAGCGTTCGCTTCACTGACCTACCCCGATGGCTTTGTCAGGCCATTATAGGACGCTTCACAGGCCAGGCCGGCTATTCGGCTTCGCTTAAGCGCTGTTGGACTGAATCATCGGCACGATTGCACCGCCGCCTCCAGCAGCCGCTCGTACGCGATCCGCTGTCGGCGCTCGGCCAGCAGTTCATGCATCTCCGCCTATCGGCCGGACTAGATCAATCGAGCAATGCGGACGACTGGCCCCCCCAGCTGAGAGGTGGATTACCCGATATGACCTTCCAGCCATTCTCTGCAAGCCATCGAGCAGTGATTCTGTTCGCAAAAAAAGCTATCACGAAACAGCCAAGCCCCCACGTGCAGATGTGCAGCAGCATCGTAAAAAAGAACCAGCCCCACTGCCCCCTGAACGCAAAAGGAAAAGCCCCAAAGAAGAATACCGTCCATGAGAATCCAGCTTTCACTTCACGCGAAATGCCATTTTTCTGAAAGTGTACGTGCGCCAACCCCTGCTACTCCATGCCAGTTGATATTGATAGCAAAATGATTCTACAGCATTCCGTTGTTTCCGAATCAACTGGCGTGACCTGCTATCTGTGATGAGGTGTCGATAGGAGCCCGTCGTACTCTCGCTGGCACAGCTCCACAGCTATTCTGGCTTGGTCATAAGCTTTCGCCAGGTCTCCCGCTCGAGCATCAGCTCGTGCGAGGGCCATGGCATCTAGGTCAGCGACACGCTGTAGCAGCGGCCTGGAGCTGCTTTTCGTACCCGATCCGCTGTCGGCGCTCAGCCAGCAGCGCCCGCACCTTCACCTCCAAGCTGTCGGTCTTTCGCAGGCCGGCAGCTGCCCACGGCGGCACGGCAATATCTGGCGCGCGGCACGGCACCTGGACCGGCACCTCGACGCGCACATAATGGATTTGCGGCTCAACTTGGCCAGAACACCCATAAATTGCCAGGATGCCCACCACCCCGCACCCACGGGAAAGGCCAATAAGTCCGCGGCTTACAGCCTGGAAAAAGCCAATCTCACACCCGCGGAATCGCCAGTTGCCCACCAGCATCATAAGCCAAGCTCCTTGTCGATGATCGAGGAAGCGGCGGCACACTGATCGCCACCGGTGCGCTCCTGCTGCAGGCGGTTCGCCGCCGCGTAGTCGTCCTGGGCGCTGACCTTGGCCTCAATCAGCGTTTGCTCTGCCCTGGCCTGACGCTGCTTCGCCGCCATGGTCAGGTCGCCCAGGGCCTTGCCCTGCTCCTGCGCCAGGCCGGCCAAGTTTTCGCGGGCGGCGGCGCACTGGGTGGCCTGGTCCTGCTGGTGGTCGAGCAGCGGCCGGAAGTGGCTGGTGGTGGCCCAGGTGCCGACGGCGATGCCCAGCAGGATCAGCAGGCCTGCGCCGGCGAGGCGAAGCAGCCAGGCGTTCATGCCAGCACCCGCACAGCCAGGTCATAAAGCGCTTTCCGCTCAGCTGCGCCATGAGGCACGCGCCCAGGCTGGCCAGTGTTGATGATGCTGCCGATATCGCTGACGCGCCCGGCGTCGGCCAGGTCGTTCAGGCCGCGCTGTGACCACCACCAGGCTGCCGACTGCGCAGCGTGCTCGGGCTGCTCGAGCAGTTCAGGTTGTTCGAGCAGGGGCAGGCCCAGGGCCTGGCCAGCGGCGCGGTAGTTGTCGCGACCAGTCAGCTGGATCAGGCCGCGCCCGCGGTACCGCCAGCCGTCGCCCGATGACTCAGGGCCATTCCCCATCCGCCCACCATAGACCCGGTTCGCGATCTTCTCCGGCCGCCTCGCGTAGGCGCCAGCGGCCTGGAGAGTGAACCGACTTGGCCAGGTGCGCATCAGGGCCTCGGCGCTGTAGTTGAGGTTCTCCACCAGGTTGCGCAGTTGTCCCGACTCATGGCCTACCTGCGCCAGAAAAGCAGCCTGGCGAATCCGGCTGTCGATACGCCAGCGCGCCATCGCCCGGTTCAGTGCAGGCACAAAAATGCCCGCGACTGGGCGGGCATTGGGGAGGATCTGCAGCAGCTGCTGCTCAGTGATCGGCATTCGGGTTTCTCCGAGGCAAAAAAATACCGCCAGGCGGCGGTCGGTGGATTCAGTGAGGATCAGGCAGGCGGCGCGGGCCAGTCGATTGTTGCGGGGTATCCAGCCTGATCAGGCAGGCGGTTCAGCGCGATGCGGTACCGCTTCCATTCCTTGAGCAGCGCGGCCTCAGCTTCGGTTGCCTCGTCCAGATCGACAGCGTCCTGCAGCGGCGCGATCGCTGCGTCTGCAACTGACCGGCGCTGCGAGGTTTCGCCTTGCACAAGCGCAAGCATCTGCTCAGCAGCGGCCTGAGCCTTCTGGTCGGCGGTGATCAGCTTCGTCCAATCGATAACACCGGTGGATGACGGATGTGTCGCCGCAAGGTCAAGGCCTGGCAGTTCCACTGGGCCGTCCGAAGGGTCGACGATGTCTACAGGAAATCTCGCAGACTCCGGCGCATCAGCTGCGTGCGGAAGCCGCAAACTGACGATCAACTTGCCGGCAGTGCGCTCGATCGGGTCAATCAGGCAGGGAACAGCAATCGCGCTAGCGGGCAGCGTTGCGCCATCTGGCAAGGGGCCGAAGTCCAGTGAAATGCCGTTGACGATGAGTGTGTCGCCCTGACGCGAGACTGCAAGGGTCTCGTCTGAGCGTACAGGAGAAAGCTTTATAATCATGCTGCCCACCTTCCTTTTGCGATGTACCTGACGGTCACTGTCTGTGCCTCGGATGTCGGCGCGATTGCGAAGAATCCGGGTGATACGCCCGAGCTACCCGGCCCATTGGGCACGCAGAATGCAGTGCCGCCGGAAGGTACGATTTGAATAATGCACTCGGGCACGCCTACAAAGCTGGCGGGATAAGAGGCCCCGGCAATGAGGTTCGAGACAAACAGAGCCCCGAATGGCCGGTTGATTGTCGCCGAGCCCAGCGCAGCCGATCCCTCGCAGATCATCGTGCCGTCAGCAAATTTCGTGTACCTCCCATTCGAATTTGCTCCGCTCTCGAAGATTGCCCCGGATGCAACCGCGCCAAAAACCGCAGCTGTCGCCGCACTGCCGAGAACAAGTGCTGAACGAGCAGCGGCAGGTGTCGCTGCGGTGAACAGAGCATCGCCCGTTGCGCTCGCCCCCAGGCCCTGGCGTGCTTCGGCCGGAGTTTTGCCGCCGGTGCCGCCCTGGGCCACGCTAAGAGCTGTTGTCAGCCCAGCCATGGACGTTATGTCACTGTTTGCACCCTGCGCTGCTGCGCCGATATTGAGGCGCAGGCCTGCGGCATCCTGGGGCTGGCCCAGCAATGAAAGAGTTGCCCCGAACTGCTCGGCAATCTGCTTCAGCCGGTCGGCCGCGTCTTTGACATACCCTTGCATCGGCGCAATGCCGTACACGCCGCTCGCAACGTTCGCGCCCTGGTATACGGGGAGAATACCGAGAACGCTGTCGCTCGCGACGTTAGCCACCTCGTACCATCTGCCGTCCGGCCCCAGAAATGCGTCACCGGCGCGAGCGTTCAGCGCGAAATTCGTGCCCGTGCCCGTGACGGCTGTTTGCCCAGCAGTGATGGCCACTGAGCCTTGTCTATACCATGGCATCCATGGGACTCCTAGTTGAATGGAAACGGATAGTTGTCCGCGTTAATCACAAGCGCCGTCGGATAGACCAATGGAATATCAAAGAATAGGCTTGTGGAGGATGACGAGATATACATCGTGGTTCTCGCCGCATCGCATGACATGAAATACACCCCTCCTGCCGAACCCCAACACCCATCCATGTAAGTCATCAAATTGGAGTAAGCAGGGGCAAGTCCTCCGGGGTGGGATGTTGAGGGACTCATCGCGCCGCCGCCGAAACTTCGAGAAAACGTTATACTTGCAGCGAAGTTTCCCGCCCCAATACTTATGGGTGAACGGCAGGTGTAATACCAAGGCGTGGACGGATCAGAGACTTTTCTGTCCCATCCGCGAACACCGCCCTGATACACAACGCCCCATCCGCCAGTAGGCGACTGGTTAGCCGGCGGAGGCGCTTGCACTCTAGCCACAATGTTGAGCGGGTATTGAAGTGAGTTAAAAGTGAGGTTACCGCTTGGGTCGTAACACTTTAGCCCGGCGCCAAACATCGTGTTTCGCATCGTGTCGAAATAGTAGAACTTCGTATCAGGCCCGGCCATAAGGTAGTAGAACGTGGTTGTGTCTCCGACCTGGCTGGAGCCGCATGAAACCCCGCTTCCGTTGATGAACACGATAGGCGCAACGGCGCCAGTCACGGAGAAGCCGTACATAGGGTCCATTGGGTTAGTCAGATCGTAGCTACCGGGCTCGCTCGGCGGCAACTGCGCCGAACGCAGGGCAAGGCGCGGCCATCGAATCTGCTCGGTCATGTACCCGCTTTTTAGCAGGCCATACGTGATCTTTTCAGTATCGAAGAGTAACTGCCCGTTCTCCTTGAAAACTTTCAGCCCGGCCGCCATGCGCCCCCCTAGTAGTAGCCGTAATGGATACGACAATTCATTGAGTAAAAGCCCCATCCTGCTGCATACGAATAAGTCCAGGAAATAGAGGCGCCCGAGGAATCAATTGCCATAACGACACCCGGTCGCTTTCCGAGATAGGCGGACTGCTGACCTATATCCGCAACAACATGGAACAAGGTCTTTCCCGCTGGTGGCAAAGGAATTGATACCGCTCCATTTGCCGAACCGGTATCAACGTACCCCATCATCTGGCTTATCGAGCTGGTCATATCAAGAACAAGCGCGCCGGCCTGATTGTAAATCTTCAGGCCGGTACTCATACGTTTATTCCCAGGTCAATTGCCATTACGCCGTTTGCATGAAAGATGCGAAGGCGCTGGTTCGTAATCGTCATCTTTCCCTGACCTGCGACTGAGCCGTTGATTTCGAAGTTGCCGTCTTTGTTCAGAGCCCAACCCGTTGTGCCGGCAACGTAGTTGTTTGACATGATGATGTTCCCAATCATCGCGTTAGTGATCCAACCGTTACCGATCAGCGCCTGATTGATAAACACCTGGCCGCCCTGGATGGCGAACGGCGAAGTCAGCGTGCCGTTGATGTTGTTGACGACCGCGAACCTGTCAACGGACACCAGGAACTGGCTCTGCAAGCCCGCCGGACCGTTCTCGATACCCAGGCCAATACCAGCAGCGACGTACTGCCCCTGGGCGTTCAACTGCATCTTCACGGCCCACATTGTGCTGGCCTTGCCATCAAGGTCGGCCTGGGCCTGGCTCACGGTCTGGACCGTAGCAACGGTGTCGCCGACTGTTGCTTCCAGGGTCTCGGTCTTGCGCACCACCGCCTCGGTTTCGTTCGCGATGACAGTGACCTGAGAGGCGAATCGGGCTTTCGTATCCCAGACATCGATCGCGCCAGCAAGGTCGCCATCGGCCTTGTCGTCACGCCAGGCCGCCTGAAGCGCGCTTAGCTGGCTGGCCGAGGCCACTACCCTGCCATCGACATCCTCGATCTTCGCCGTGTTGACTTGAACCTGCTGAGCCAGGCCATTCGCCGACTCAATGGACTGCCCAACATCGATCCAAAACGACACATTGGGTGGTGAGCTTGCTCCACTCGGGTCTGCCGGAACGTCGTGCACCGCCTGGTAGATTCGGCCGTCGACAACGACCATTTTCCCTTTCTCGTATGCGAGGTCCTTGTCATAAGCCTTCAAGCCGCCAAGCGCGCTGATCTGGTCCTGCAGGCCGTCAATCTTGTCGATCAGTTCCTGACCCAGCTCGGTCTCACCGATCTGGCCGGCGATCATGTCAAGGATGGGGCTGGGGTTGGTCTCGGAGATACCCAGTACTCCGCTGCCCACCGGGTACCAGGGGCCGATATTGCCGATACGGTCAACAAGGCGCGCCCAGTAGAAAAAACGCGCCCCGCCGGACAGGCCCTGCATCACAAACTCGCTTTGCGGGTAGGCAACATCGGTGAGCTTCGTGGCCTGCTCGAGATCGTTGGTCGGCCCGTACCAGATCTCTGTGCGTTGCGTGTCCTCGGCCCCGGGCGGGATGCCCCACTTCAGCGAAATCCCGAAGATGATCGAGTTGGCATTCAGGAACGTTACTGCGGGCGGGAGCCCATCCTTGCCCTTCAGCTCAGTCAGCATCGAGTCACGCCAGGTCGACGTGATATCGAACGCACTCACGGCGCGAACACGCGCAAGATAGGCGCCAGCGTAGATGCCCGTCACGTCAACTGACGTGGTGCCCACTCGCTGCAGGCGAATCCAGTTGCCGTTGTTCCTGCGCCACTCCACGTCGTAGGCGACCGCGCCCTCAACTGCCGGCCAGGCAATCGTCATCGTGCTGATGGCAATGCCCTGGTCGACGGCGTAGCCAGAGGTCAGGGTTACGCTCGCCGGCGGTGGCACCGTTGTCACAGGGATAACGCTGATCGGCCGCTCCTCGAGCTTGGCGCCGGTGTCGATTGCTGCGAACTTGCTTGGGTTGAACTCCAGCGCGGTGAACTCGTACTCGCCCTCAGTGGTGCGCACGCGCTTGAGCACACGGAACAGCTGGACGGCCAGGTCTTCGTAGTCGATCGCCCACTGCAGCTCAGGCTCTGGCTGCAAGCCATAGGCAGTCGTCACAGTCACTGCACGACCGCTCACCGACTGCACGGTCCTGCCTTGGGCGGTGCCGTTGGGCAGGTTAATGATCAAGCGGTCACCGGCCTTGATCGGCGTGTCACGATCTAAGGTCACGACGCGGCCTGCAGCGGCAGAGATCCGGCCACCGTTCGGGCGCCCGGCGACCAGCTCATCAGCAACCGGGATGACGAAGCCCGGCAGCACGTTTGCGCCTTCCATCCCTGTCTTGAAGGAGACCGTGCGGTCTTGGTTGTTGCTCAGTAGCGCCCACTTGCCGCGGCGCTGGGCCTCGCTGGCCCGCGTGCAGCCAATGGCGGAGATTTCAACGGGGCGATCCCGGTACCGGCGCTGCAGTGCAATGTCGGTCACAGGTATGACGTCAGTGTCGTAGTTGTTCGCCGGGTTGTCGTAGCTCACCAGGGCGCGGCTGTAGTGCGTGTCGCGGCCCGCGCCGCCGTAAACGAAGTCGCCGCCGATCACGTTCGACCGAGTGAAGACGTAGTCGATGTCCTGCGCGCGCGGCATGTCGGCCTGCATGTACAGCGAGCCCTGCGCCCAATAGACCATCCCCCGATAGATCGCCGAGAGGTCGCGCAGCAGCGTCCAGGCCTCTGCCTTCCCTTGGAGGTTCAGGTCGCACAGGTAGCGAGGCTCCTGGCCGCCCACGCCATCGGGCACCAGCTGGTCGCAGTATTGGGCGATACGGTACATCTCCCACTTGTCGACCATCCATGGCTGGATTCGCTTGCCCAGGCCGAAGCGGTCATTCACGCACAGGCCGTAGGTGGCCCACACCGGGTTGTTGGTCCAGGCCTGCTTGAAAGTGCCGTCCCAGATGCCTGTGTAGGTGCGGGTCTCCGGGTCATAGTTGCTCGGCACCGGCCAGCGCTGCGCCTTGCAGTTGACCGTCACCGCTGGGATGTTCTGGAACTGCTCGGCGTTGAACTCGATGTACAGCAGCGCGGTGTTCGGGTAGCGCAGCTTCTGGTCGATAATCTCGGTGTAGCCAGCGATCACCATCTGGTCGGCAATCGTGCCGCTGTTGGCGTTGGGCGTGATGCGGCGAACACGGAAGGCCCAGCCGGAGGTGGCTGGAGGTAGGCTCACAGACTCGGACCGCTGGTAGCCGTTGGTGGTCTTGCCGTCCACGGCCCCGCGCAGGGACTCCACGAACGCCCCACCATCGGTGGCGACATCGATGGCGTACTCGATCCGGTAGCCACTGGTGTTGCCGCTGCTGTCTTGGCTGACCAGGCGCGGCCACGAAAACCGGACGCGAACCCGGGAGAGCTGCAGGTTGCTCAGCGTGCGCGTGAACGGCGTGTCACTCCGCAACTCGGCGTTCACCGTCGTCTCGTTCTCGATCGCCGGAATGCCTTGGATGTAGTCCTGCTCGATCGAGCCTGGGCGCCACTCCCACTTCACACCGGGGAAATTCACGTTGCCGCTGGCATCCATGATCGGCGTATTGTCGAGGTAGATATCGCGGTCGGTCGGCGTGCCGTCGAACTCGCCCTCGCCCACTGCCAGCAGGATCTTGGCGATGTTCGTCGATCGCAGGCTGTCCGGTGCTTCGACCGGGTTCTTCGGCTTCTTCTCGCCGCCCTTGGCGCCGGTGACTTCTGGCAGGAGTGCTGCGCCCATGCTTTCCTCCGGGCAATAAAAAACCGCCAGGAGGCGGTTGGTGGTGTTTCGTTCGAGTGACTACGCTTTGTCCTCTGCGTAGACAGAGGCGGATATGATCGCCCCGCCCCAGCGCCGCTTACCGATACAGATCGGTACCGGGTTACCGCTGGCCGTGGTGTTCTTGGCGCTGCCAAAGGCATACGAGGGTAGGTTCTCGGGCGCGCCACTCATGGATAGCCCTTTGGCTTGAGGGCTGAGCATCTGGATGACGCCTCCGAGCGCCATTGACCCGCCACCCATGCCAACTGCAAGCGCAGTAGCCGCGGACCATCCGAGGGGGTTCCACCATGCCAAAGCGACAATCGCGACACCGATGATGGTCTGGATCAGGCCTCCACGCTTGCTACCGCTAACAACGGGCGCAATACGAATTTCCCCATCCCCAGCGAAGCAGAGCTCCTCTTCCTTGAGATTCCTTGCGCCTCGGAAGACTGCGAACTCAACCCCTTCGCTCTTGGCCGTTATGAGAAACCTTTCAAATCCCGGAATCTGCACGCAGAGCGCCTTGATCGCCTCCGCTGGAGATCGCACGGACAGCCTGAACGACCGCCCGAACTGCCTGAGTTTTCCGTAAAGCACCACGGTGGTAACCGGCTGATATTCGATTGCAAGAGCCGCCATTATTTTCTCCAGACAATAAAAAACCACCCGAAGGTGGTTTGTGAGTAGCAGGACCAATCTATCAGATGCAGCCTTTGACGCCAGCGGTAACGCGGTCGAGCGGCGACTGCCAGGTCCGGTAGAAGTGGTATCTGATCAATGACCCCTTTCCGCTCGGAATAATATCGACCAAGTGGAGCGGTGACTGAGCGTCTGGTGCCAATACCGAATAGCGGTTTCCGGAGGTTTGTAGAACGCCGCCAATGCTCGCCCCCAGCACTGTTGTGTTCTGCCAGGTATCGCGAATGCATTCCGCAACTGCCCTCGGAGTCTTCGATGACTGAAGCTCTAATAGTGGTGGGTTACTCCGGGTATCCCCAACACTCGCGCAGCCCCCCATTACCATCAAAGCCGCAGCAGCGATCAGAATTCGCATGTCATCCCTCCCTTGAAAGGGCCGAATGTATCACCTCGCGGCGCGGTGGCGCAGCATCAGGCGGGTTCGGTCTAGCCATGGGCCACCGAAGACGATGATTTCTGATGGCCTGCCGTAAAGGTGGTGCAGCAGGAATGGACCAGGACCGAACACGCTAGCACTCTCGCCGGGCAACGCCGGGTCGGCGTCCAGATAGATCCCGGCATGGTTCGGGTGCACGGTGCGCCCCACGGCCATGACGATCATGTCGCCACGTTGCGGCCGGTCAACTTGGTAGAAGCCAGCTTGCTCGTAGAGCTGCTCGTACAGGCTCGGGTTGTCTGCCTGCTCCCACCACCCGTCCTCTCGGGCGTAGGCCGGGAAATCCAGCCCCCACTCGCGCTGGTACCAGTCCGCGCAAACCTGCCAGCAGTCCCAGGCACCGTGCACGAATGGACGCCCCAGCAGTGCGGTCTCGCCGGTCGGCGTGATAGTGCGCAGGTCGCCCTCCGGCCACGACAGAATGTGCCAGGGCAGCCCTGTGGCCTCGCACATGGCCAGGTCGCGCGGGGACGGCCTGCTGGTGGCGTCAGGGTGCGAGTGCACGATGCCGATCACCTGGCCCCGGTCTTCCGCCTCGGCGTACTGCTCGGCCGCGATCCGAAATTCCTCGGTGGGTTCGGTGGCCACGTTCTCGCACGGGAAGTAGACCTGCTTTCGGCCAACCGCCAGCAGCAGCCCGCAACACTCGCGCGGGTATTCCGCCGCGGCGTGCGCTTGCACGGCGGCAAGGATGTGTTTTCGCATGCTCAGCTCCGTGCGATCAGGGAGACGGCCGGGAAACCACCAAAGGGCAGCGGGTTACCCACGCCGAAGCGCGGGACACACCCGGTGCCCAGGCAGCCGTCGCATTCGTCCAGTTCAGGGTTGTCGGTGAGGTTGCCGTCCTTGTCACGGTACGGCCCGGTGTAACCACAGTTCGGCCCTCGGTAGCCGTTGGTCATGGCCCAGTGGCACAGCGTGGTCATCTGCCGCCCGATGGTCTCCCCGCCAACGTCACCGGGGCTGGCCAGCTCCCAAGAAACCATCTGGCCGTTCTCCGACACTTTCTGGTCGATGTACCAGACCTCGATGCTCTCCTGGGCTGGGTCTGCTCCAGGGTTGCCTTCGGGGAAATTCGCTGCGTCCAGGAACTGGCCGAGCGTATTCCGGATGGTCAGCTTGAACTCGAGCAGGTCGGCGAAGGCGAAGCACAGCGCGGTAATCCTACCGTTTACGTTGCCGACCGATATCGTCGGGCGTACAGCGGTGCCGTCCGAGTTTGCCTCGATGCCCTCTACCTGCAGCGGCCAGGCGCCGTACTCCTCACCCTGCCACCAGATCGATTTCGCCGGCAGTTGGTCGGCGTCGGCGCCAGCGGCTGCGAGCTCCTGCGCCGTGTGCGGAATGGCGTGGCCATGAAAGCGCAGAACATCAGCGCCGAAGTCAGAGCCGTCAAGTTCGAACAGCAGCACCTCGGAGCCTGGCTCAAGCTTCTGGATCTGTGAAATCAGGCTCATGGGTGAAAGGCCCTCTCGAGAGTCGCCGAAACCTTGAACCGCCCCCCTCCAACAGGGGTAGGCTTCGGATCCTTGCAGGTGAACAGCCCCAGCTCGCCGAGCGGGGTTGTCCAAAGGAAGGCCTTAGCGCCGCCGTGCCGGTCGAAGAATTCCATGATCTTGAGGGTCTGAGCCTTGGTGGCGAAGACAGTTACTGGGTAGCTGTCCTCCTTGTTATTTGGACCGTCGCCTACGGTCTGTCGATACCCGCTGCCAAACTTAGACTCGCGAACCCGATATGTGATTTCAGGCGCTTCTCCGCGCTGAGTTGCCCAGGTGAAAGTCTCTATCGCCATCAGCGCCTCCCCGTGGTGTTTCGATAGCTAACCCCGCCAGGCCGCCAAGAATCAGCAACAGCCTTTTCGGCAGCGATTTGAACCTGCTTTTGCATGTTCTGCTGGAGCAATGTTGGATCGAGTTGCATGCCATCCCCACTACGGTCTTCCATGACTAGGCTAACTGGCGCCGAGAGGCTGACTGAGGTTCCATTACCCCCGACAGCCCGGACACCAAGCTGGCCGCCCGCGGTGCGAGTCAAAGGCATAACGGCTTCATCCCCTGCTTCACCCATCACCCCCAGCCTGCCCCCAGCCATGCCGAAAGCCGTTGGGGTGCTCACGATTGAGTTGGTGAATGCGCCGCCGTCGGCGAACATTTGCACGCCGTTCGACCAGGCGCCGCCAAGAGCCTGAGGGAAGTAGGCACTGGAATATCCCGCTTGCGACGCGCCGAGGTTTGACGACACGGCACCCGGCGAACCTGCAACCATTCCGTTACCACTTCCACCGCCAAAGTAGGCAGAGGCTGCAGACACCCCTAAATTGACCACACCGCCGAGAAGCCCCGAAGCTGCCTGTCGCGCAGCGATACGAGCCATGTCAGCCAAGATTGACTTCGTGAAGTCGGCGAAAGAAAACTTGCCGGTAATGGCAAAGTTCACGACCGCGTCCTCCATCGAACTGAAAGCGTTGGTGAACAAGGATCTTGTCTGCCCGGCGACATCCCGGGCCTGTTCCAGGTAGTTCTGGAAGGCCGACGATACCCCTTTGCGCCAGTCGCCTTGGGCGACGGTCATCTGGTCGTAGTTGGCGATGGTGGTTTCCTGCAGGTCCTTCTCGGTCTTGCTCAGGGCTGCCAGCTTCTGGTTGTACTCATCGAGGCTCATACCTCGGGAGCCGTCGCCGTACTGGTTTGCCAGATCCAGCCGCTGCTGGTTCATACGGTCAGTGATGGCGTTCTGCTGGTCCTGCAAGCCGCGCTGGCGGTCGCCAAGCCCAAGCCCGTCAGCGGAGCGCTGTCCCTGCAACCTCAGCGCCAGCACCTGCTGGTCGAGGGCGTCGGTGTAGGTCTGCACTGCCCTGGCCTGCTTGATCAGCCGGCCCTGCTCGTTGGTTGCCAGTACCGCCAGCTCGGTGTCGGCGTCCTTCTGAGCCTTCACCATGGATGCGCGGGCATCGGCAATCTTCTGGTCGAGCTGGACTCGCTGCTGGGCGCTGGTACTGCTTCGCCCTTTTGCCTCCTCCAGTGCCTTGATCTCTGCCTCGTAGGCATTCGTGACCTCGGCCTTCTGTTGCTCGATGATCGCGGCGCGCTGGCTAGCGTAAGACTCCTGGGAGATCAGGCCGGCCTTCTGCGCGGCGTCGAGCTCTTTCTGGTAGTTCTTGTAGGTGGACAGGATGGCGCTGAGCGCGTTCTTCTGGTCGTTGAACCCAGACAGATCTACGGGTGATGACGCCCCCTTCGGGTCCTTATATTTGGCGTTAATCGCCGCCTTTTGCGCGTCGATGCTAGCTTGGGTCAGGCGCGCGTTATTGGGATCAACAGCCCTTAGGTCTGCGATCTCCCTTTCAAGGTCCTTGAAATCATCCTTTCTTTTCTGAGCATTGCTGCGTATTGCCTTGCTGCGCGCGTCGAAGCTAAGAATTGCTTTTTGACCTGCCAGTTCAGCCTTTGCTGAGTCACTGTCAAGCTTTGCAATCTCCTCCTTGGCAGCCTTTTCGTCCCGCAGGAAAGTTAGCCTGTCCGTCCAGTATTCGACCATCCTTCCACGACTTTGGAATAATCCGATATCCCCAGACTGGACTCGCGCAAGCTCAGACTCGGCCTTCTCAATCTCTGCGCTTATGTCGCGCCTGCCAAAATTTGACACCCCGTCAGCAGCCTTTGCCACCGCGTTGTAAGCCCTTTCCCAGTAGCTCAGATTTTCCAGGATCTTTGGAGTTCGCTCATTGATGGCGTCGGCGTACTGCTCTGTCGCGAGCTTCACCGCACCAGCATGATCACCCTGCTTCTCCAATGCCACGATCTGCGAGTAAACCGAAGCTGTCAGGTAGTGATATTGCTCATTCAGCGCGGCCGAAGCCTTCACTGGGTCGTCCGCCAGCTTCACGAACTCTGCGACAGTGTCCGATACAGCCTTTCCAGTGGCCTCGTTCATGGATAGGGCGGCCTGGGTTATGCCTTCGAAGCTCTCGCTCGCGATCTTTCCATTGCCTGCGAGCGTAGCCAGAACGGCGGCAGCTGCTCCAGTGGTGCCAACCGTAGCGCTGGCTTGTTTTGCCATTTCCCCAAGCTGGTCAGCGGTTACGCCCGCGTAGCTACCCGTCAACACCAGCGACTTGTTGTACGCGTCGGACTCTTTCAAACCCTTGTAATAGGCATATCCCAGCCCCGCAACAGCAGCTGATAAAGCAGCGATGGGTGCAACCACTGCCGCTAGCCGTAACGCAGACGCGCCAGCGCTGTTCCCGATCTCCAGAATGTTGTGAGCAGCAACCCGGAGATTTCCTTCAGCCAAAGCATTGCCAAGCTGCAGGACGTTCTCGCGAGCACCCTTCGTGTGCAGGCCCAGGCTGGAAAATGCGGAGTTCGTTTTCTCGATCTCGGCATATTTGCCGTCGATCTTCTTGAGCGCCTCGTTGTACTGGACCTGACTTATCCGCCCTGCATCCAGGTGCTTTCCGAGGTCTTCTACTTGCCTGTCCAGCTTTGCCAGCGCGGACTGCGCCGGGTCTACGCTGCCCAGCAAGCTCACCAGAGCTTTCTGCTCATCCATGGTCGACTTGACCAGAGCCTGTTGCTGCTTGTCGAGCTGCGCACTGATCTTGAGGAATTCAGCCTCGCCATACGCGCCGGTTTTCGTCAGTCGAGCAAGCGACTCTCGCTGCTTTGCAAGCTCTTGGGTGGACTTGGCGCCCGCCGACAGCGACCTTTCCAGAGCCTGCATCTCGTTCATCAGCCCAACAGCTGACTGCTCTGCCCGCTCACCAGCCTTGGTCATCTTTTCCAAGTCGGTGGCTGCCTGAACGGCATCCCCGGAGTCGATCTGAAGACCGAGAGAGGCAATGGTGGTCATGATCTACTCCATCGATTCGGCCATGACGGCCAAGGCCTCAACCTCCATGACGCGGAGATCGGGGAAAATTTCGGTGAGGTCGCGGCGCTTGATGCCAAGCATCGAGGCAGTTGCGGGTATGGCGGCGTAGTCCAGGCCAGACGGGCCGCCAGAAGCGACCCGCCACTGCGTGCCCAGAGCATCGAACAGACGGAAGGCTGGCCATACATCTGGCCAGACCTCTACCACCTCCTCCTCAATGTCATTTAGGGTCAGCCCCAGCGCCGCCAGTTGCTCGACGGAAGGGCCGCGCTCGTAGCAGGCCCGGGCCGCCGCTCTCAGTTTCCCAAGCGGGCCGGGTTGTAGGCGGCCTGGAAGGCATCGACGACCGCCTTCGGCGCGCCGGTACAGGTGCGCACCAGGTCGGTGATGGCCTCGGCGCTGAACTCGTCCTCCAGGTCCCAGCCAGTGACGATGTCGCCCAGCTGTTCGGCTTGCAGGGCGATTTCACCGGTGGTGACATCCTCCCAGGTTGCCCCTTCCTTCTGGGCCCTCGCCGCCCAGGCGTCGCGCGCCTTGTTCCAACGATCGAACATCGCGGACAGGGCCACGCGGTCCATGTAGCGGAACTGGAACTCCACCGGGGCCGGCTCGGCGCCAATGCGCGGAACCTGCACCACAGCGGCAAACGTGGGGTTCTGCGCGATCTTGATCTTCGCCATGAGTGCTCCTTACGCGCCGGCCTGGATGCGAACAGGACGGCCCGACAGCGCGATGCTGATAGTGCGCGTCATGAGGCTGTTACGGTCCATGGTTGGGGTGGTGGTGATGCTCACGTAGCCCGGGTAGAGGATCTGGTCGCCGCCTGGCAGCTTGAGGCGCACCACCACCAGCTCCTTGCTGTCACCGTAGGTCTCGACCAGGGCGACGTAGGCCGCGCTTGGCTGGTCCTCGACAGTGATCGACAGGGTGATCGGGTTGCGGTTGGTCGGGAACTGGCGGTCGTCGTCATCCTCCAGATAGCCCACGGTCAGGTACTGCTGCTCACCGCCGGCCGAAGTGAACGCGGTCACCTTGGAGATCTGCGCCCAGGCAGTCACGGGAAGGACCGAGCCTACGCCGGCGCCGGGGGTGTACTTGTCCACATTGGTGGTGTTGAGGCCTTTCAACGTGAATGTGTCGGCGGCCACGCTTGCAGCAGTGACGGCGCGGTCGGCGATGAGCGCCCAACCGGAGCTGACCAACAAAACATCGCCATTCTCGATGTCGTGACCGACAGAGGTGGCCACCGGTGGCGCGGCGTTGGTCAGGGCGGTAAAGGTGACGGCGGAGCCGAAAACGCTGGCGATTTCCAGCACAGAGCCGTTCGGCAGCGGGAATTTTGCGGCCATGGAGTGTTTCCTCGTTGTTGCCCGCCGGGTGGCGGTTGGTTATGCCCCATCGGGCGATTGGTCCGCGACACCGCGGTAGGTGAAGCTCGCCGGTACCGTGTAGGTCGCCGGCTCGGTGATAGGGGGGCCTTGGTCAACTGGCTCTGTGACAAGGCCTTCGAAGCCGTTGCGGCTGAGCACCGAGTCCACCCGGAAGAGGCTCGAAAGCTCATCGACCAGGGCTTCAGCGGTGCCCATGGGCTGACCTGCTGGGCAGACGATGCTCACCTGGTAGACGCCGGTGTACTCATATGCCTCGCCGCCAAGGTAGCGGCAGGTGGTGCCCGCCGGCAGTTGGAATGCTTGCAGATAGGTTTCGTCGGGCCCGGCCTCGAATCCTTGTTCGAAGTTCGCGACCCGGATCGGGCGCGCCGTGGCCCAGGCCATCAACTTGATCTCGATGGCCTGTCTGGCCCGTGCTTGGCTCATGCTCGATGGATCCTGATGGCTTCTTCGACGATGCGCTGGAAGTCGGCTACGGTGACGCGCACCATGCCGCCAGGCGCCTGTGAACTGTGCCCGTACTCCAAGGGGATGGCATACGGCAGGTTGTTGACGATAAAGGCGACCTCGCCGGCTGAGAGGTCACCGGCAGCCAGAAGAAGCCTGTCCAGCGTCTCGCCGGCGCTCTCGATGTCTTCGATTTCGCCTGCAGCGGGGGAACCAGTGGTGAGCTGCCAGTTACTACGGAAGCGGCCGCCCACGTAGCCCTGGCCAACCCTACGAACGCCAAACCCGAAGTTTTCACGCTGCTCGCGCTTGGTCAGTGGTTTGCGAAGCCGCAGGCCTCCCTTCAGGTTGCCACTCTTGGTGTAGTTGGCCTGGTCGGAGGTAATGCCGGCATTGATGGCCGCCGCCTTCGCGTTGTAGGCCGCGATCTGCTCCGCTGCGCTGCCCTGAGCCTCGACGTTCACCTTCCAGAGGTCAGGATTGCCAACCGGCGACATGGTGACCAATCTGCGGCCAACCATGATCACGACCTCACGGAAGGTCAGGTCCACTGCCTCCTTGGCCGCCTCGGCGAACTGTTCAAGTTGCGCGGAAAAGCTGCCGTCCGACCCGCCGTAGCGGCTGGTCATGTTCGAGCCACGAGGCATGGTCACTTCCTCAACTGAATGGCCCATGTGGCCTTGGCCGCGTCCTGCCCGACATCCATCACCCGGTATCCGCTGATGCGGTCACCGATGGCGGGCGTGGCAGGCTGTTCCGTGGCCGCGTCGTCGTTCTTCATGAGAAGCTCGTTCTGTAGCGCCTTGAGGCGCACGTCTGACGACAGGATGCGCGTACCGTCGATCTCCCGGGCCTTGTACTGGCCGAAGACACCGCGGCCGGCATAGTGCAGCGTCGTCGCCCGCGTACTACCGCCCTTCTCGGGGTCATACGCCCCAGGCACCGACCGGCTGCCATCGACCGCTGCTCCCGCGTCGGCCAGGTCCGTATCGAAGGCTCGCCCCAGGTCAGCCTGCAACTCGCTTCTAAGCCCCATGTCACCCCCTGACGATCTTGACCTGGCCTGAGCCCAGATACCGCGCCAACAAGGCCAGAGCGAAGGATTCACCCGCACTGATGGCCTTGGACGTGCTCGAGTAGGTCTTGCTGCTCGACACACCGTCAGCATCTACGGACTTGCTCAGAACGCCGGTTTCCTTCGCCTGGTACAGGTTCCCTGCTGCCGCCTCCACCGCCACCTCCGCGCCTGCCTGCACGACATCGGCGGGAACTGTCTCGAACTCGGGCAGGCCCTGATTAGTGAGCCAGGTGTTGGCCATCAGCACCGCGCGGGCTTTCTGGTCGTCTGGCACCCAGGTCGGCCCAAGCAGGGCGTCTACCTGCTCGACGGTGATGTAGATGGTCATTAAGCGGCCTCGTCCAGCAGCTTCTGGAGGTCTTCCAGGGTCACGGCGGCGCTGAAATCGACGCCCTTCTCGGTCAGTTTGGCCTTGATCTCATCGGCCTTGTTGGATTCATCGAGGAGCTTCTGCAGCTCAGGCTTCGCGGCCTTATCGCCGTAGGCGACGCCCTTGGCATCCAACGCCGCACGAATCTCGTCCACCTTCAGCGGGCCGCCGGCCTTGGACTTCTCCTCCTTCGTCGGCTCCGGGTGCTCATAGCCATCAGGCGCGAAGCGCGCGTCGATGATCTTGTACCCCTTCTGCCGCAGCTCAGCTTTACGTTCAGGGCTGATAGGGTGTTTCTCGTAAATCACTTTCTCGCTCATGGCGATCTCCAGGGGAATGCGCCCCTGAGGGCGCGGTACCGGTTACTTGGTGGCGTCACCAATGGTCAGCACGCCGGCCGAAGCCTTGATACTGTTCGCCACCAGGTCCCAGTTGGTGCCGGTGGACAGCTCAGCGTTGGTCGGCGACTTGCCGCCGTTGGTGGTGTCCCAGGTGTAGCCCTTGAGGCCCAGGCCAAAGGTGTAGTCGGCCTGCATGGTGGTCTCGATGCGCTCCTTGCCGTTGGAGGTCTCGATGTTGGTAATCAGGTCGGAACCATCCATCACCACCGCGGCGCCGTCAGCCAGGCTGAGCACCTTCTGCTTGTTCGGTGTGCCGGCCTCGTACAGCGCCGGGGCGTCGGTGATGATCACGGCCTTGCCGAGGATGTCGACCACCTGTACGCCGGAGAATTGGAACAGGCGCTCGGCGTTGGCGAGGTTCTGGCCCACCAACTTGTGGTACATGGCACCGGTCATGACCTGCGCCACCAGGCGCTGGGAGGCGTCACCGAACAGGGCATGAGCGTTGTTGATCGCGACGTAGGTCACGCCAGCGGTCGCCGACACGTCGTTGGTTGCACCCGGCTGGTTGCCGATGGCGCCGGCCAGGGCCGAGATGGCGGTGTTCAGCTGGTCCGCCATGATGGCTTCGGACAGGTTGCGACTGATCACCTCCAGCGCTTCTTCCGGGTTCTTCTGGATCCAGGAGAGCTGGGAAGGCTCCCACAGGATCGGGCCGAAGCCGCGGGCAATCTTCACCGAGTCGTACTGCTTCTGGGCCAGCGGGGTGGACGCCTGGGCGCCGTTGGCGGCATAGCGGTCAACGCGACGCTGGGCGCCGTGCAGACCAGCCCAGAACGATTCCTGGAGGAAGTCGCCGTCGATGCCCTGGGTGGTCAGGCGGATAGCGCCGGCCGAGGATGCGTTGAACTTCTCGACATCCTGGGCCAGGGTCTCGATGGTGGTGCGCTTGAGGTATTCGTTGAACACCTTCATGTTTGAAAGGGCCATTGCAGACTGTGTGAAAACCTAGCAATCTGCCCCGCCCTTTAAGAGAATGCTCCGTATCGAAAGATACGGAGCATTCTTCGTTATGGCCTACATACAAGGAGAGTCCCGCAGCCAGACCAGCTTGTTCCCGGTCTCGCTGGAGGAATTGATCCCGGAAGATCACCTCGTACGGGTCATCGACCTGTATGTCGCCAAGCTTGATCTGGGTCAGCTCGGCTTTGAGAAAACTCAGCCCAAGGCCACCGGGCGCCCCGCGTACGACCCCGCCGATCAGCTAAAGCTCTACCTTTATGGTTATTTCCAGCGCATTCGCTCGTCCCGGCGCCTGGAAGCCGAATGCCAGCGCAACATCGAAGTGATGTGGCTGATCAACCGGCTCAAACCCGACTTCAAAACCATCGCCGACTTCCGCAAGAACAACAAAGCTGCGTTCGTCGCGACATGCCGTGCCTTT
>NZ_JAYFUI010000185.1:0-44008 GCF_034961125.1 Pseudomonas machongensis | reverse complement strand
CAAATATGATGATCGAAATATTACGCATGTAATATTTTCTGGCAAGCGAAATCGCGTACCGCTGATCGGGCACCTGGAAGATTAAGGAGGTAGAAAAACAAAAGGCCCATTCAATAATCGAATGAGCCTTTGAAGTCCCGTAAAACACGGGTAAAAATGGCGTCCCCTAGGGGACTCGAACCCCTGTTACCGCCGTGAAAGGGCGGTGTCCTAGGCCACTAGACGAAGGGGACGTAACCTTCGTGCCGATTCATTTTCACGAACCGTGGCAGATTGGTGGAGCTAAGCGGGATCGAACCGCTGACCTCCTGCATGCCATGCAGGCGCTCTCCCAGCTGAGCTATAGCCCCGAAACAAAACAAAAAGCTCACTCAACAGTCGAATGAGCCTTTCAACCCCGCAAAACGCGGGAAGAAATGGCGTCCCCTAGGGGACTCGAACCCCTGTTACCGCCGTGAAAGGGCGGTGTCCTAGGCCACTAGACGAAGGGGACGTAACCTTCGTGCCGATTCATTTTCACGAACCGTGGCAGATTGGTGGAGCTAAGCGGGATCGAACCGCTGACCTCCTGCATGCCATGCAGGCGCTCTCCCAGCTGAGCTATAGCCCCGAAACAAAACAAAAAGCTCACTCAACAGTCGAATGAGCCTTTCAACCCCGCAAAACGCGGGAAGAAATGGCGTCCCCTAGGGGACTCGAACCCCTGTTACCGCCGTGAAAGGGCGGTGTCCTAGGCCACTAGACGAAGGGGACGTAACCTTCGTGCCGATCCGTTTTCACGAACCGCGGCAAAATTGGTGGAGCTAAGCGGGATCGAACCGCTGACCTCCTGCATGCCATGCAGGCGCTCTCCCAGCTGAGCTATAGCCCCGGATTTCTAGCCTCTCGGCCCAGCGACATCATGAAATATCGCTTGTGCAATACTGGCGTCCCCTAGGGGACTCGAACCCCTGTTACCGCCGTGAAAGGGCGGTGTCCTAGGCCACTAGACGAAGGGGACGAACCTTCTTACCTTCAAGACCTGGTTGCTGGACCAGTCTTGCTTCACGACCTTGATCACGAAGCGGAATTTGGTGGAGCTAAGCGGGATCGAACCGCTGACCTCCTGCATGCCATGCAGGCGCTCTCCCAGCTGAGCTATAGCCCCACAATGTCGCTTTGAACTGAATCACCGGCTGGGTGCCTGGTGCTTCATTTTCGTTCATCGCTGTGGACGGGGCGCATATTAAGATCGGATTGCAGCACTGTCAAACGAATTCGTGAAAATATCAAAAATTTTTTTCACAGATAACAATCACTTACCGCCCTGCCCTGCTCTCGGCGATTGCCAGGTCCTGTGGCAGCGGGCAAGCCCACTGCCACAGGGGCGTGAGATAAGCCAATCAGGCGATATTCGCCAGCAGCTTTTCCCACTCCTTGTTCTCTTTCTTCGACACGCCGCCCAGCAGTTCCAGCGCCTGGCGCAGACGGTAGCGGGTCAGGTCGGGGCCGAGAATCTCCATGGCATCGAGCACCGACACCGAGCTGGCCTGCCCCGAAATTGCGGCGAACATCAGCGGCATGGCGTCACGCAGCTTCAGCTCCAGGGCCTCGACCACCGCCTGGATGCAGCCGGTAATACGCTCCTTTTCCCACTGCCGCAGGCTTTCGAGCTTCCACAAGATCAACTGCATGACCTGACGCACCTGATCGGGCGACAGTTTCTTGTGCTCGAACAGCTTGGCATCGAGCTTGAGTGCGCCCTCGAAGAAGAACCCGCCCAGTGGCGCGATCTGGCTGAAGGTTTCGACACGACCCTGTACATGCGGTGCGATCTTCATCATGTAGTCGCTGTTGAACGCCCACTTCTGCACGCGCGCAGCGAACTCCTCGACCGGCAGGTCGCGCAGCCACTGGCCATTGAGCCAGGACAGCTTCTCGATGTCGAAGATCGGCCCGCCAAGGGAAATACGCGACAGGTCAAAATGCTCGACCATTTCTGCCAGGGAGAACTTCTCGCGCTCGTCCGGCATCGACCAGCCCATGCGCCCCAGGTAGTTGAGCATGGCTTCAGGCATGAAGCCCATACGCTCGTAGAACGTGACCGAGGTCGGATTCTTGCGCTTGGACAGCTTGGATTTGTCCGGGTTACGCAGCAGCGGCATGTAGCACAGCTTGGGTTGCTCCCAGCCAAAATACTCGTAGAGCTTGATCAGCTTCGGCGCCGACGGCAGCCACTCCTCGCCTCGCAAGACGTGGGTGATGCCCATCAGGTGGTCATCGACCACGTTGGCGAGGAAGTACGTCGGCAGGCCATCGTTCTTCATCAGAACCTGCATGTCCATGCGGTCCCACGGAATCTCGACGTCGCCACGCAGCATGTCCGGCACCACACAGATACCTTCGCTCGGCACTTTCATGCGAATCACGTGGGGCTCGCCAGCGGCCAGTCGACGCTGCACTTCCTCGGCGCTCATTTTCAATGCGCGGCCGTCATAGCGCGGTGTTTCGCCACGGGCCATCTGTTCGGCACGCATCTGATCCAGCTCTTCGGCGGTGCAGAAGCAATAGAACGCATGGCCGGCATCGACCAGTTGCTTGGCGTACTTGGCGTAGATCTCGCCGCGCTCGCTCTGGCGGTACGGGCCGTGCGGGCCGCCAACGTCCGGACCTTCATTCCATTCGATACCGAGCCAGCGCAGGGCATCGAAAATCTGCTGTTCCGACTCGCGGGTCGAACGCAACTGATCGGTGTCTTCGATGCGCAGGATGAACTCGCCGCCGTGCTGCTTGGCAAAGCAGTAGTTGAACAGGGCGATGTAAGCAGTGCCGACGTGGGGGTCGCCAGTGGGCGATGGCGCGATACGCGTGCGAACGGTGGTCATGGACAGTCTCGGACGAAAGATGAAACAAAGGCGGGATGTTAGCAGGGTGCGGGCATCGGGCTCCAGCAATGGCGCTATCGTCACTTGTGACGGTGCATTGCCGAGCTGTTAAATTTGCTTACATTTCTGGAACGATAGTCCCTATGCCTGCTCAACTCAAACGCCGCCTGCTGATCTTTCTCACCTTGGTGGTGCTGGTCGCCCTCGCCTTTCTCGCCCACTGGTATTTCAAGGGGCGTTTCTACGAAAGCACCGACAATGCCTATGTGCAGGGTGAGATCACTCGCATTTCCAGCCAGCTGGGTGCGCGGGTCGACGAGGTGCTGGTAGAGGACAATCAACACGTCACGCAAGGCGATCTGCTGGTCCGCCTGGAGGTCGCCGACTTCCAGCTGGCGGTCGAGCGTGCCCGCGCGGCACTGGCTACGCGTGAAGCCGAACGCGTCCAGGCGCAAAGCCGACTGACCCAGCAAGACAGCTTGATCGCCGCCGGCCGAGCCCAGGTGGCCGCCAACCAGGCCACCCTTGATCGCTCGCGCCTGGACCTCAATCGTGCCGAAGCCCTGCGCAAACCTGGGTTCGTCTCGGAGGAACGAGTCACCACCCTGTCTGCGGAAAACCACGTCGCCCGCTCCCAAGTCGACAAAGCCCAGGCCGACCTGCAGAGCCAGCGCCAGCAGATCGACGCATTGACGGCCGAACTCAAGCGCCTTGATGCGCAAATTGCCAACGCCCGCGCAGACCTGGCACAGGCAGAACTCAACCTTACCCGCTGTGAAATCCACGCCCCCATCAGTGGCACCATCGGCCAGCGCAGCGCACGCAATGGCCAGGTGGTGCAGGCCGGCGCCTATCTGCTATCGATCGTCCCGGACGAAGACATCTGGGTGCAGGCCAACTTCAAGGAAACCCAGATCGGCTACATGCATCGGGGCCTGCGTGCCGAACTGATCTTCGACAGCTATCCCGACACCCCGATCGAAGGCCGTGTCGACAGCCTGTTCGCTGCATCCGGGGCGCAATTCAGCCTGCTGCCACCAGACAATGCCACCGGCAACTTCACCAAGGTGGTGCAACGCATTCCGGTCAAGCTGACCTTTGCAGCCAATAACCCCTTGCACGGTCGCATTCGCCCAGGCATGTCGGTAACCGCCACCGTCGACCTGCGCAACAGCGCCGATCAGGCAGAGCGCGGCGAAACTCACGATGGCCGGTGACCAACTGCTGCGACCGACTGCGGAGCCTAGCCAGCGCGACTGGATTGCGGTGATGAGCGTGATGCTCGGTGCATTCATGGCCGTGCTGGACATTCAGATCACCAACTCCTCGCTCAAGGATATCCAGGGGGCGCTGTCTGCCACCTTGGAAGAGGGCTCGTGGATCTCGACCTCCTATCTCGTGGCGGAAATCATCATGATTCCGCTGACCGCCTGGCTTGTGCAGTTACTATCCGCGAGGCGCCTGGCGGTGTGGGTCTCGCTTGGTTTTCTGGCGTCCTCGCTGTTGTGCTCGATGGCCTGGAACCTCGAAAGCATGATCGTGTTTCGCGCTCTCCAGGGCTTTACCGGCGGCGCACTGATTCCGCTGGCCTTCACCCTGACCCTGATCAAGCTGCCCGAACACCATCGAGCCAAGGGCATGGCGATGTTCGCCATGACCGCGACCTTCGCCCCCTCCATCGGTCCGACCCTGGGCGGTTGGCTCACCGAAAACTGGGGGTGGGAATACATCTTCTACATCAACATCCCGCCGGGGCTGGTGATGATCGCAGGGCTGCTCTACGGGCTGGAGAAGAAAGAAGCGCACTGGGAGCTGCTCAAAAGCACCGACTACGCCGGCATCGTCACCCTGGGGGTCGGCCTGGGCTGCCTGCAAGTCTTTCTGGAAGAAGGCCATCGCAAGGACTGGCTGGAGTCGAGCCTTATTGTCGGCCTGGGTACCGTGGCCCTGCTCTGCCTGATCACCTTCGTCATCCTCCAGCTTTCGCGGGCCAACCCCCTGATCAACCTGCGCATCCTCGGCAACCGCAACTTCGGCCTGTCGAGCATCGCCAGCCTGGGGATGGGTGTTGGGCTTTATGGTTCGATCTATCTGCTGCCGCTGTACCTTGCGCAGATCCAGGGCTACAACGCCCTGCAGATCGGCGAGGTGATCATGTGGATGGGAATTCCACAGCTGTTCCTGATTCCGCTGGTGCCGCAACTGATGAAGGTGATTGCGCCCAAGTTGCTCTGTGCACTGGGCTTTTGCCTGTTCGGGGCTGCCAGCTTCGGCTCGGGAGTGCTCAACCCGGACTTCGCAGGGCCACAGTTCAACCATATCCAGATCATTCGCGCACTCGGGCAGCCCATGATCATGGTCACCATCTCGCTGATCGCCACGGCTTACATTCAGCCCCAGGATGCGGGCTCGGCTTCGAGCCTGTTCAACATCCTGCGCAACCTGGGCGGCGCCATTGGTATTGCCTTGCTGGCCACCTTGCTGGATGCAAGGACCAAGGTGTATTTCGACTACCTGCGCGAATCAGTGGTGCCAAGCAACCCGCAAGTGGCGGAGCGGCTGGCCCAGTTGGCCGAGCGACTGGGCAGTGACAGCGCGGCACTGGGGCGCTTGAGCGAAATCACCCACCAGCAGGCATTGATCATGGCCTACAACGATGCCTTCCATCTGGTAGGGATCGGTTTGGCGGTCAGCATGGTGGCGGTCTTGCTGACACGCAAACTGCCGCAGGGGCTGAAGGCCGGCGAGGCACACTGACCCTGTAACCCGGCCATTTCTGCGCCGACGAGTGCACTCAGCTGGCGATCAGGCGCTCACGCAGTTGCCCGATCTCGTCGCGCAACTGGGCGGCGGCCTCGAACTCCAGGTCGCGCGCCAGCTGGAACATCTTCTCTTCCAGCACCTTGATGCGCTTGGTGATCTCGCCAGGAGTGGCGAGCTCTGCCTCGTAGCGCGCAGCCTCCTCCGCAGCCTTGGCCATGCCCTTGCGCTTCTTGCTGCGCGCACCGGGCACCGTGGCGCCTTCCAGGATATCGGTGATGTCCTTGACCACCCCCTTGGGCACGATGCCATTCGCCTCGTTGAACGCCACCTGCTTGGCCCGACGCCGCTCGGTCTCGTCGATCGCCCGCTGCATGGAGCCTGTCACCTGGTCAGCATAGAGAATCGCCTTGCCGTTGAGGTTGCGCGCAGCGCGACCAATGGTCTGGATCAGCGAACGCTCCGAACGCAGGAAGCCTTCCTTGTCGGCATCGAGAATGGCCACCAGCGACACCTCCGGCATGTCCAACCCCTCACGCAACAGGTTGATGCCCACCAGTACATCAAAGGTACCCAGACGCAGGTCTCGGATGATCTCCACCCGCTCCACGGTGTCAATGTCCGAGTGCAGGTAACGCACACGCACATCATGGTCTGCGAGGTAGTCGGTAAGGTCCTCGGCCATGCGCTTGGTCAGGGTCGTCGCCAGCACCCGTTCCCCCACCGCCACGCGCTTGCCGATTTCCGACAGCAGGTCATCCACCTGAGTGAGGGCTGGACGCACCTCTACCTGAGGATCGACCAGGCCGGTTGGCCGCACCACTTGCTCGACCACACGCCCGGCATGCTCTGCCTCGTAAGGGCCAGGCGTCGCCGAGACGAAGATGGTCTGCGGGCTGACTGACTCCCACTCGTCGAAGCGCATCGGCCGGTTATCCAGCGCCGATGGCAGGCGGAAGCCATACTCCACCAGTGTCTCTTTGCGAGAACGGTCGCCCTTGTACATGGCGCCGACCTGAGGAACGCTGACGTGTGACTCATCGATCACCAGCAACGCGTCGGCAGGAAGATAATCGTAGAGCGTCGGCGGCGGGGCGCCAGCCGGGCGACCGGACAGATAGCGCGAGTAGTTTTCGATACCGTTGCAATAACCCAGCTCGAGAATCATCTCCAGGTCGAAGCGCGTACGCTGCTCCAGACGCTGGGCCTCTACCAGCTTGTTGGCCTTGTTGAGGTACTCCAGCCGCTCGCCGAGCTCCTCCTTGATGCCGTCCACCGCCTCGAGCAGGGTCTCGCGCGGGGTCACATAGTGGCTCTTGGGGTAGAAAGTGAAACGCGGCAGCTTGCGGATCACTTCGCCGGTCAAGGGGTCGAAGGCGGCGATGTTCTCCACCTCGTCGTCGAACAGCTCGATACGGATGGCCTCAAGGTCCGATTCGGCCGGAAAGATGTCGATCACATCACCACGCACCCGGAAGGTGGCACGGGCGAAGTCCATCTCGTTGCGGGTGTACTGCAGGTCGGCCAGCCGGCGCAGCAGTGCGCGCTGGTCGAGCTTGTCGCCGCGATCGACGTGCAGCACCATCTTCAGGTAGGTTTCCGGGCTGCCCAGGCCATAGATACACGACACCGTGGTGACGATGATCGCGTCGCGCCGCTCCAGCAATGCCTTGGTCGCCGACAGGCGCATCTGCTCGATGTGGTCGTTGATCGAGGCATCCTTCTCGATGAAGGTGTCCGACGACGGGACGTAGGCTTCCGGCTGGTAGTAGTCGTAGTAGGAGACGAAGTACTCCACCGCGTTGTGCGGGAAGAAGGCCTTGAACTCGCCATACAGCTGGGCAGCCAGCGTCTTGTTCGGCGCCAGCACCATGGTCGGGCGCTGGACCTGTTGAATGACATTGGCGATGCTGAAGGTCTTGCCGGAGCCGGTCACCCCGAGCAGGGTCTGGTGCGACAGGCCCGCTTCGATACCCTCGACCATCAGGCGAATGGCTTCAGGCTGGTCGCCGGCCGGCTGGAATCGGGTGACGAGCTGGAACTCGGACATGACGGACCTCTTGGATGTCGCAGCAACTGTAAATTTAGCCAGTAGTCTATACGCAAAAAGACGCGCCGGGGTGGCCTTTGCCGCCGCAGATGTGAACGCTCATTGCGGTGGACAAGGCAATTCGACCAATGGTCGAAAAATATTTGCGCAAAGCGCCTGAAAACCTGTGCCAGAGTGTCGCAGTGACCGATCGGTATCACTATACTGACTCCCCGTTTGCACCGCTTCAGTGCACTGGGCTGGAGGGTGCATTTCCTATCACTCTCCTATTCAGAGCCAAGGTAACAATGAGCCTGTTTTCCGCTGTCGAGCTGGCACCCCGCGACCCCATCCTGGGCCTCAACGAAGCATTCAACGCTGACCCACGTACCGACAAGGTCAATCTGGGCGTTGGCGTCTATTGCAATGAGGAAGGCCGCATCCCGCTGCTGCGCGCGGTGATCGAAGCCGAAACCCAGCGTGTCGCCCAACATGCCTCCCGCGGCTACCTGCCGATCGACGGTATCGCTGCCTACGACCAGGCCGTACAAAAACTGCTGTTCGGCGCTGAATCAGCACTGCTGGCTGAAGGCCGCGTAGTGACCGTGCAGGCTGTCGGCGGTACCGGCGCCCTCAAGATCGGTGCCGACTTCCTCAAGCGCCTTTCGCCGAACGCGGTAGTCGCCATCAGCGATCCGAGCTGGGAAAACCATCGCGCCCTGTTCGAGACTGCAGGCTTCCCAGTACAGAACTACCGCTATTACGACGCACCGAGCAACGACGTCAACCGTGCCGGCATGCTCGAAGACCTGAACACGCTGCCCTCGGGCTCGATCGTCGTCCTGCACGCCTGCTGCCATAACCCGACCGGTGTCGATCTGTCGCTCGACGACTGGAAGAACGTACTGGAAGTGGTCAAGGCAAAAGGCCACGTGCCATTCCTCGACATGGCCTACCAGGGCTTCGGCGAAGGCATCGGCGAAGATGCCTTCGCCGTACGCCTGTTCGCCGAGTCGGGCCTGGAGTTCTTTGTCTCCAGCTCGTTCTCCAAATCGTTCTCGCTGTATGGCGAGCGCGTCGGCGCGCTGTCGATCGTCACCGCTTCGAAAGACGAGAGCACGCGCGTGCTGTCGCAGGTCAAGCGCGTGATTCGCACCACCTACTCCAACCCGCCGACTCACGGTGCAACCATCGTCGCCACCGTGCTCAACAGCCCGGAACTGCGTCAGATGTGGGAAGCCGAACTGGGCGAAATGCGTGAACGCATCCACGGCATGCGCAAACAGATGGTCTCGCTCCTGGCCGAGTACGGTGCCAACCGCGACTTCAGCTTCGTCGGTCGCCAAGTCGGCATGTTCTCCTACTCGGGCCTGACTGTGGAACAGGTCGCGCGCCTGAAGAGCGAATTCGGCATCTACGCGCTGGACACCGGTCGCATCGCTGTGGCGGCACTGAACCAAAGCAACATCCACGTGGTCACCAAGGCCATCGTCGAAGTGCTGTAACTGCTTGATTTGCCAGGGGGCAGCTTGACTTCCCCTTGGCATTCAGTAAGATACGCGCAGATTCCGCGATAGCTCAGTCGGTAGAGCAAATGACTGTTAATCATTGGGTCCCTGGTTCGAGTCCAGGTCGCGGAGCCAGACAATGAAAAACCTCCAGATGCGCAAGCACTGGAGGTTTTTTGTTTTCCGGGATCAGAAAGATCGTCGCAAGATGCGCTCAGTGGTCGCGCCCGATGGGGTAGAACACCCCGCCACTCCAAACTCCCAACCACTCCTCGCCATCGATCACGCGTGGCACCGCAAGCTCCACCATCTGGTAGAACACATTGCGGTGGATGAGCGCTTCGAGGTTGCTGCGCATCAGCAGGTAAGGCGATGGCTCATGCGTTGTCGGATCGGTCTCTACCCGAATGGGGTGATCAGGACCGGCTTCGACCTGATCTTCGACATTGCTGGTGAATCGCAGGACCTGCTGCTTACCACTGCCCTCCACTTCCAGGCTGACCGCCACGAACGGCGCATCATCGACACGAATGCCGACCTTCTCCACAGGCGTTACCAGGAAATAGTCATCACCGTCGCGACGAATGATGGTAGAGAACAAGCGCACCATCGGCTTGCGCCCGATCGGCGTCCCCAGGTAGTACCAGGTGCCGTCGCGGGCGATGCGCATGTCGATGTCGCCGCAGAAATCGGGATTCCACAGATGCACGGGAGGCAGCCCCTTCTCCTTGGGTATCTGCGCCAGAAGATCGTTGGCCTTGCCCGTACCTGTCATCACCCGTTCCTTACCGACTCATTCCCAGGAGGCTACGAGCGTACTCGCGCATGGGTGCCGCGAGCAAATCCTGCGGCGTGTTGTCGTGGAACGTCAACAAACCGCCACGGCTCTTGATGCGTGCGGTATCGATCAAATAGCGCGTGCTGGTTTCGATCAGCATCATCTGCACCACACCCGTGTCCCAACCGAGGCGATCCACTGCCTGCTCGTCGTACCATTCGTCGCCATTACCAATGCGGTCATCGGTGCGAGCGAAACGGGTATAGAGCACGTAATGGGCTCCGACCGAACGCGCCTCGGCCATCGCGTCCTCCAACCCCAACGGCGCCTTGGCGCGACGCACCAGCGGGAAGTACTCGACGAAGCTCTTGAATGCTTCTTCGGCAACGGCATTCTGCTGCGGCACCGGCCCTTTCCCAGGCGGCACGAAGGCGCCTTGACCAATGAAGATGAACGAATCAGGCTGCAGCCGAACCGACAGGGTTCGGGCGGTATCGCTGTGATCGAGCAGACCGGCGTCGCTCATCTGATAGCGAACACCTTCGCCCATGTCGCTGACTTTCATGCAGCCGCTCAACGCCATCAGCGCCAGCAGCAAGACCAGGCTACGCATCTTTCCTCCAGTGACCGGTGACGAAAAACCGGCGAATAGCCGCCAGATGCAGCTTTTGCGCCAGCTCAGCCGCCGATCACCTTCATCACTGTCACACCCCCCGAGAACGCCAGCTCCTGCTTGTCCGCCAGAGCCTTGACCAGCAGCCGCTGAATCACTGGAAGTGCCTGGTGACGCGGCTTGTCGAGCAGATCGCCGATAAAGTGGCGATTGCTCGAAGACAGGCAGCCATGCAGCCAGCCAGTAGAGGACAGACGCAAGCGCGAGCAGGCCCGGCAAAACGGCACGCTCTCGTTGGCAATCACACCAAAGTAACCTTGGCCGGGAATCTGGTAGCGCAGGGCCGTTGCATCCAAAGCCGCTGGCGCCTGCTGGAAGTGATGATGATCGCCGATCAATGCCAGCAATTGCTCGAGACTGACGAACTGACGCAGGAATGCATTCGAATCAAGTGCCAGGTGACCCATGCGCATCAACTCGATGAAACGCAGTTCATAGCCTCTTGCCAGGCAGTAGTCGAGCAGCGGCACCACCTGATCGAGATTGTGCCCGCGCATCGGCACCATGTTGACCTTGATGCGCATACCCGCCGCACTCGCCTCCTCCATGCCCCTCAGCACGCTGGCCAGGTCGCCGCCCCGAGCGATGCTGCGAAATGCGGTTGGGTCGAGGGTATCGAGCGAGACATTGAGCCGGTCGATACCCGCTGCACGCAACATCGCAAGCTTGCGACTGAGCAACTGACCGTTGGTGGTCAAGGCGATATCCTTGAGCCCCAAGCCACCGATAACCTTCAGGAACGGCTCCAGGCGGGGGCTGATCAATGGTTCGCCACCGGTGATGCGCAGACGCTCGATACCTGCGGCATCGACCAGAAGAGCCACCCCGCGCGCCAGTGCATCGGCGGAAAGCTCATCCTGCGCCGCCACCAGGCGCTTGCCATCGGGCACACAGTAACTGCACGCATAGTTGCAGGCAGCTGTCAGGCTGACGCGCAGGTTGCGAAAACGCCTGCCTTGACGATCGACGATCATGGGTGACTCCGGCATGAGAAAAGCGAGCCGGCAAAACTTGACTCAAAGATCAGGTTTTTGCAAGCCCTGTCGCCGAAGCAGAAGTGACTGGCGGAGCCTGTCCGTCATGGACAACGCTCCGCAGGGGTCTTCAGGTGGCCGGTTCCGGGTCGCGCTTGCGCTTGTTGCCCATGCGCACGCCGATGTCCATCAGGAACTGGAAGAAACCTTCCTGATCCTCGAGAACGTTGCTCCAGAACGGCGAGTGATACAGCGCTACGGCGCCATGCACCAACGCCCAGGCAGCACAGTAGTGGAAGTATGGCGGCACATCCTCGAGCTTGCCTTCACTGATACGGCCCTTGATCAGCTGGGTCAGGCGCTCGAAATTGGAGGCGCGAATACGGTGCAGTTCCTCGACCATCTCCGGCACCTGATTACCCTTGACCACCTTCTCCTCGAGACGGTCGAACAAGCGGTAGCGCTGGGGATCGCGCATGCGGAACTCGAAGTAGGCTCGCGACAGGGCTTCTTTGTCGCGATCGACGTCGTCCGAATGCAACAGCGCGTTCAAATCACGCTCGTAGTCGAGCATCAGGCGCAGGTAGATCTCCGCCTTGGACTTGAAGTGCTTGTAGATCGTGCCTTTGCCGATACCGACCGCGTCGGCGATCATCTCGACGGTGACACTGTCTTCACCCTGTTCGAGAAACAGCTTGAGCGCCGTGTCGAGGATTTCTTGCTCGCGGCGACGAAACTCACGGACCTTACGAGGTTCTTTCTGCATAAGAAGGACTGGATGACAATCGAAGCGGATTATTATGCCTAACTTGCAGCAAATTGCACGGATCATCCAACCATATCTGTGTTTCATGATGAGTTCGAGTGCAAACCGGGTCTGTCCGGCCTGAATCCCATGGATGCGTCCGTTACCCCACGCACGGCTGCCGCTCGTCTACAGCCGAAGCGGCGGAGCTCGCCAGACTCACCAGGCTCATCGAACGCTGTACGCAGTCGAGAAGCCGCGCACGATCTACACACTCTCCAGACTTTTCACCGCAGATCTATACAAATAGGTACGTAATAGCAGCAAACTCATCTGATTTCTGCTGGCTGCCATACCCTGATGGCCCATTGATTGTCAGGTGTATTCCAAATCTGTTTAAAAAACGACCAACTGACGCTGGCAGTGCGAGGATACTCGCCAATACTTGAAGTGTTGGCGCGGCGCATCCCCCCAAGTGGCGCGCCGATAAAGGTGCCCAGGGACCGCGTACCTTTGTTTTACTCCTAATGGTCTTAACCCGGATTCCTCCCCCAGAATCCGGGTTTTTTTTGCCCGCCTTGCTTTAGCTTCAGGCGACGCGTGCCAAGGGGAACAGGCGCTTGAAGTTGGCGGTCGTCTGCTCGGCCAACTGCGCGTAGCTCACCCCTCGCAACGATGCGACGTACTCGGCGACTTCACGCACGTACTGCGGCAGGTTCGGCTTGCCGCGATACGGGATGGGCGCCAGGTATGGCGAGTCGGTCTCTACCAGCAGCCGGTCGACAGGCACCTGGCGTGCGACCTCGCGCAGGGCTTCGGCATTGCGGAAGGTGACGATTCCGGAGAGCGAGATGTAGTACCCCAGATCGAGTGCAGCCTTGGCCATGTCCCAGTCTTCTGTAAAGCAGTGCAACACGCCCGCCTGCGGCAGACTGGCCTCGCGCAGCAGCGCCAGGGTGTCGGCCCGCGCCGCACGGGTGTGAACGATCACCGGCTTGCCTGTCTGCCGAGACGCCTCCAGGTGCAGGCGGAAAGACGCCTGCTGCAACTCGGCGGCCTCAGGCTCGTAGTGATAGTCCAATCCGGTTTCGCCAATGGCCACCACGTGCGGGTGAGCCAGCTCGCGCAACAACCATTCCAGCGCAGGCGTCTCCCCCGGAGCCAGGTCAAGCGGGTGCACGCCTACCGAACAGTCGACGTCGGCGTACTGCTCGCTCAGGGCCTTGACCGCCCCGGCGTTCTCGGCGCTTACGCCGATGCACAGAAAATGCCCGACCCCACGCTCGCGGGCCGCCTGCAGGGCGGCGTCGAGCGAGCCCGCATGGGCGCTCAGGTCAAGTCGGTCGAGGTGGCAATGGGAATCTACGAGCATGGAATGAGAGCACACATGAAAATGAACGATGGGGAATCAGCGCGTGGCCAGCATCTGCAGCCAATGGGCCAACAGGGCTTCGAGCAGCAGCACGCGATTGAGGTTGGCCTTGCCCTGCACTTTCTGGCGCTGCTCGAGAATCCAGGCCTGGACCTCGAGCACCCTGCCCTGCCGGCTCTTCTGCGCAAGGTATTGTATGACCTTGCGCATGTCGGCCAAGCCTAGCCCGTCTTCGTCCTGGGTCAACTGGTAGCGCAGGATCAGGTGCGACCAGTCGCAGAACCAGTCGAACAGCAACAGCAGCGGCACGTTGTTCCAGGCCTCGGCCAACTGGCTGGGCGATTGCTGCTGCTTGATCAACTTCTTCACCCCCTCGGTGACCAGTGCCCGTTGCTCGCGCACACCCTGGGACTGCAAGTTGACAGCCATCAGTGGAGACCCTGCCGCCAGGGTCAGCAGTTCGTCACGCTCGACCTGATCGAGCTCCGGTAGCGCCGTCGCCAGCCAGGCCTGACTCTGCGCAAGCGTCGGCTGCGCACAGGCGACTTGCTGGCAACGGCTCTTGATCGTTGGCAACAAACGGCTGGGCTGATGGCTCACCAGCAGCAGCACGGTATCGCCCGAAGGCTCTTCGAGACTCTTGAGCAAAGCGTTGGAGGCGTTGACGTTCATCGCTTCGACCGGCTCGATCAGTACCACCTTGCGCCCGCCCAGCTGCGCAGTCTGCACCACGAACGAAACCAGATCCCGCACCTGGTCGACCTTGATAGGCTTGTCGGCCTCTTCGGGTTCCAGCACGAAGTTATCGGGGTGGCTGCCAGCCTTGAGCAACAAGCACGACTTGCATTGCCCGCAGGCATCCACCCCTTGCGGCTGCTGGCACAACAGGCGAGCCATCAGGCGCTCGGCCATGGCGCGCTTGCCGATACCCTGCGGCCCGTGCAACAGGTAGGCATGGGCATGCTGGCTGCGCCCGGCCAACTGCTGCCAGAGCGCTTGCTGCCAGGGGTAGGCCTCAGCCACGGCAACGCTCCAGGATACCTGGCAGCAATGCGTCGATGGCGCGCTGCACCGCCTCAAGCGGCTGCCCGGCATCCAGCAGGCTGTAGCGCTGTGGCGCCTGGGCTGCGCGCTGCAGGTAAGCCTGACGCACCGCCTCGAAGAATGCCTGGCCCTCCTGCTCGAAGCGGTCCAGACGACCGCGGGCGGCAGCACGGGCAAGACCGACTTCCACGGGCAGATCGAAGACCAGGGTCAGGTCCGGGCGCAGCTTGCCCTGAACGAAGTCTTCCAGCACCGCGATGCGCTCCACGGGCAGGCCACGCCCCCCGCCCTGATAGGCGTAGGTGGCATCGGTGAAACGGTCGCAGAGCACCACGGCGCCCCGCGCCAGTGCTGGGCGGATGACCTCGGCCAGGTGCTGGGCTCGCGCAGCGAACATCAACAGGAGCTCGGTGTCGACTGCCATGGTTTCGTCGCTGGGAGCGAGCAGCAACTCGCGGATACGCTCGGCCAGCGGCGTACCGCCAGGCTCGCGGGTCATGACCACATCCACGCCGTGTTCACGCAGGCGCGCGGCCAGGTACTCGCGATTGGTGCTCTTGCCCGCGCCTTCGGGGCCTTCCAGAGTGATGAACAAACCGCTCACGGGCATTCCTTACTGTTTTTCGGTGGGCGCCGGCGCTTGTGCGGGCGCGGGCTCTTCGGCGGACTGGGTTGGCGCGCCTTCAAGGGCTTCGCCGGACCGAGGCGCGGCTTCAGTTGGCGGCTCGGCGTCCGGTGCCTGATCGGCCGTGCCCTGCGGGGCTTGTGGCGCCGGGCTGGAACGGTAGTCGGCACGGCGCTTGAGCTGGTATTCGCGCACAGCCGTATTGTGGTCGTCCAGGTCATCGGAGAAGACGTGGCTGCCATCGCCACGCGCGACGAAATACAGGCTGGTACCGTCTGACGGATTCAGCGCGGCGTGAATCGCTTCGCGCCCGACCATGGCAATCGGTGTCGGCGGCAGGCCGGTCATGGTGTATGTGTTGTAGGGTGTCGGTGCACGCAGGTCGGCACGCGTGATCTTGCCGTTATAGCGCTCCCCCATGCCGTAGATAACCGTAGGATCGGTCTGCAACATCATGCCCAAGCGAAGGCGACGCACAAATACGCCTGCGATCTGCCCTCGCTCCTGAGGAATACCGGTTTCCTTCTCCACCAGCGAGGCCATGATCAGCGCCTGGTAGGGATCACGGTATGGCAAATCGGTCATCCGATCCGCCCACTCCTTGGCCAGCACCTCCTCAAGGCGCATGTAGGCTTGCTGCAACAGTTCGACATCGGTCATGCCGCGCACGAAGCGATAGGTGTCCGGGAAGAAACGCCCCTCAGGGAAAACACCGGTATGCCCAAGCTTGTCCATCACCTCAGTGTCGGAGAGCCCGTCGAGGGTGTGCTTGATCTTTTCATGCCTGGCCACGGCCGTGCGCACCTGGCGGAAGGTCCACCCCTCGACCAGGGTGAGGTTGTACTGCACCACATCGCCACGGCGCCAGGCGTCGAACAGGGCTTCGACGGTCATTCCGGGCGTCAGGCGGTACTCACCCGTATGCAGTGCGGTGCCAGCCATATTGAAACGCCAGTAAAGACGCAACCAGAAGGCATCGTCGAGCAGCCCCTCGCTCTGCATGCGGTAGAACATGCGGTTGGGGTTGGTGCCATTGGGCACATCAAGCAGGCGCTCTTCGGTGACATGCAGCGGCTGCTCCAGGACCGAGTTAACCTTCCAGGCCGACCAGCCTACGGCCAGGCCGGCAAGGATCAGGCCCATTTCCAGCAGCAGCAGGATTTTGCGTCTCACGAATCAGGTATCCAGTAACGTACGGGCAACGGCCTGCAGTTTACGGGTGAGCGGCCCGGCCGGCCAGTCGAGGTTGAGCGCAGCGACAGTACGCACGGGCCAAATTCCATACACGCTGTTGCAGACGAACACCTCGTCGGCCGCCTCCAGATCGGCTTGCACAAGGTCGCCGGTCCGGACTTCGATACCCAGCGCCGGGGCTTCGTCCAGCAGCGCAGCGCGCATGACGCCTGCCACGCCGCAGCGGCTCAGGTCGGCAGTCAGCAGCACGCCGTCGCGGACCAGGAACAGATTACTGTAGACCCCTTCGATCAGGTGCCCCTGCACGTCACGCATCAGACCCTCGGCACAGGCAGAGTCTTGCCATTCGGCGCGAGCCATTACCTGCTCCAGGCGATTGAGGTGCTTGAGCCCGGCCAGCAGCGGTTGCTGCGCAAGACGGGTCTGGCAGTCGAACAGTCCGATGCCTTGCTCGGCGTTGCCCGCAGGATAAGCTGGCCTTGGACCGCCCTGGAGAATGCGTCGGGTCAAGGCTTCGGAAGCGGGCGCATAGCCGCGCTGGCTATCACCACGAGTGACGATCAGTTTGGCTACGCCTTCACCGAGCTGGCTGGCGTAGCGCAGCAACTCGTCGCGAACAAGCGCAAGATCGATATCGATCGCCAGCCGCTGGCAACCCAGCGCGAGACGTTCGAGATGTCGCGACAGCAGGCTGGGCCTGCCGCCGCGCACGGCGATAGTCTCGAACAGACCATCGCCATAGGCCAGGCCGCGGTTCTGCAGGTTGACTGCAGTCGCCGGCTGGCCGTCGATCCAGCTGTGCATCAATCGGCGAACCGGCGGAATACCAGCGAACCGTTGGTACCGCCAAAGCCGAAGGAGTTGGACAGCACGACATCGATCGGCATGCTGCGCGCCTGGTGCGGCACGAAGTCCAGATCGCAACCTTCGTCGGGCTCGTCCAGGTTGATGGTCGGCGGCGCCATCTGGCTGTTGATCGCCAACACACTGAAGATCGCCTCTACCGCACCGGCAGCCCCCAGCAGATGGCCGGTCATCGACTTGGTCGAGCTGACGGCCAGCTTGTAGGCGTGCTCGCCGAAGACACGCTTGATGGCCGCCACTTCGGCGATATCGCCAGCAGGAGTCGAGGTGCCGTGGGCGTTGATGTAGCTGACCTCTTCAGGCTTCACACCCGCATCACGCAGGGCGTTGACCATGCAGCGTGCAGCGCCGTCGCCGGTATCCGGTGGCGATGTCATGTGGAACGCGTCGCCGCTCATGCCGAAACCGACCAGCTCGGCATAGATGGTCGCACCACGTGCCTTGGCATGCTCGAGCTCCTCCAGCACCAGGGCGCCGGCACCATCGGACAACACAAAGCCATCACGCCCCTTGTCCCACGGACGGCTGGCACGGGACGGCTCGTCATTGCGAGTCGAAAGCGCCCGCGAGGCGCCGAAACCGCCCATGCCCAAGCCGCACGCCGCCATTTCCGCACCGCCGGCGATCATCACGTCGGCCTCGCCATAGGCGATATTGCGCGCAGCCATGCCGATACAGTGGGTACCGGTGGTGCACGCAGTGGAAATAGCGTAGTTGGGCCCCTGCAGCCCGAGGTGGATCGACAGGAAGCCGGAGATCATGTTGATGATCGAGCCGGGGACGAAGAATGGCGAAATCCGGCGCGGCCCTTGCTCGTGCAGGGTTCGGCTGGTGTCTTCGATATTGGTCAAGCCACCGATGCCCGACCCCATGGCCACGCCGATACGCTCGCGGTTGGCGTCGGTCACTTCCAGGCCAGCATTGCGCACCGCCTGGAAACCGGCCGCCAGGCCGTACTGGATGAACAGGTCAAGCTTGCGAGCTTCCTTGGCCGACAGGTACTGCTCGACCTCAAAGCCCTTCACCGAGCCGCCAAAACGGGTGGAGTAGGCACTCAGGTCCGTGTGTTCGATCGGACCGATGCCACTGCGGCCAGCCAGAATGCCCTGCCAGGTGCTTGGTACATCAGTACCCAGTGGCGACAGCATACCCATACCGGTGACCACGACGCGTCTACGCGACACAGCACTCTCCTTTTCTAATAACAGAGTCTCTTGCGATTGCATTCAGCATGGCCGAATGAAATGGCAACAGGCTCTCGATTGCCCGGTGAATGACGCCAATGGCTCGCAAAGAAAAAACCGCACGCCGGCAAAGGCAGTGCGGTTTTTCCCGACAAGAAGCGTCGACTGAAACGTCTTAGGCCTTGTGGCTGTTGACGTAGTCGATTGCAGCTTGAACGGTAGTGATCTTCTCGGCTTCTTCGTCAGGGATTTCGGTCTCGAATTCCTCTTCCAGAGCCATCACCAGCTCAACGGTGTCAAGCGAATCGGCACCCAGGTCATCAACGAAGGAAGATTCGTTCTTGACTTCCTCTTCCTTGACGCCCAGTTGCTCGGCGACGATTTTCTTGACGCGTTCTTCGATGGTGCTCATACCTAGTTTTCACTCCTAATGGACATATGTCATGCAGCTGGCCGGTGACCAAGTTTATAGGAAGACGCCTGCTTTTCAAGCGTAACGCGCCTTCACGAGAGACACCCGGCCTGCCACCTGGAATCTGGTTGCAGCTTTATAACGGATTTTAGGCTTGCAGTATGACTGTTTTTTTAAGCAATCCGTCACATTGAGTTGCTGATGTTACATGTACATCCCGCCGTTCACCGGCACGGTAGCGCCTGTGACATAGGCTGCGCCGTCGGATGCCAGGAAGGAAACCACTTTCGCGATCTCCTCGGCCTGACCCAGGCGGCCCAGCGGAATCTGGGTCTGCAGCGCTTCACGCTGCGCTTCGGGCAGCTCGCGGGTCATGTCGGTATCGATGAAGCCCGGGGTGACCGAGTTTACAGTGATACCGCGCGAGCCCACCTCACGCGCCAGGGCACGGCTGAAACCTTCGAGGCCCGCCTTGGCAGCGGCGTAGTTGGCCTGGCCGGCGTTACCCATGGCCCCGACGACCGAACCGATGCTGATGATACGACCCCAGCGCGCCTTGGTCATGCCGCGCAGCACGCCCTTGGACAGACGGTAGAGGCTGTTGAGGTTGGTGTCGATGACATCGAACCATTCTTCATCTTTCATGCGCAGCATCAGGTTGTCGCGGGTGATGCCGGCATTGTTGACCAGGATCGCCGGAGCACCGAACTGCTCGGTGATCGCGGCCAGCACGGCACTCACGGACTCTTCGCTGGTGACATTGAGCTCAAGACCGGTACCGGTGATACCGTGCTCCTTGAGGGTCTCGGCGATACGCTGGGCACCCGAAGCGGAAGTGGCGGTACCGATTACGGTAGCGCCCTGGCGGCCCAGTTCCAGGGCGATGGCCTGGCCGATACCACGGCTGGCGCCGGTGACCAGTGCAACTTTACCTTGCAGGCTCATGCAAGTTTCTCCAGATATCAGGCCAGCGCCGCGCGGGTGGCGGCGACGGCGTCAGGGGTATTGAGGTTGTAGGTGGTAACGCCATCGGCGCAACGCTTGTTCAGGCCAGCCAGGACCTTGCCCGGGCCGCACTCGACCAGATTGACCGCACCGCTGGCCGCCAGGGTCTGCACACACTCCACCCAACGTACCGGCTGGTACAGCTGCGCCAACAGGTCGCGCTTGAGTGCGTCGAGATCGGCGGCGATGGCGGCGGTGACGTTCTGCACTACCGGAATCTGCGGCGCCTTCCACTCGATGGCGTTGACCGCTTCAGCGAAACGCTCGGCAGCCGGCTTCATCAGCGCACAATGCGACGGCACGCTGACCGCCAGTGGCAGCGCACGCTTGGCGCCCTTGGCCTTGCACAGCTCGATCGCACGATCGACCGCCGCCTTGTTACCGGCGATGACGACCTGGCCCGGGGAGTTGAAGTTGACCGCACTGACCACTTCATCCTCGGCAGCCTCGGCGCAGATGGCTACCACATCAGCATCATCCAGGCCGAGAATCGCAGCCATGGCACCGTGACCTGCAGGCACGGCTTCCTGCATCAGCTGGCCACGGCGCTCGACCAGGCGAACGGCGTCCTTGAGCGACAGGCTACCGGCAGCGACCAGGGCACTGTACTCACCCAGGCTGTGACCAGAGACCAGAGCAGGTTGCGCACCACCCTCCTCCAGCCACAGACGCCAAAGGGCAATCGAGGCCGTCAGGATCGCCGGCTGGGTCTTGTCGGTTTGATTGAGTTGTTCTTCCGGACCTTCCTGGACCAGCTTCCACAGGTCGTAGCCCAGAGCCTCGGAAGCCTCCTTGAAGGTCTCGACGATTACCGGCTTTTCAGCGCCGAGCTCGGCGAGCATGCCCAGCGACTGGGAGCCTTGACCAGGAAAGACGAATGCGAGGGATGCAGACATTGAACAAGCCCTTATGATCTTGTCGTCGGATAGGGTGCGCCCCACCAATGGCGAGGCGCGGAATCTGAAAACTTGGATGGAAACGCAGACCAAGCGGTCACATTTAACCACTTCATCGCCAATATGCCTAAAGCAACAGGTCTTCGAGACGACCGTGCAGCCGCTGCGGCAGGTTTTCCTGGATTTCGATCAGCGCACGCTGGATCGCACTCTGCAGGCCTTGCACGCCCGCCGAGCCATGACTCTTGATGACGATACCCTGCAAACCGAGAAAGCTTGCGCCATTATGTCGCGCCGGCGCCAGGTCGGCCTGCAGGCGTCTGAGCAACGGCATTGCCAGCGCCCCGGCCGTACGGGAAAACAGTCCACCCTTGAACAGTGCTTCTATGCGCGCCCCGATCATGCTCGCCAGCCCTTCGCTGGACTTGAGCAGGATGTTGCCGACAAAGCCGTCACACACCACCACGTCGGCCTCGCCGCGATACAGGCCATCGCCTTCGACAAAACCGATGTAGTTCAACCCACGGGCATTGTGCAACAGACTGGCCGCCAGTTTGACCTGCTGGTTGCCCTTGATGTCTTCGGTACCGACGTTGAGCAGCGCCACGCGCGGTCGCTGGATCCCCAGCGCCTGAGCCGCCACCGACCCCATCACGGCGAACTGGTAGAGGTTCTCGGCACTGCAATCGACATTGGCCCCCAGGTCGAGCAACTGACAATAGCCAGCCTGGGTCGGAATCGCCGCCACCATGGCGGGGCGATCGATGCCCGGCAGCGTCTTGAGGACAAAGCGCGACAGCGCCATCAGCGCCCCGGTGTTCCCGGCGCTCACACAGGCCTGCGCCTTGCCGTCACGCACCAGCTCGAGGGCGACGCGCATCGACGAATCAGGCTTGCCGCGCAACGCCTGCGAAGGCCGCTCGTCCATGCCCACCACCTCGCTCGCCGCGACGATTTGCAGGCGCGCACGATCGGCAGCTGCAAGGCCACTGACAAGTTCTTCAAGGAGAGAGGGTTGACCGACGAGGGTCAAGTGCAGCGAGGGGGTAGCCGAAAGGCAGGCAATGCTAGCCTGGACAATGCTGCGGGGACCGAAGTCCCCGCCCATTGCGTCGATCGCGATGATCTGAGCGGACAAGGATTACTCGTCAGCGCCCTTGTCGATCACTTTGCGACCACGGTATACGCCTTCTGGCGAAACGTGGTGGCGCAGGTGTACTTCACCGGTGCTCTTCTCTACGGACAGCGCGTTTTCCGACAGGGCGTCGTGCGAACGGCGCATGTCACGGGCAGAGCGGGATTTTTTGTTCTGCTGAACAGCCATAATTGATTAACTCCTAAACGTTTGGGTCACGCTTTAACTGCGCCAAGACACTGAACGGGTTGGACCGCGATACCTCGTCCTTGCTCGATTCGGGCTCGTCTGCGCCCGCCGGCTGCTGGCATTCTTCCGGATGATGAGCAGGCACGATGGGGAGGGCGAGCAAAAGCTCCTCCTCGATCAGCGCCTGCAGATCCAAAGGATCTTCGCCCAGTTCCAGCACGTCATAGCCTTTCGGCAACGACTGGGTATTCGCACCCTCCTTCACCACGGCATAAGTACATTCGCTGTGGATCGGCAGGGTGACCAGCTCAAGACAACGCTGGCAAACCATTTTGACTTCGACATTCAGATCGCTGTGGATAACCACAACGTGCTGCTCGTCTCGCTCAAAATCGAACTTCGCCTGCACCGTACCGACATTATCGGAAAGCGGGTCGCAGAGTCTTTCCAAATCAGCGAGTTGCAGCGAACCTTGGAGGGTTACGCCACGATCGGCTAATTTGCGCGGGTCAACGTGAGGTGGAATCGGGTCATTCAACATAGGCGCAGCATTCTAGGGATGCCCCCCGCCCCTGTCAAAGGAAATTAGGCGGCATCACGCATGTTAGAATCGGTTCAATTGCGAAGGAGTCTACCATGCTTCCCCTGCTGCTTGCTTCAAGCTCCCCCTACCGGCGCGAATTGCTCCAGCGCCTGCGCCTGCCTTTCACCTGGGCAAGCCCCGATATAGACGAAGGGCGCAATGCCGAGGAGCCGGCCACCGAACTGGTTCGCCGCCTGGCCCGACAAAAAGCCGAAGCCCTGGCGAACAGCCATTCGCAACACCTGATCATCGGCTCGGACCAGGTCGCCGTGCTGGGCGAGCAGATCCTTGGCAAGCCACACACCTTCGAACGCGCGTGCGAGCAATTGCTGGCTGCCAGCGGCCAGCAAGTCACTTTCCTGACCGGCCTCGCCCTGCTCAACAGCAGCACAGGGCAATGCCAGGTCGACTGCATACCGTTCACCGTAACCCTGCGCGAACTGGACCGCGAACGAGTCGAGCGCTACGTGCAGGCAGAGCAACCATTGGACTGCGCAGGGAGCTTCAAGGCGGAGGGATTGGGGGTGACACTGTTCCAGAGCACCCACGGCTGCGATGCGACGAGCCTGATCGGGCTTCCGCTGATTCGCCTGGTAGACATGCTGCACGCAGAAGGTGTGCAGCTACCCTGAAAGACGGGGCTGCCCGGCAGCCCCACTCATGAATCAACGCAGGGATGGCCCCTGGAAGCCCATGTACATGGCCAGACGCTCGGCGACGCTGGCACCGATACGCTTGGAGAAGCGATCGAACGGCGATTCCTGCACCGTGAAGTCCACCAACTCCTTCTCGCCGACAATGTCACGCGCCACATAGCTGGCACTGCCCAGGCCATCGATCAAGCCTAGCGCCTTGGCCTGCTCGCCCGACCAGATCAAACCACTGAACAGCTCGGGATGCTCCTTGTCCTTCAGACGCTCACCTCGCCCCTGCTTCACCATGGCGATGAACTGATTGTGCGTGGTATCCAGCACACCCTGCCAGAACGCTGTCTCTTCAGGTTTTTGCGGCGAGAACGGGTCAAGGAAGGCCTTGTGCTCACCAGAGGTATAGGCACGACGCTCGACCCCAAGCTTCTCCATGGCGCCGACGAAGCCGTAGCCGGCGGCAGTCACACCAATGGATCCGACCAGGCTGGCCTTGTCAGCGTAGATCTCGTCCGCCGCACTGGCGATGTAGTAGGCGCCCGAAGCACCAAGATCAGTGATTACCGCATACAGCTTGATTGCCGGATATTCAGCACGCAGCCGACGAATCTCGTCATATACGTAACCCGCCTGCACCGGGCTGCCGCCCGGACTGTTGATGCGCATCACCACAGCCTTGGTCTTGGCGTCCTTGAACGCCTCGCGCAGGCTCTTGATGATGTTGTCGGCGCTGGCAGCTTCCTGATCGGCGATCACCCCGCGCACTTCCACCAAGGCGGTATGATTGGCACTGCGCGAAGCCGTGCTCTCCATATCCATCAGCGGAGAGAACAGGAACAAGAGACCGAACAGGTAGAGAAAGGTCAGCAGCTTGAAGAAGATCCCCCAGCGCCGCGCACGACGCTGCTCCTGAACACCCGCCAGGAGCGTCTTTTCGAGCAGCTTCCAGCTCTTGCGCTCTTCCTTGTCCTGCGCCGCACCCTCGGACTCAGGGGCTTTCCACTCGTCAGCCATGCTCACCTACCTTGGAGTTGAAGCTGCGCGGGACCAGCCAGCCACTCACGCAACTGTGAAAAATGCTCGACGCACACCTGCGGCCCGAATTCGCTCAGCGCCTGCAGCGACATTGCGCCATACCCCACCGCAACCGAGTGCATGCCTGCATTACTGGCCATCTGCAGATCGAATGCCGAATCTCCGACCATCAGCGCCCTGCCAGGTTCGACCCGGCAATGGGCGAGAATTTCCTCAAGCATCAACGGATGGGGTTTACCGCGGGTTTCATCAGCGGCCCGAGTGATATCGAAATACCCTTCCCAGCCATTGGCCTTGAGCACCCGGTCGAGCCCACGACGCGCCTTGCCGGTGGCCACCGCCAGACGATAGCCCTCGCTACGGAAGGCTTCCAGCGATTCCACCACCCCTTCGAACAGCGGTGAGGGCTGCTGATCCAGCGCCGTGTAGATATCTGCATAGTGCTGGCGAAAAATCTCGAGCTGCCGGGCATCCAGATGCGGATAAAGCACCGAGATCGCCTCGCTCAAGGCCAGGCCGATGATGCCCTTGACCGCAGCGTCGGCAGTGGGAGCCTCGCCGGCACGCTCGGCAGCGGCATTCATCGCTTCGACGATGCGCCCGATGGAGTCGGCAAGGGTGCCATCCCAATCGAAGATCAGCAGCTCGTAGGGTTTGCTCATGACAGGTCAGGTCGCACTCAGGCGCTCCACGGTCTTGGCCCACATCTCGTCCACCGGCGCCTCGAGCTTCAATTCGCCACCGTCCGGCAGGGGCACGGTCAACGCATAAGCGTGGAGGAACAGGCGCTTGCCGCCCAGATCACGAATTTCGCGGGTGAAGTCTTCATCGCCGTACTTGCCGTCACCGGCGATCATGTGCCCGGCATGGAGCGTGTGCACACGGATCTGGTGGGTGCGACCGGTAATCGGACGCGCCTCGACCATCGTGGCGAACTCACCGAAGCGACGCAGCACGCGGAACAGCGTCAACGCTTCCTTGCCCTCTTCGTCTACTTCGACCATGCGCTCGCCAGAGCGCAGGTTGCTTTTCTGCAAGGGCGCATTGACCTGTTTCTTCGACGTTGGCCAGTGCCCACGCACCAACGCCATGTAACGCTTGTCGACGCCATCGCCGCGCAGCGCTGCGTGGAGGTGACGAAGCATGCTGCGTTTCTTGGCGATCATCAGCAGGCCCGAAGTATCGCGGTCCAGCCGGTGCACCAATTCGAGTTCCTTGGCATCCGGACGCAACTGGCGCAGCGCCTCGATCACCCCGAAACTCAGGCCACTGCCACCATGCACGGCAATACCGGCGGGCTTGTTCATCACGATCAGCGCCTTGTCTTCGTAGACGATCGCCGCCTCCAGCCGCTGTAACAACCCCTGCGCCACGGGAGCCGGCTCGTCGCGCTCGGGCAATCGGACAGGCGGCACGCGCACGATGTCACCCGCCTGCAGCTTGTATTCGGGTTTGATGCGCCCCTTGTTCACCCGTACCTCACCCTTGCGCAGGATGCGATAGACCAGGGTCTTGGGCACGCCCTTGAGGGCCGTGATGAGGAAGTTGTCGATGCGTTGGCCGGCAAGTTCCGGCGCGACTTCGATCAGCTGAACGCCGGAAGTCGGGGGATTATTGGTCGTCATTGCTGGATCATAACAATTTTTTATGGAATTGAAGCACTTAATGATTACTGCTATAGTCGCGAACGCCGCCAAAAGCGGTAGGTCAGTACCGCACGGTTTCGAACCGGCCCTGACCAACGCAATTCTCGAGGACGCGAGGCCGTCCGACGGGGTTTTCGCCAGTTTACCGAAATGCCTGGAATCGCCACCAGCGCCGAGCAGAGAAGAACGAAAAAAAACGACAAGTGCGGTGTTTCACCTCCCTCCTGTTCTTTTTCGCATGCCCCTGCCCCGCCTCGTCGCTTCCGTGCAGCGCCTGGCGAATGCTTCGGAAATACCTGCCTTGGACATGAATGGCGCCAGCCCAGAATCTGCGCTGGCGAAAAATGCAACCCGTTGCGGATTCAGCGCGCGGCAGCACCCGAATTATCAGGGATACGTGCAGGGTGGAGATGTACAGCCCGGACCGTACAGCACGGCCGGCCACCGGCCCACTGTAATGGCCCGGCGAGCGGAACCGGTGTTTGCAGATGCCCCAGAGGCGTCCACGGCCCTCGGCTGATTCCTCCTCCTGACTGAGTGCGATAGGCACCGCAGCAAACAGGACGCGTCGTCGCGACAACGGCAGGCTGGGCAACCGGCTGGTGCCGAACGTCGTTGGACACGGGGGTGGCACGCCACCCTTTGCGCACCTTGGCACCGACCATGAGAAGTCGTGTGTGCCGAACGCCGTTTCCGGCAGCCCGGAAACCGACGGTACAACATGAAAAGAATGCTGATTAACGCGACTCAACCCGAAGAGTTGCGTGTAGCCCTGGTGGATGGCCAACGCCTCTACGACCTGGATATCGAGTCCGGCGCGCGTGAGCAGAAAAAGGCCAACATCTACAAAGGCAAGATCACCCGCATCGAACCCAGCCTCGAAGCCGCCTTCGTCGACTTCGGTTCCGAACGTCACGGCTTCCTGCCGCTGAAGGAAATCTCCCGCGAGTATTTCAAGAAGTCGCCTGAAGGTCGGGTGAACATCAAGGAAGTGCTGAGCGAAGGCCAGGAAGTCATCGTCCAGGTCGAGAAAGAAGAACGTGGCAACAAGGGCGCGGCCCTGACCACCTTCATCAGCCTCGCCGGCCGCTACCTGGTCCTGATGCCGAACAACCCACGCGCTGGCGGCATTTCCCGCCGCATCGAAGGCGAAGAGCGCAACGAGCTGCGCGAAGCCCTCAACGGCCTGACCGTTCCCGGCGACATGGGCCTGATCGTGCGCACGGCCGGCCTGGGCCGCAGCAGCGAAGAGATGCAGTGGGACCTCGACTACCTGCTGCAACTGTGGACCGCCATCAAGGAAGCCTCCCAGGATCGCGTCGCGCCCTTCCTGATCTACCAGGAAAGCAACGTCATCATCCGCGCCATTCGCGACTACCTGCGCCAGGACATCGGTGAAGTACTGATCGACAGCATCGATGCTCAGGAAGAAGCCCTGACCTTCATCCGCCAGGTGATGCCGCAGTACGCCAGCAAGGTCAAGCTGTACGAAGACAGCGTCCCGCTGTTCAACCGCTTCCAGATCGAAAGCCAGATCGAGACCGCCTTCCAGCGTGTGGTCGACCTGCCGTCGGGCGGTTCGATCGTCATCGATCCGACCGAAGCCCTGGTCTCCATCGACATCAACTCGGCGCGCGCCACCAAAGGCAGCGACATCGAGGAAACCGCCCTGCAGACCAACCTGGAAGCGGCTGAGGAAATCGCCCGCCAGCTGCGCCTGCGTGACATCGGTGGCCTGATCGTCATCGACTTCATCGACATGACCCCGGCCAAGAACCAGCGCGCCGTCGAGGAACGCGTTCGCGAATGCCTTGAAGCCGACCGCGCCCGCGTCCAGGTCGGCCGCATCTCACGCTTCGGCCTGCTGGAGATGTCTCGCCAGCGCCTGCGTCCGTCGCTGGGCGAAAGCAGCGGCATCGTCTGCCCGCGCTGCTCGGGCACCGGCATCATCCGTGACGTCGAGTCCCTGTCGCTGGCGATCCTGCGCCTGATCGAGGAAGAAGCACTGAAAGACCGTACCGCCGAGGTACGCGCACAGGTGCCGATCCCGGTAGCCGCCTTCCTGCTCAACGAGAAGCGCAACTCGATCACCAAGATCGAACTGCGCACCCGTGCACGCATCATCATCCTGCCGAACGACCACCTGGAAACCCCGCACTTCGAAGTCCAGCGCCTGCGCGACGACAATCCGGACGTGCTGAACAACCAGTCGAGCTACGAAATCGCCACCAGCGAAGCCGAGGAAGCGCCGCAACCAACCGCTACCCGCACCCTGGTTCGCCAGGAAGCTGCAGTGAAGACCGCTCCGGCTCGCACCAACGCCCCTGAGCCTAGCCCGAGCGAAGAAAAACCTGCTGCAACCGCTCCAGCGCCTGTCGCCGCGCCAGAGCCAAGCCTGTTCAAGGGCCTGGTCAAGTCGCTGGTCAGCCTGTTCGCCGGCAAGGAAGAACCCGTCGTCGCTCCCGCCGCCACCCCCGAGAAGCCGACCACCGAGCGCAGCCAGCGCAACGAGGAACGCCGCAACGGCCGTCAGCAGAGCCGCAACCGCAATGGCCGTCGCGATGAAGACCGCAAACCGCGTGAAGAGCGCAGTGAGCGCACCCCACGCGAAGAGCGCCAGCCACGCGAGGAGCGCGCACCTCGTGAAGAACGTGCACCACGCGAAGAACGTGCACCTCGTCAACCACGCGAAGACCGCCGTGGTAATCGTGAAGAACGCGTCCGCGAATTGCGCGAGCCACTGGATACTGCCCCGGCGGCCCGCGAGGAGCGTGCTCCACGCGAAGAGCGCGCACCTCGCGAGGAACGCGTAGCCCGCGAAGAGCGCGCACCCCGTGAGGAACGCGCACCACGCGAAGAACGTGCCCCACGCGAAGAACGTGCCCCACGCGAAGAACGTGCCCCACGCGAAGAACGCGCACCTCGTGAAGAGCGTCCGGCCCGTGAGGAACGCGCACCACGCGAGGAGCGTGAAGAGCGCGCACCACGCGAAGAACGCCAACCACGCCAGCCGCGCGAAGAGCGCCAGCCACGTGCCGCCGAACAGGCTGCCGAGGCGAGCGAGGAGCAACTGCCTAACGAAGAACTGCTGCAGGATGAGCAGGAGGGTGCCGATGGCGAACGCCCTCGCCGCCGCTCCCGTGGCCAGCGTCGCCGCAGCAACCGTCGTGAGCGCCAGCGCAATGCCAATGGTGAACTGATCGACGGCGATGATGAAACCGGCGAAGAGCAGCAGCCACAGCAGCACAAGGCCACTGAGCTGGGTGCCGAACTGGCCGCAGGCCTGGCAGTCACCGCTGCCGTTGCCAGCAGCAATATCAGTGCCGACGCCGAGGCCCAGGCCAACGAGCAGGCCGAGCGCGCCACCGCCACTGTCGTGGAGGCTGACGACCGTGAAGTGGTTCAGCCCGCCGAGCCGGCCGAGGTTGTCGCCAAAGCTGAGGAAGTCGCGATCGCGCCTGTCGTCGAGCAGCCGGTCAATGCGCCTGTGACCGTGGTCGAACCAGGCATCGAGCCTGTCGTCGAAGCGCCTGCACAACCACAGGCCGAAGTGGCCACCAGCGAGCCTGCGCCTGCAGTCGAAGCGCCAGCCACCGAAGCACCGGCCGTGGAAGCGAGCGAAGCGGAGAAGGCACCGGTTGCTGAAACTGCCGTAGAGCAAGCACCCGCTGTCGAAGCCGAAGTGATCGAGCCTGTCGTGGTCGAGCCAGTGGCTGTCGAGGCAGCACCGGTCGTCGCTGAAGCAGCCCCTGCCGAAGAGCCTGCCCCTGCCGTAGCTGAAACTGCTCCGGCCCAAGAGCCGGCTGTAGAAGAAGCGGCCACCATCATGCTGCCGAACGGCCGTGCGCCGAACGACCCACGTGAAGTGCGTCGCCGCAAGCGTGAGGCTGAAGCCGCTGCCGCTGCTGCTGCTGCTGCCCAGGCTGCCGCCGAAGCTGCCCCGGCATTGGAAACCACCGAGGATGAGCACAAACCTCACCACGGTTGATTCCAGCAGCTGAATGAAAAACCCCCGCCAGTGCGAACTGGCGGGGGTTTTTCTTTATCGCTCAAAACCCAGGAAAGCCGGGCCAGCCTGGTGGTGGCGATCAGTACAGATTTGGCTCCATCTCCAACTCGACGCCAAACCGTTCAAAGATATCCGCCTGGATTCGCTGCGCCAGGGCGTGCAACTGTGCGCCACTTGCCTGGCCGTAATTGACCAGCACCAGCGACTGCAAGCGATGCACACCAGCATCACCCTCACGGTAGCCCTTCCAGCCCGCCTGCTCGATCAGCCAGCCTGCCGCCAGCTTGACCTGCCCCTCAGACTGGGGATAGGCGACCAGACTCGGATAACGCGCGCGAATACTCTCAGCCAACTGCACCGAGACCACCGGGTTCTTGAAGAAGCTGCCAGCATTGCCCAGCTCAGCCGGATCCGGAAGCTTTTCGCGACGAATACTGCAGATGGCATCGCTGATGGCCTGTGCAGTCACTTCCTGCACGCCCTGCTCTTGCAAGCGCTGTCGAACCGGCCCGTAGTCCAGGTGCGCACGCAATGTACGGCTCAGCACGAAACGCACACGCAGGATCAACCAACGGCCCTGGTTGCGCTTGAACACACTGTCGCGATAGGCGAATGCACACTCGTTCAACGTGAAGTCGCGCAGCTGGCCGGTCTCACGGTCCAGAGCGGTCAAGCCTGCGAACACATCCTTGATCTCGACCCCGTACGCACCGACGTTCTGCATCGGTGCCGCCCCGACCGTGCCGGGAATCAGGCTGAGGTTCTCCAGCCCGCACAGGCCCTGCGCCAGGCTCCATTGCACGAACGGATGCCAGGGCTCGCCTGCCTCGGCCTCGATCACGACACGCTCGCCATCGTCACTGAGGATGCGTCGGCCACGACTGGCCACGTGCAGTACCAAGGCATCGACGTCGCGGGTCAGCAGCAGGTTGCTGCCGCCGCCGACCACCAGCACCGGCAACTGCCGTTGCGCAGCCAGTGCCAGAGCCTGGCGGACCTCATCGTCGTCATGGGCCAAAGCGAGGTAGCGCGCCTTGACGTCGATACCGAAGGTGTTGAACGGCTTGAGCGATACACGCTCCTGCCACTGCGCTGTCATAACCGCCCCTTGATTTCCACGACCAGCTCGCGACAGGCCGCTTCGATCAGGTCCAGCACCTGCTCGAAACCTTCGGCACCGCCATAGTAAGGGTCCGGCACCTCATCCAGCATCGCGCCATACCTGCGCAGGAACAGGTCGAGCTCGCCGCGCGCATCGTGCGGGCGTAGCGCCTGCAGGTTACCCAGATTGCTCTTGTCCATGGCCAGGATCAGGTCGTACTCACCGAAGTGAGCGGCCTTGACCTGCTGTGCGCGCTGGCGCGACAAGTCATAACCCCGTACCAGTGCAGCCTTGCAGGTACGGCTGTCGGGCGCCTTGCCCACGTGCCAGTCTCCGGTGCCTGCTGAGGCCACGTGCACGCGCTCTGCAAGCCCTGCAGCCTGCAATTGGTGGCGCAGAACACCCTCGGCGGTGGGTGAACGGCAGATATTGCCCAGGCAGACGAACAATACGCGCATCAGGCCTCCAGCAAGCGCCGTACGCGCTCCAGGTCTTCAGGGGTATCGACACCCACTGCCGGCGCTTCGATGGCATCCTCGACATGGATACGCACGCCATGCCAAAGCGCCCGCAACTGCTCCAGCGCCTCGGTCTGCTCGAGCCAGCACGGGCCCCAACCGACGAAATCCTGCAGGAAGCCGACACGGTAGGCATACATGCCGATATGACGACGATACGGCACCCCTTCCGGCAACAGGTCGCGGCCTTTGGCGAAGGCATCGCGCGCCCATGGCAGCGGCGCACGGCTGAAGGTCAGGGCAAGGCCGTTCTTGTCGCTGACCACCTTGACCGCGTTAGGGTTGAACACGCTTTGCGGCTCATGGATCGGCTCGGCCAGGGTTGCGATACCCGCCTCGGGGTGAGCCGCCAGATTGGCGGCCACTTGGTCGATGATCACCGGCGGAATCAACGGCTCGTCACCCTGCACGTTGACCACGATGGCGTCTGGCGGCAGGCCCAGGTGCGCGACCACCTCGGCCAAACGGTCGGTACCCGACTCATGGTCGGCACGGGTCATCAGCACTTCGGCGCCAAAGGCCTGGCATGCTTCGAGAATGCTGGCATCGTCGGTAGCAATGACTACCCGTGCAGCACCGCTCTTGAGGGCCTGTTCCCAGACATGCTGGATCATTGGCTTGCCGGCGATCGGTAGCAACGGCTTGCCCGGCAGGCGCGTGGAGCGCAGCCTGGCAGGAATCACCACAGTGAAATTCAGGCTCATTTGTCCAGGCGCTCGTCGTCGCTCAGGGTGCGCGCCTCGCTCTCCAGCATGACCGGGATGCCGTCGCGGATCGGATAGGCCAGGCCCGCGCCCTTGCTGATCAGCTCGGTCTTGTCGGCGCTGAGCTTGAGTGGGCTTTTGGTGATCGGGCAGGCCAGGATATCGAGCAGTTTGGTGTCCATGGAGGTTGTCCTTGAGGCCGAAGGCCGGAAAGTGGAAGTGATTCAAGGCAGCAGACGAGCGAGCTGCGCATCGAACCAGGCGACGAAGGATGGTGACGGTTCGGCATCAACGGCCAGGTACCACCAGTCGTCACCTGCAAAGTCACGGCATTTCACCGCGTCCTTTTCAGTCATGACCAATGGCAGCGGTGGCTCGAATGCCAGGCTCTGGGCATCGAACTGCGCATGGTCGGCGAAAGGGTGCGGCACGGGCTGCCAGTTTAGCCCTTGCAGGGTGTTGAAGAAACGTTGCGGGTTGCCAATGCCAGCCACGGCATGCAGGGCCTGACCGGCAGGAAAATGCTCGAGCGGACGACGCTCGCCGGTCCGTAGATTGACCAAAGCACTCGGACGCAGACCGAACGCGAATCCACGCGGCGGATCGACGGTCGCACCGTTGTGCAGCACTGCACCGACATCATCCAGGCGCTCGACCGGCTCACGCAACGGGCCGGCCGGCAGGCATCGGCCGTTGCCGAGACCACGGGCCGCGTCGATCAGCACCAGCTCCAGGTCGCGCGCCAGCCGATAATGCTGCATGCCGTCATCACAGAGAATCAGGTCCAAGGGCTCGCTGACCAACAGCGCTTGCACGGCACGGGATCGGTCAGGGTCGATCATCAGCGGCACGTCGGTGCGCTGCACGATCAGCAAAGGTTCGTCTCCGGCCTGCACAGCGCTCTGGCTGGCCTGGACCCGCCAGGGGAAATGAGGCGGCTTGGCGCCATATCCACGACTGACCACGCCGACCTTCAGCCCCAGGCTTCGGCAATGCTCGATCAGCCAGAGGATCATCGGCGTCTTGCCGGTCCCCCCGACGGTGATATTACCCACCACGATGACCGGCACCGGAGCCCGATAGCTGGCGCTTTCGCCACTGAGGAAGCGCGCACGCTTGCGCGTCACCACCCGCCGGTAAAGGGCCTCGAGCGGGCGCAACAGCCCCAGGGCGGGATGGCCTTGGTACCAGGCCGCGAGCAGGCGATCGGTGAAAGCCATCAGGGCGTCCCCGGAGCCGCCTCGACGGTGGTCATGCGCAGGTGGCTGAAGCCGAGCTTGCCGGCAGCATCCATCGCCGTGATCACCGCCTGATGCGGGGTCTTGCCATCGGCACTGATCGCCAAAGGCAATGTGTTGTCCCCTCCGGACTCCCGCTCAAGGGCCTCGGTCAGGGTGGCCAGGTCGCTCTTGGGCAGCAGGTGGTTGTTCACCGAATACACGCCATCGGCGCTGATCGTCACCTCCACCAGCTTGCCATCCTGCGGAGCGGCCGGTGCGCCGCTGGCGGCCTCGGGCAGTTCGACACGCAGTTGGGTCTCGCGGGTGAACGTGGTGGTGACCACAAAGAACAGCAAGAGCACGAACACCACATCGATCAACGATGCAAGGTTGATGTCGACGTTCTCGCGTTGTCGATTGCGCCGGAACTTCACGCCTTGCCTCCGGCCACCTCGACCTCGCGATCGCCCTGCAGCACCTCGACCAGCTTGATCGCCTCCTGCTCCATGCCAACCACCAGCTCATCGATGCGGCGCAGCAGGAAACGGTGGAAGAATACGGCGGGGATACCAACCATCAGGCCCGCTGCGGTGGTCACCAGCGCCTTGGAAATACCCCCGGCGAGCACCGCGGCGTTGGCAGTCATCTGCGAGCCCATGAACGCACTGAAGATGTCGATCATGCCAAGTACGGTGCCAAGCAGACCGAGCAACGGCGCCATTGCAGCGATGGTGCCCAGCGTGCTGATGTAGCGCTCGAGCTCGTGGATGACCCGGGAGGCGGCCTCCTCGATGCATTCCTTCATGATCTCGCGGCCATGGCGAGAGTTTGCCAGGCCCGCGGCGAGGATCTCGCCCAAGGGGGAGTCGGCGCGCAACGCCTTGAGCTTGTCACTGGTCAGCTGCTTGTCCTTGATCCACATCCATACCTGGCCCAGCAGGTGCGGCGGGGTGACGCGACTGGCACGCAGGGTCCACAGGCGCTCGACGACAATTGCCATGGCTGCGACGGAGCTCAGAATGATCGGCAGCATCATCCAGCCGCCGGACTTGACCAATTCCCACACAGTAAGCATCCCCCCTGAAAAAGGCCGCCACTCTACCATAGGCAGACATGGGGCTCATCTGCCGAAGGTCAGGGGGCTGGCGGGTGACTAGCATATTTCAGGCGTGCACGGCCTAGGAAGGCGGCTCACGCCAGAAGCGCCGCTGCGCACGCAATCCCTCGACCTCTCCGTGCCTGCCCAGTCGCAGGTGCAGCGCCCCTTGCAGGGCCGTGTCATGCACTGCCAGCCCATGCCGCCGATAGCGTTCGATCACCTGCGGGTGCGGGTGACCGAAACCATTGTGTCGCCCACGGGAAATCATCACGCCACGCGGCGCGATGGCGCGGATGAAAGGCTCGGTGGAGGAACTGCGGCTGCCATGATGCGGGGACTGCAGCCAGTCGATACGCGCCGCATCGGCGGACTCCAGCCAGGCACGCTCGGCATCGGCCTCCATGTCGCCAGCCAGCAGCAAGCGCTCACCCTGGGCCTCGACCAGCAGTACACAGGAGCGGTCGTTGCTGTTCTTGCCACTGGGCCAGTGCCACAGCGAGAACATCACGCCATCCCACTCCCAGCGCTCACCACTGCTGCACACCTGTGCGCCCAAGACTGCGGGCAACTCCCGAGCCTCGCCAGCCAGCACCCGCGCCACCGGCAGGCCGCGCTGCACGGCAACAGCGCCGCCGGCGTGGTCGGCATGTGCATGGCTGATCAGCATCAGATCGAGCTGGTTGACACCCAGCCTGCGCAAGGTCGGCAGCACCACGGTCTGCCCAAGGTCACTGGTGCCCATCGCCGGCCCGGCATCGTAGAGCAGGCTGTGATGCCGCGTGCGCAACAGCACCGCCAAGCCTTGGCCAACGTCCAGTTGCCAGACTTCCACCTCTGCGTGCGGCACCTGCTCGCGAGGCGCCCACAGCGCCAGCAGCATCACCGCCCCCAGTCCTCGCAGCGGCACGCCGCGTGGCAGCAAGAACAACAACGCGCCCGCACACACCAGCGTCCACGCCCACAGCGAAAGCGGCGGGGGCGTCCAGGGTGGACGCCATTCGGCCAGCAGGCCGAGCGCGCGAAACATCAGGTCGATCAACCCACCTGCCAGCCACAGCAACGATTCCCCCACCCCTGCCAACGGCAGCGTCGCCGTTCCGAGCAGGGCCAATGGCAACACCGCCAGGCTGATCCAGGGTACTGCCAGGAGATTGACCAACGGCGCGCTGAGGCTGACAGGCAGACCCAGCGCCAGCATCGCGGGCAGCAAACCGATGGCGATCACCCATTGAGCACGACTCCAGGCCTGCCAGGGCCGCCAGCCACCCAGACGCGCGCTGAAGCAGTAGATCAGCACCGCCACCGCCGCGAAAGACAGCCAGAAGCCCGGCATCAGGCTGGCCAGGGGCTCGCACAGCAATACACCGACCAAAGCCAGCAACAAGGGGAAGAACGCCCCCAGATGACGAAAGCGCAGACGCCAGACCAAGACAGTGGCCAGCATCAGGCATGCACGCTGCACCGGCACCTGAAAGCCAGCCAGGGCGCCATAGGCCAAGGCTGCTGCCATCGCCAGGCCGCACGCCCAGGGCAACCACGGTAGCCTCCCTGGCCAGGCACCCAGACGGGCCAGTCCGGCAACCAGCCCATAGATCAGCCCCGCCAGCAAGCCAATGTGCTGCCCCGAAATCACCATCAGGTGCACGGTGCCGGTCGCCTGCAAGGCCTGCCAGTCCTCCCGCGCCAGCCCAGAACCGTCACCGAGCACCAGCGCCGCCAGCACCACCTCCCGCCCTTGGGCGTCCACCGCCAGCAAGCGCTGGCGCAGCCTGTCGCGCCAGCCCCCGCTCGCCGGGGCCAGCATCTCCCCGGCCTTGACCGTTCCTGTGGCACCAATGCGCCGTGCCAGCAGCATTGCCTCACGGTCGGGACCATGGGGATTGAGCAGCCCCTGAGGGCGTCTGAGGTTGACCGCGAGCCGCCAGCGCTCGCCAGTCCGGACCATGGGGCCGTCGAACCAGCTCAGTTGCATCCGGCGGGGTAACTTCGCACGCCGGGACTGTGCCTCGTCCAGCTCGAAACGCACGCTGCGCCCGGACTGCGTCGCCAGCCCCGTCACCCTGCCCTCCAGCCACAGTGTGCGCCCATCGAGCTCGGCGATCAGGCGATCATCAAGGGCCTGCTGCGCCGACCAGCAGGCCCAGCTCAGCCCCAGCAGGAACCACCCTATCGGCCAGACGCGAGTGAACAGGCACATCAGTGCCGACAAGAACAGAAGGAACAGCCATCCGACCGACGGCAAGGCAGGCAAGAGACCCAGGCTCAACAACCCGAGCGCCAGCGCAGACATCCCTGTGCGCATGAAGTAAAGCTCCGCAAGCGTAATCGCCCCGTCAGGCTAGGCCTGTTTGGCCGCCGAGCTCACTCAACAATTGTCACAAACTCTGAACGAGGCTGACGTGGAATCAAGGCATACTCGCCCTATTCGAGCACCGGGAGCCTACATGCCGCGCCGCCTCTTCAAACGCTACATGCCGGATCCGACCAGCATTCGGGAACACAAGTCCTTACGCTTTTTCGGCCGATTGCTGCACGACCCCAACCTCTGGCACCTGAATCGCCATTCGGTCGCTCGGGCCATGGGCGTAGGGTTGTTCGCAGCGCTCATCCCCATCCCCATGCAGATGCTGCTGGCCGCCAGTCTGGCGATACCGGTACGCGGCAACCTGCCCATCGCGGTCAGCCTGGTCTGGCTGACCAACCCGCTGACCATGCCACCGGTGTTCTTCGTCACCTACATGACCGGCGCGTGGCTGATGCAGATTCCTCCGCGAACGCTCCCGGAAGAACTGACTTTCGAATGGATCACCGACCAACTGTCCACCGTCTGGCAGCCTTTCCTGCTCGGCTCGGTGGTGTGCGGCGTGATACTGGGCGTTGCCGCCTACTTCACCACCTTGCTCTACTGGCGCTGGTGGGTCGGCCGGCAGTGGCGCCGGCGCAAGTGCAGGGTGTCATGCACGCATGCCGCGACCACTGACCAGCAGGCGGACGCACAGGGTATAGAGCACCGCGGTAGCCACCAGCATGAAGGTGATCGCCGTACCAATGCTGATATCCGACACCCCTAGAATGCCGTAGCGGAACGAGTTGACCATGTGCAGCACCGGGTTCGCCAGCGACACGGTCTGCCAGAACGGCGGCAGCAGGTTGATGGAGTAGAACACGCCACCCAGGTAGGTCAGCGGTGTCAGAACAAAGGTCGGAATGATCGAGATATCGTCGAAATTACGTGCGAACACGGCATTGACGAACCCCAGCAGCGAGAAGATCGTCGCCGTCAGCAGCACCACAACGATGGTCACACCCAAGTGATGCACCTGCAGGTGGGTGAAGAACATCGACAGGATGGTCACGATCACGCCTACCGCCAGGCCGCGTAACACACCACCGAGGGCGTAGCCGACGAGAATGGTGTGCGGCGAGACCGGTGAGACCATCAACTCTTCGATCGAACGCTGGAACTTGCTGCCGAAGAAGCTCGACACCACGTTGCCGTAGGAGTTGGTGATCACCGACATCATGATCAGCCCCGGCACGATGTACTCCATGTAGGTGAAGCCACCCATGTCGCCGATCTGACGGCCGATCAGGTTACCGAAGATGACGAAGTACAGCACCATGGTGATCGCCGGCGGCAGCAGGGTCTGCGGCCAGATACGCAGAAAGCGTCGAACCTCGCGATAGACGATCGTATTCAGGGCGACCCAGTTGGTGCGCAGTTCCACACTCATACCGCCACCTTCGACAGATTCTTTTCCACCAGGGCCACGAACAACTCCTCGAGTCGGTTGGTCTTGTTACGCAGGCTCTGCACCTCGATGTTCTGCAACGCCAATTGGCCGAACAACGCAGTGATGCCGATATCCTTTTCCACCTGCACTTCCAGCGTGTGCGGCGTGATCAGCCGGCACGGGTAACCTTGCAGCTTCGGCGCCGCGGGCAGGTCCTGCTTGAGGTCGAGGACGAAGGTCTCGACGTGCAGCTTGCCCAGCAACTGGCGCATGCTGGTGTTCTCGACAATGGTGCCGTGGTCGATGATGCCGATGTTGCGGCACAGCTGCTCGGCTTCCTCGAGATAGTGGGTGGTGAGGATGATGGTGATGCCTTTCTGGTTCAGCTCGGTGAGGAAACTCCACATCGAGCGACGCAGTTCGATATCCACGCCAGCCGTCGGCTCGTCGAGGATCAGCAAGCGCGGCTCATGGATCAGCGCACGGGCGATCATCAGGCGACGCTTCATGCCGCCGGACAGCGACCGCGACTGCACGTCGCGCTTGTCCCACAGCCCCAGTTGGGTGAGGTACTGCTCGGCACGCTCCTTGGCCAGCTTCGGCGGGATGCCGTAGTAGCCGGCCTGGGTGACGACGATGTCGAAGGTCTTCTCGAACTGGTTGAAGTTGAACTCCTGGGGCACCACGCCGATGCTGCGCTTGAGCGCGGCTGGCTGGCGGTCCAGGTCGTGGCCGAAGACATTCACCGTGCCGCTGGTCTTGTTCACCAGGGTCGAGAGAATGCCGATGGTGGTGGATTTACCGGCGCCATTGGGGCCGAGCAAGGCAAAGAAGTCACCTTCGGCGACCTCCAGGTCGATGCCCTTGAGGGCCTGAAAGCCGTTGCCGTAGGTCTTGGTCAGCTGTCTTATGGACAGGGCAGAACTCATAGCGGGTCACGTACCGAAGAAAAAGGTTCAGGACACGCCAGGTCAAGTCACTGGCGCAGTGAGTAGTGCGGCCATGGTGCAAGGCCTGACCGCACAAGTACAGTCATGTATATCGATAGTGACTATCGAAACGGGCGGGGTATCCGCTCAGGTCAGCGCCGTCATTACTGCGGCCTTATAGGCCGGACGCGCCTTCAGGCGCTCGTACCAGGCCTGCAGGTTGGGGAGATCGGGACGCTCGATGGGCATCTCGAACCAGGCGTAGGCAAAGCAGCCCAGCGGAATGTCGCCCATGCCGATCTGCTCACCGGAAAGGTAGGGTTGGGTGGCCAGCGTCTTGTCGACGATCGCCAGCAACTCGCCGCACTTTTCCCGCGCAGCGTTGATCGCCGTCCAGTCACGCTCATTCTCCGGGGTACGCAGCATGCCCCAGAACAGCGGGCGGAACGGCGCGGCAAAGGAAGAGGTGGTCCAGTCCATCCACTTGTCCGCCAGGGCACGCTGGCGCGGATCGTCCAGGTACCAGCCCTGCTCGGCACCATATTCAGCGCTCAGGTAGCGCACGATGGTGTTGGACTCCCAGAGGACGAAGTCGCCATCCTCGAGCATCGGCACCAGGCCATTGGGGTTGCGCTCACGGTACTCAGGCTCGTTGACCACACCGAACGCGCCACCGGCGTCGATCGACTCGAACTCCAGCCCCAACTCGTGGGCAATCCACAACGCCTTGCGCACATTGCTCGAGTTCTTGCGACCCCAGATCTTCAGCATGACAACGTCCTTAGTGAGTGCAGAGGGTGGACAGTCTACTCCACAGTGACGCCACCTGTACCAGGGGACAATGCTCTGAAACTCCTGTGGCCACACCCTGTCACTGTTCATAGCGAGCCATCCGGCGCATCGCGTCTAAGCTATCCGGGATGGCTCGAGCCCAAGCTTCCAAGGAGGAAGAACTATGCTGCTGTTGTGGTTGGTGGTGCTGGTGATCGGCGCCGCATATCTCACCCATCGACGTCTGCCACCGCTGCAGATCCTAGGGGCGATCGCCGCCTATGTGCTGTTGATGGGCATCTTCGCCGACGCACCTGGCTGGCTGCTGACCGTGATCTGGCTGGTGCTGGCCGCCAAGGCCGCCCTGCTGATATTGCCGCAGTGGCGGCGCCAGGTGTTCACCGGCCCCGTGTTCAAATGGTTCCAGCGCACCCTGCCACCCATGTCGCAGACCGAGCGCGAAGCGATCGACGCGGGCACTGTATGGTGGGACGGCCAGCTGTTCAGCGGCCAGCCCGACTGGAATACCCTGCTCGACTACCCTGCCCCCACGCTCACCGCAGAAGAACAGGCGTTCATCGATGGCCCCACCGAGGAACTCTGCGCCCTGGTCAGCGACTGGCAGATCGGCCAGGACCTCGACCTGCCACCCGCAGCCTGGGAACACATCAAGCAGCACGGCTTCTTCGCCCTGATCATCCCCAAGGAATACGGCGGCAAGGGCTTCTCCGCCTACGCTCACTCCCAGGTGGCGATGAAACTCGCCACTCGCAGCGGCGACCTGGCTTCGACCGTGATGGTGCCCAACTCGCTCGGCCCGGCCGAACTGCTGCTGCACTATGGCACCGATGAACAGCGTAACCACTACCTGCCGCGCCTGGCCCGTGGCGACGAAATCCCCTGCTTCGCCCTCACAGGCCCACTGGCCGGCTCCGACGCTGGCGCCATGCCTGACACCGGCATCGTCTGCAAGGGGGAATGGAACGGCGAGGAAGTCATCGGCCTTCGCCTGAACTGGGAGAAGCGCTACATCACCCTCGGCCCGGTGGCCACCCTGCTGGGCCTGGCCTTCAAGGCCTACGACCCCGATCACCTGCTGGGCGAACAGGAATCCCTGGGCATCAGCCTGGCACTCATCCCCACCGACACCCCGGGCGTGGAGATCGGCAAGCGCCACCTGCCGCTGGGTGCAGCCTTCATGAATGGCCCGAACAGCGGCAAGGACGTGTTCGTGCCCCTGGACTTCCTCATCGGCGGCAAGGACATGCTCGGCAAGGGCTGGATGATGCTGATGAACTGCCTGTCGGTCGGGCGCTCCATCTCGCTGCCTGCGGTTGGCACAGGCGCTGCCAAGTACACCAGCCTGGTCACCGGCCAGTACGCCCGCGTCCGCGAGCAGTTCAACGTGCCGCTGTCCGCCTTCGAGGGCATCCAGGAATCGCTGGCACGAATCGGTGGCAACGCCTGGCTGATGGACAGCGCCCGCCTGCTCACCGCCAAGGCAGTGGACCTGGGCGAGAAGCCCTCGGTACTTTCGGCAATCCTCAAGTACCACCTGACCGAACGCGGCCGTGAATGCATCCAGCACGCCATGGACGTACACGGTGGCAAAGGCATCATCATGGGCCCGAACAACTACCTGGGTCGCAATTGGCAGGGCGCGCCGATCTTCATCACCGTCGAGGGCGCCAACATCCTGTCACGCAACCTGATGATCTTCGGACAGGGCGCGATCCGCTGCCACCCCTTCGTCCTCAAGGAAATGGCCCTCGCTGGGCGCGAGGATCGCGAGCAGGCGCTCAACGAGTTCGACGATCTGCTGATGAAGCACATCATGTTCGCCGCCAGCAATGCGGCCAGCACTTTCGTGCTCGGCATCGGACTGGGGCACTTCGAGAAGATGCCGGGCGACGCCCTCAGCCAGGGCTACTTCCGTGCGCTGAACCGTCAGGCGGCCGCATTCGCCTTGCTTGCCGACCTGTCGATGATGCTGCTCGGCGGCGCGCTGAAGCGGCGCGAACGCCTGAGCGCGCGCCTGGGGGATGTCCTCAGCTACCTGTACCTGTCATCCGCAGCGCTCAAGCGCTATCACGACCTCGGCTCACCCGAGCACATGCAACCTCTGCTGCGCTGGGCGCTGGAAGAAAGCCTGGGGCAGGCCGAAAAGGCCCTCGACCGGCTGCTCGACAACTTCCCCAATCGCTTCATCGGCTGTGCGTTGCGGGTTCTGGTCTTCCCGTTCGGTCGCCGCCACACCGGGCCAAGCGATGAACTGGATAAAGAAGTCGCTGAACTGATCGGCCGACGCAAGGGTGATCCGGCACTGGAGGAACTGCTGGCGGGCTGCTTCCGCCCTGACGGCGAAGGTGATCCGGTAGCCGCCCTGCAGACAGCTTGCGACCTGCTGGACGAGGTGGCGCCACTGCACAAGGCGCTGCACCAGGGGCTCAAGGAGGGTAAGGTGCATCCCGCGCCGGGCCAGTCGGACATCGAAGCCGCCGTGCAGGCCGGCGTGCTGCAGGCTGATGAAGGCGAGAGACTCCAGGCAGCCGAAGCCGCGCGCCGGACAGTGATCGATGTGGATGCTTTCGACAAGGCGCAACTGCTGCCCGCGGAGGGCAAGGTGCGCTGAGCACCTTCAGTCAGACAGATCCCCGGCCCCTGGCGGGCCGGCGGTCAAGGCAGTACGAGCGGCTGCGCCTGCCCCTGAGGGGCAAAACCTGCGTATACTCCGGCCCCCGTTTCAACACCAGAGGATCGCCCCAATGGCCAACCCCCACCTGGAGTACCACCTGCAACTGCTCCAACACCTGCGCACCATCCTGGTGGCCCTGGGCGACGCCGAGCAAGTGCCGGAAGAAAGCCACGCCCTGTTCCTCGAACGCTTCGACGAACTGCTGACCCTGCTGCCCCAGAACCCACTGGAAAGCCAGTACCTGGGTCAGGACCTGATCTGCCAGGTGATCACGCGCTACCCGCAGATCGCTCATCTGGTTCCGCGTGACCTGCTGTGGTTCTTCGGCGGCGACTGCCTGCACTACATGCCCGATGAAGAACTCGAGCTGTACCAGACGCTGGAAGAGCGTCGCTACGAGGCCGAGCAGAATGAAGAGCCCTTCGACTGGAACCTGGAGAAGCAGTTGCTGAGCGCACCCGACCAGGGCGAGCGCCACTGAGCAAAAAAGGCCACGGGCATTACAAATGTCCGTGGCCCCATGGCTGCGATGTTTTTGAAGGCAAAAAAAACGCCACTTCGATGAAGTGGCGTTTTCAAATGGAGCGGGAAACGAGACTCGAACTCGCGACCCCGACCTTGGCAAGGTCGTGCTCTACCAACTGAGCTATTCCCGCAATGTGAAGCAAAACCGCATGTGGCGTGAATGGCCTGAACCTTTCACTGCCGCTGCACCGTCAATGGACGCCACAGTTCTAAAACTGGAGCGGGAAACGAGACTCGAACTCGCGACCCCGACCTTGGCAAGGTCGTGCTCTACCAACTGAGCTATTCCCGCATTGGCGTCCCCTAGGGGACTCGAACCCCTGTTACCGCCGTGAAAGGGCGGTGTCCTAGGCCACTAGACGAAGGGGACACACTACAACTTCACTGCCTGCTGCGTTTGGCTGTGTGCTTTACGCTGCAAGTGGCGCGCATTCTATGGATGCCTCGACAAGCCGTCAACCCCTTTGTGGAAATTTATTTAAATCAACGACTTCCGCCCCTGTACATAGGTCGCGCATGATGCGCCCGGGGATTGGCGTT
>NZ_JAYFUI010000184.1:0-14321 GCF_034961125.1 Pseudomonas machongensis | reverse complement strand
CAAGCCACGCCTGGCACGTGGTGCCTTCGCCCTCGCGGCAGGTGTCGGGGTGGTGCTATCGGTAGGCCGGATGATGCAGGGCGCACACTTTCTCTCGCACAACGTCTGGACCGCCGTGTTCTGCTGGTTGATCGGATTGGGCTGCTATTACCTGGTGCTCTATCGCAGGGGGATGGCAAGGGTGACCGTGGCTGAACGCGGCATTGCCTGAGCCGACGCAGGTCTGACACGCGCGCATGAAAAAGCCCCGCACAAGGCGGGGCTTTTTCATGCAGCTAGGGCCAGGGCTGGCTTACATCATGCCGCCCATGCCACCCATGCCGCCCATGTCTGGCATGCCGCCAGCAGCTGGCTTGTCTTCCGGCAGGTCAGCAACCATGGCCTCGGTGGTGATCATCAGACCACCGATCGAAGCAGCGGCTTGCAGCGCCGAACGGGTGACCTTGGCTGGGTCCAGGATGCCCATCTCGATCATGTCGCCGTATTCGCCGGTAGCGGCGTTGTAGCCGTAGTTGCCCGAACCCTGCTTGACCTTGTCGGCCACAACGCTTGGCTCGTCGCCGGCGTTGGCAGTGATCTGACGCAGCGGCGCTTCGACAGCGCGACGCAGCAGGGAGATACCGACGTTCTGGTCTTCGTTGTCGCCTTTGAGCTCGGTAATGGCTGCCAGGGCGCGAACCAGGGCAACACCACCGCCAGGCACCACGCCTTCTTCAACGGCTGCACGGGTAGCATGCAGGGCGTCTTCAACGCGGGCTTTCTTCTCTTTCATCTCGACTTCGGTGCCAGCACCGACCTTGATCACGGCAACACCGCCAGCCAGCTTGGCCAGACGCTCTTGCAGCTTCTCACGGTCGTAGTCCGAGGAAGTCTCTTCGATCTGGGCACGGATCTGCTTGACGCGTGCTTCGATGTCGGCGTCAACGCCAGCACCGTCGATGATGGTGGTGTTTTCCTTGGACAGGATGACGCGCTTGGCGTTGCCCAGGTGCTCCAGGGTGGTGGTTTCCAGGGTCAGGCCGATTTCTTCGGAGATGACCTGGCCGCCGGTCAGGACGGCGATGTCCTGCAGCATGGCCTTGCGGCGGTCGCCAAAGCCTGGGGCCTTGACCGCAGCAACCTTGACGATGCCGCGCATGTTGTTGACCACCAGGGTAGCCAGGGCTTCGCCTTCGACGTCTTCGGCGACGATCAGCAGCGGACGGCCCGACTTGGCAACAGCTTCCAGAACAGGCAGCAGTTCGCGGATGTTCGAGATCTTCTTGTCGACCAGCAGCAGCAGCGGGCCTTCGAGCTCGGCAACCATGGTGTCAGGCTTGTTGATGAAGTACGGCGACAGGTAGCCACGGTCGAACTGCATACCTTCTACGACGGACAGTTCGTTTTCCAGGCCCGAGCCTTCTTCAACGGTGATCACGCCTTCTTTACCGACTTTTTCCATGGCTTCGGCGATGATTTCACCGATGGAGCTGTCGGAGTTGGCGGAGATGGTGCCGACCTGAGCGATGGCCTTGGAGTCGGCGCATGGCTTGGACAGGTTCTTCAGCTCGGCGACGACGGCAGCGGTGGCCTTGTCGATACCGCGCTTGAGGTCCATCGGGTTCATGCCGGCAGCGACGGCCTTCAGGCCTTCGTTGACAATGGCCTGAGCCAGAACGGTAGCAGTGGTGGTGCCGTCACCGGCAGCGTCGTTGGCCTTGGAAGCAACTTCCTTGACCAGCTGGGCGCCCATGTTCTCGAAGGCGTCCTTCAGTTCGATTTCCTTGGCAACCGAAACACCGTCTTTGGTGATGGTTGGAGCGCCGAAGCTCTTGGCCAGGACAACGTTACGGCCTTTCGGGCCCAGGGTGGCTTTGACAGCGTCAGCCAGAACGTTGACACCAACGAGCATTTTCTTGCGGGCGGAATCGCCGAATTTTACGTCTTTAGCAGCCATGATCGTTTAATCCTTGGAATTCTTTAGCAGGGAAATCGGGGAAATCAGCCTTCGATGACGGCGAGGATTTCGTTCTCGGCCATCACCAGCAGGTCTTCGCCATCGACTTTCACGGTGTTGCTGCCCGAGTAAGGGCCGAAAACCACTTTGTCACCCACTTTCACGGCCAGCGCGCGAACTTCGCCGTTGTCCAGGACGCGACCGGTGCCAACGGCGACAACTTCGCCGCGGTTCGGTTTTTCAGCGGCCGAACCCGGCAGGACGATACCGCCAGCGGTTTTCGATTCTTCTTCGCTGCGACGGATGACGACGCGGTCATGCAGAGGACGAAGCTTCATTGTCGATCTCTCCCAAATTGTGGTTTTCATCGGCCGGTGTCGACACCGGCGGTTGAGGCTATCCGGCGTTGCCGGAGGGGGCTCGCGGCCTGCGAACCCCGCGTGTCATGTCTGGTGTCGCCACCAGAAACCTTGCGGTGACACATACATGAGGCCGCTCGATTCGATTACAAGGCTTGCCATGGAATTTTTTTAATCGGCGTGCAAAGGCCGAAAAAAGCAGGGGCCGCATAGCGGCCCCCTTGGGTTCATTTGTCGATCACTGATCGCGGCGCTCGTATTCGCCCTCGATCACATTCGGACGGTGACCGCCATCGCGCGGCTGCCCGTTGAACGGATCATCCTGGAACGCCCGCTGGCGCGTGGCCTGGGCCTCGGCCCGTTGACGCAACTTGCGCGCAACCAGATGGCGGGTAAAGGGCAGCAGGCACAGCAGGCCCAGCACATCGCTGATGAAGCCCGGCAGCAGCAGCAAACCACCACCCACGGCCAGCATCAGCCCCTGGAACATGTCCTCAGCGGGCAGTTCGCCGCGCTGCAGGCTTTCACGGGCGCGCAGCGCCGTCGCCAGACCGGCCAGGCGCATGACCAGCAGGCCGAGGGCGGAACCGGCGATGATCAGCAACAGCGCCGGGAAGAAACCAATGGCGGCGCTGACTTTGACGAAGACGAACAACTCCAGCACCGGAAAAATCAGGAACAGCAGTAGAAAAGCACGCATCAAGGATTCCTCGACGGAAGAGAACCTTCCAATAAGACCTCAGATGGATGCAACTGCTCGCGATTTCAACCCTCGACCTTCGCCGGAGTGGGCCACTGGTCGGCGCGTGCCAGCAATACCAAGGCTTCGCGCACTTGTGTCGGCGTATTGCAAGTGTTCGGGAACGCCAGCCAGTGAATCGCCTGGCCGATGCGCAGGTGCATCCCCTCGCTGTCGATGCCGACCATCTCGGCCGGTGCACTGCGCGGTAGACCGGTGAGCTCGACGTAATGGGCGATGGCGTTGGCATGATCGCTGTTCATGTGCTCGATCATGCTGGCTTCTGCCGCCCCGGCGAAAGGGTTGGCCAAGGTGACGTCGTCCAGCCAGTGGATTGCGCCGAAACCGCCGATGTAGCGATGCCGCACAGGTTCCAGCACCCAGAAATCGAAATCGTGGGCCTTGTGGTAGTTGCTGGCATCGGGGAAGTACCGGTAGTAGCGCGCAGCAGCCGCGTCGATGGCGGCTTCGTCGGTCAGCTTGCGCGCCTCGGCCATCACTGTCAGGCGACCGACCGCCTGCACGTCCTCGGCGTCACGCTCGCCCACCAGCAGCGAGCACTTGGCATCCTTCTGCAGGTTATGGGTGTGCTGGGCGATACGGCTGATGAGGATCAGCGGGTGCCCTTGGGCGTCCAGGCAGTAGGGCACCACCGAACCGAAGGGGAAGCCGGGCATGGACTTGGACAGGGTCGAGAGAACGCCGCGGTACTCTTCGAGCAGCAGTTCCCGGGCGGGGCGGATGGCGTTGGTACTCACGGGGAACTCCTGGGGCAGCGGACTGGATGGGTGACAAGATAATCATTATCACCGCCGCCTGCCACAGGAGCGCTGTACAGCCCCGTGGGAACGGTCTTACCAGGCCACACCGAAACCTGCGGTGTAGCGGGTCTTGTCCAGGTCGCTGTCGCTGGTGCCCTTGATCAGGTCCTTCTCGGCCTTGAGGTTGAGCGAGGCCCACTCGGTCACCTTGTAGCGCAGGCCCATCTCGGCATCCAGCGAGTAATCGGCGACCGAACCGAATGGCTTGCCCAACTCGCCGGTGGTGAAGAACTCGACCTTCTTGCCGATCAGGTAGCGGTTGTAGTCCCACTTAACCGCTGCCGAATAGAAGTTATCCTTGCCGCCATCGCGGTATTCGTAGTCGGTGCGGTTGATCAGCGAACCAAGCGAGAACGCGCCCAGCTCGTCGTCCCAGAACTGATAGCCCGGGCCAGTACCGATGGTACGCTGGCGCGCCAGATTCTCGATCTGGTCACGCTTGTATTCCAGGCGCCCCTGCCAGAACCATTTTTCGGTGAGGAAACGGTCCAGCGCGTACTCGGCGCTCCAGTTGTTGGTGGTGGTGACATCGTCCTTGGTTTCGCGGTTGTACTCGCCTTCGGCGTTGTGCCGCCAGCGGCCATGGCGCGCGGTGGTCTTGAAGCTGACGTCGTAGTCGTCGGTGTCGTTTTCGGCACGCTTGTAGTCCAGCGCCAGGTCGACATTACCTTTCCACAGGAAGTCCTCGACCAGCGGGCGCGGCTTCATAATCTGCTCGATACTGGCGAGCTCCACGGTCTTGGGCGCATCGCCGTTGGCCAGGGTCACCTTGCCGGCTTCGGCGGCCTTGAGCGACTTGGCCTTCTCGCCGGAGTAGGCGTCCTGCTTGACCAACAGTTCCTGGTCGCTTTCGAGGGTCTGAACCTGCTTCCAGTCCAGGGCGATACTGCCGCCATAGGGTGTTTCGAGCAGCAGCTTGCCGCCGTCGAAGACCTTGATCTTGCCGCTCAGGCGGTCACCGTTCTTCATCCAGACGGTGTCGGCCAGCACGGGCGCAGATAGGGTGGCGGCGAAAAGGCACAGCAAAGCTCTAGAGGACATAGGCAGAATTTGCGTTCGGTTGGACGAAAAAAGTCGGGCATTATCCAGATACCCACGACCAGAGCAAGGACAGACCGGGCCTATGCCTACGAGTTCAATTCTCATTTCCGCCAATCTTTCATCTTGTTTCACCTTCAGGTCAGGAATTGACTGATGTCTGATCAATCGATTCCGCATCCGGACGATCCCGAAGCCCGACGAATGGCACTGTATTCGGTCCTTGGCCAAGTGCCGGCTGGCAAGGTGATCAGTTACGGCCAATTGGCGGAACTGGCCGGCCTTGGCCGCGCTGCACGCTGGGTCGGGCGCACCCTCGGGCAACTGCCGTCTGACACACGCCTGCCGTGGCACCGGGTGCTCGGGGCCGGTGGCCGCCTGAGCCTCGCGTTGGGTACGCCGTCGGGCGACGAACAACGCGCCAGGCTGCGCGCAGAGGGCGTGAATGTGACCAATAATCGAGTGGATATGTCGCGCCATGGCTGGCGCCCAATGGAGCACAGCGGTTAGAGTGCGCGCTTTGTTTTCGCAAACTTGAGGCAGATGTTGGCCCATGCCCCGTAAAACCTGGCGCGCTGCGCTCGCTGCCTATGCCAGCCCGTCGACCTTGGTGCTGTTGTTGCTCGGTTTCGCCGCCGGCCTGCCCTACATGCTGGTGTTTTCAACGCTTTCGGTGTGGCTGCGCGAAGCCGGTGTCGCCCGCGAGACCATCGGCTATGCCAGCCTGATCGGTCTGGCCTACGCGTTCAAATGGGTCTGGTCGCCGCTGCTCGACCAATGGCGCCTGCCGCTGCTCGGCGGCATGGGACGGCGTCGCTCGTGGCTGCTGCTGTCGCAGGTGCTGGTCGTGGTAGGGCTCATGGGCATGGGCCTGTGCGATCCGCAGAAACACCTGTCCTGGCTGATCGCCCTGGCGGTGCTGGTGGCCTTCGCCTCGGCCACCCAGGACATCGCCGTCGACGCCTATCGCCTGGAAATCGCCGATGACCAGCGCCAGGCTGCCCTCGCCGCCAGCTACATGGCTGGCTATCGGGTCGCGGCACTACTGGCCACCGCTGGCGCGCTGTTCTTCGCCGAATGGTTCGGCTCCACCGGTTTCAGCTACCTGCACAAAGCCTGGACCGGCACCTACGTGCTGTTCGGCATCCTCATGCTGCCGGCGCTGTTCACCACACTGGTGATGCGTGAGCCCCCCGTGCCGTTGCGCACGCAGCTGTCGGCGGCGCGCTACGGGTTGATGCATCAGCTGGTGTCGGTGTTCGTGCTGATCATCCTGCTGGTGTCGGTGCCCGCCAGCTTCACCCAGATGTTCAACACCGACTGGGCCAGCGTGGTGTTCGGCGACTCGACCATGCTCGACCTGCTGCTCGAAGACCGCGCCTTCCTGCGCCTGATCCTCTATGCACTGCTGACCTGGGCCTGCCTGTCCTCCATGGGCCGCCGCGGCCTGGCGCCGGTACTCACGCCGGTCAACGACTTCATCGTCCGCTACCGCTGGCAGGCCTTGCTGTTGCTGGGGCTGATCGCCACGTACCGGATGTCGGACACCGTGATGGGCGTCATGGCCAACGTGTTCTACATCGACATGGGCTTCACCAAGGACCAGATCGCCAGCGTCAGCAAGATCTTCGGCCTGATCATGACCCTGGTCGGTGCCGGTGTCGGCGGGCTGCTGATCGTGCGCTTCGGCATCCTGCCGATCCTGTTCATCGGCGGCGTGGCGTCGGCAGGTACCAACATCCTGTTCGTGATGCTGGCCGACATGGGGCCGAACCTGGAAATGCTGGTGGTGACCATCTCGCTGGACAACTTCAGCTCCGGCATGGCGACCTCGGCGTTCGTTGCCTACCTGTCGAGCCTGACCAACCTGAAGTTCTCGGCCACCCAGTACGCACTGCTGAGCTCGATCATGCTGTTGCTGCCGCGGCTGATCGGCGGCTATTCGGGGGTAATGGTGGAGAAGTTCGGCTATCACAACTTCTTCATGATCACCGCCCTGCTGGGCGTGCCCACGCTGATCCTGATCGCGCTGCACTGGCGCCAGGAAGTGGGACGCGGCAAGCAGGCGCAGGCAGAGAACTCGGTGACCGAGCAGCCCTGACAGTCACCTGATCCTTTTCGCGGGCAAGCCCGCGAAAAGGACGACGCCGTTTTCAAGCCTACTGAACGACAGCCCCTTCCCCAGGCCGACCGCCCACCACGAACCACAACGGCCACAGCGCCAGCGCCCCGGCAATCCCTGCACCCAAGGCAAAGTGCAACAAGCTCGCCCCTGCCCCCAGCATCGCCAACACCGCGCCCCCCAGCCCCAGCAAGGCGATGGTGATCATCCCCAGCATCGCCGACACCAGCCCCTTGCTCTGCTCGCTGGAGAACAGCGTCATGCGGTACAGCACCGCGTTGGCCACACCCAATCCCAGTGCATAGAGCGACATGCCTGCGACCACACTGGTCACCGTCGGCCACAACCAGGTCGCCAGCACCATCAGGCACAACCCGGCCAGGTACGGCCACAGGGCACCGCGCACCAGCGCAGGCAGCGGATAACGATCCGCAATACGATTGATGATGAGGTTGCCGAGGATCAGTCCACCGAACACCGGTAACTGCCACAGCGCGTATTCCAGGGTGCTCAGCCCCTCGTCATGAATCAGCAGGACCGGCGACAGGCCGATCCAGCCGATCAGCGGCAAGCCCACCAAACCCAACGCCGCGCTGCCAGCCACAAAACGACGGTTGCCCAGCAACTGCGCGTAACCGGCCAGCAAGGGCAACAGGTGAATGGGCGTGAAGGCCAGGCGCGAGCCATCACGGCGCTCGACTCCGAGGGTTTCGGGCATCAGGCGATACAGCAGCCCCCAGCACAGCACCGCGCCCACCGCGAAGGCGACGAACAGCCAACGCCAGTCGAGCCACTGCAGCATCAACGTCCCCACCAGCGGCCCGAGCAACGGCGAGAGCAACGCAATGTTGGCCAGCAGCGCCATCATGCGCACCGCGTCGGCCTCGCTGAACGCCTCGTTGAGCGCCGGATAGCTCACCGTCACCACGAAGCCCAGGCCAATGCCCTGCAGCAGGCGCAGCAGATTGAACAGGCCGATATCGTGCACCCAGAAGGTCGCAAGGCATGCCACACCAAAGAAGGCGCAGCCGGTCAGCAGCAGTGGACGGCGGCCATAGCGGTCGGCCAGCGGGCCGATCAGCCACTGCAGCACTACGCCGCCAAGCAGGTAGAGGTTCAGGGCGTGGGGAATGAATTCAGGGCTGGCCTTGAGATCGTCGACCACCACCGGCATGGCAGGCATGACGGCATCGCTGGCCAGGTAGGTCAGCAGTTCGAACAGGGCAAGGGTCAGGCCGAACAACAGGGCCCGCAGAGGAGTGATATACAACAATGGTTTCATGATGGCGTTTCGGGTGCAGACAGAAGGGGTCAGGCTATATGCCAGAAATCACCGGCTTTGGCTGTGAACAAGTGTAAGGCGCAAAAAACAAGGGCCCCTGCAGGGGCCCCGTTGTACAGCGTGGGTTACTGCGCGGCAGTCTCCTGCACCACGCGAATCACCCGCTGCGGGAAGGGAATGTCGATCCCCTCGGCCTTCAGGCGATCGCGCGCCTGCTCATTGAGCATGAACATCACGTCCCAGTAGTCGGCAGTCTTGGTCCACAGGCGCAGCGACACGGTGATCGAACTGTCACCAAGCGTGGCAACCACCGCCTGAGGCGCTGGGTCGGGCAGCACCCGAGGGTCCTGCGCCAGCTCCAGCAGCACGTTGCGCGCCTTCTGCAGGTCGGCCTCGTAGTCCACACCCACGTCGAACACGACCTTGCGCGTCGGCTGGCGGTTGGTGTTGACGATGATGCCGTTGGACAAGGTGCCGTTAGGCAGAATGACCGTCTTGTTATCACCGCTACGCAGCACGGTGTGGAAGATCTGGATGCTGTCGACGGTCCCGCTCACACCCTGGGCCTCGATCCAGTCGCCGATACGGAACGGGCGGAACAGCAGGATCAGCACGCCACCGGCAAAGTTTGCCAGGCTGCCCTGCAAGGCCAGGCCGATGGCCAGCACGGCACCACCCATGGCAGCGACGAACGAGGTGGTTTCGATGCCGATCATCGACGCCACGCTGATCGCCAGCATCACCTTGAGCACGATGTTGGACAGCGTGCGGATGAAACCCTGCAACGCCGGGTCAGCCACCCGCAGGCCGACGAGCCTGGCCAATCGATCACTGATCTTGTTGGTGATCCACCAGCCAATCGCCAGGGTCAGCAGCGCCAGCAACAAACGACTGCCGTACGCCATGATCAAGGGAATCCAAGTCTCGGACTGGCGTACCAGTTGATCGACTTCAGCGTTCAAATCCATGTTCATCTCCTGATGTCGAACGACACGTGCACAGTAAAGCAGACCGCCGGACATTCAGCGGTCGCAGGAAGCGATGGACATTGATGTGCCATCAAGGTTCCTGCCCCGCAGAATCAGTCGCGGAAGTTGTTGAACTGCAGCGGCATGTCGAATTCCTTGGCGCGCAGGGCAGCGATGGCTTCCTGCAGGTCGTCGCGCTTCTTGCCGGTGACCCGTACCTGCTCGCCCTGGATGGCGGCCTGGACCTTGAGCTTGGCATCCTTGATGTGGGCGACGATCTTCTTCGCCAGCTCCTTGTCGATGCCCTCGCGGAACTTGGCTTCCTGTTTCATTTCCTTGCCGGAAGCATAGGGATCCTTGGTTTCCAGGCACTTGACGTCGATCTTGCGCTTGACCAGCGCCAGGCGCAGGATTTCGATCATCGCCTCGAGCTGAAATTCGGCTTCGGCAGTGAGCATCACGGTCTGCTCCTTGTCCTTGAACTCGAAGCTGCCCTTGCCCTTGAGGTCGTAGCGGCGATCGAGCTCCTTGATGGCGTTTTCGACCGCGTTCTGCACTTCGTGCTTGTCCAGTTCCGATACCACGTCGAACGAAGGCATGGTTGTTCTCCATAAAATAAAAGCGCGCTCGGCTTGAAGATGGAGCGCGTCGGGTTTGATGGTTAAAATGCGGGCTCATTATAACGGGTTGCGAAACGCAGATGAGCAGCACCTGGCATATTCTCGGCGCCGGCAGCCTCGGCAGCCTCTGGGCCTGCCGCCTGGCACGGGCGGGCAAGGCCGTGCGCCTGGTGCTGCGCGACGAACAGCGCCTGGCAGCTTATGAAGCCGAAGGCGGCCTGACCCTGATCGAACAGCACCAGACAACACAATTCGCCATTCCGGCACAGACCTGCGAGGGCGAAGGCCCTATCCACCGCCTGCTGCTGGCGTGCAAGGCCTACGACGCCGCGCCTGCCATCGCGCGCCTGGCGCCGCGGCTGGCCGAAGGTGCTGAGCTGGTCCTGCTGCAGAACGGCCTCGGCAGCCAGGATGAAGTGGCCGAGCAGGCTCCCCACGCCCGCTGTATCTTCGCCTCCAGCACCGAAGGTGCGTTCCGCGAGCGCGACTGGCAGGTGCGGTTTGCTGGCCAGGGCTTCAATTGGCTGGGCGATCCGGGCAACCCTGGCGTCCCCGAATGGTTCGGCGATCTGAGCGAGGCCGGCATCCCGGCCGAGTGGTCGCTGGACATACTCACCCGCCTGTGGCGCAAGCTTGCACTTAATTGCGCCATCAACCCGCTGACGGTGCTTTACGACTGCCAGAATGGCGGGCTGCTTGGTCACCTGCCTGAAGTCGACGAACTGTGCGTGGAACTGAGCACCCTCCTGCGCAGTGCCGGGCAAGCGCAAGCGGCCGAAAACCTTGCCGAAGACGTCCAGCGGGTGATCGTGGCGACCGCGGCCAACTACTCTTCGATGTACCAGGACGTGCGCGCAGGCCGACGTACCGAGCTGCACTACCTGCTTGGTCATGCCTGCAACGTTGCCGCCCGGCATGGCCAAGCGACACCCGGCCTGGAACACCTGCGCCAACGCCTGGTCGATAACCTGCAGGCACGCAACCTGCCCAGCGACTGACGCTGCCCACCCACCGACACGGACATCACCTCGCCCATGACCCTGCGCCAACGCCTGGAAAACCTCCCGGTCGGGCAAAAACTGCTGGCCGCCCTGCTGGTGCTGCTGGTCACCATCCTGCTGGTGGCCAACCTGGCCTTCATCAGCGCCGCCTACTGGATCACCCAGGAAAGCATGGCTCCCCAGGCGCTACAGACCATCGGCCGGTTGGTCGCCAATCCACAGCTTTCCGCGCGCGCCAGCGACAGCCCAGAAGCCGCCAGCGCCTTGCTCAAGGAGCTCGACAGCTATTCACCCCTGCGCGCCGCAGCCGTGTATGCCAGCGACGGGCGCCTGCTGGCCCAACTGCAACATGGCCAGCCACTGAGCATGCCCAAGCGCTACCGCAACATCGACGGCTGGCGCCTCACCGAGTTTCGCAGCACCCAGCTGATCGCCCTGCCCCGTCCAGGCAGCCCGCCCGCGCACCTGCTGCTGGTGGCCAGCAGCGAATTGCCGGTCGCGTTCTATACCGGCACCCTGTCTGCCAGCCTGGCGATCCTGGTGTTCAGCATTCTGCTGTGGCTGATCATCGCCCGGCAGATCAAGCGCCTGATCACCCAGCCGATCAACAGCCTCGAGGAGCTCTCGCGCCAGGTGACCCGCGAGGAGAGCTACGCCCTGCGTGCGCAACGGGGCAACGACGACGAAATCGGCAGCCTTGCCGAAGCGTTCAACACCATGCTGTCGCGTATCGAAGCGCGCGAAGACCAGCTCAAGCGTGCCCGCGACGAATTCCAGTCGGCTTTCGACCAGGCCCAGGGCCTGGCCGAGGAAACCCGCCACACCAACCGCAAGCTGGAACTGGAAGTCCAGGTGCGCAGCAAGATCGAGAAAAAGCTGACGGGCTTTCAGAACTACCTGAACAGCATCATCGACTCCATGCCTTCGGCACTGATCGCCCTCGACGAGCAGCTCTACGTCACGCAATGGAACCAGGAAGCCACCGCGCTTTCCGGAACGCCGCTGGACGAGGCGCTGAACCAGCCGATCTTCATCGCTTTCGAGCCACTCAAACCATTCCTGCCACAGCTCAAGGAGACGGTGGAAAAACACCGGGTAGCGAAGGTCGAGCGGGTGACCTGGCCCAAGGACGACGAGCCACGCCACTACGCGCTCACGTTCTATCCGCTGACCGGCGGCGGCGGGCGTGGGGTGGTGATCCGCATCGACGACATCACCCAGCGCCTGTCGCTGGAAGAAATGATGGTGCAATCGGAAAAGATGCTCTCGGTCGGCGGCCTGGCCGCAGGCATGGCCCACGAGATCAACAACCCGCTGGGCGCAATCCTGCACAACGTGCAGAACATTCGTCGACGTCTTTCGCCGGAACTGCCGCGCAATCAGGAGCAGGCCGACGAGCTGGGCATCGACCTGGCCAGCATCAACCGCTACCTGGACGGCCGCGAGGTGCCGCAATTGCTCGACGGCATCCAGCAGGCCGGCGCGCGGGCCGCGAAGATCGTCACCCACATGCTCAGCTTCAGCCGCCGCAGCAACCGCCAACTGGCGCCTTGCAACCTGCCCGCCTTGATCGACCAGGCGGTGGAGATCGCCGGCAACGACTTCGACCTGACGGAGGGCTTCGACTTCAAGGGCCAGGCCATCGTCCGTCAGTTCGACCCCGAGCTCGGCCCCGTGCCCTGCACCGCCAACGAACTGGAACAAGTGCTGCTCAACCTGCTGAAGAACGCCGCCCAGGCCATCCATCAGCGCCCGGCGCCCAGCGAACCGGGGCGCATCACCCTGCGCACCCGCCTCAACCCGCCATGGGCCGAAATCCAGGTCGAAGATAACGGCATCGGCATGCCCGAGTCGGTGCGCAAGCGCACCTTCGAGCCGTTCTTCACCACCAAGGAGATCGGCCAGGGCACCGGCCTGGGCCTTTCGGTCTCGTACTTCATCATCACCAACAACCACAAAGGGCAGATGGAGGTGCACTCCACCCCAGGCCAAGGCACCTGCTTCACCCTGCGCCTGCCCTTGAGCCAGCTGGGGGCCATGCCCCCGGCCAAGACGGAGGCATGACATGGGCTATCGCCTGTCGAAGATCTACACCCGTACCGGCGACAAGGGCGAGACCGGCCTTGGCGACGGTCGCCGCGTCCCCAAGGACCATCCGCGCATCGAGGCCATCGGCGAGGTGGACATGCTCAACAGCCAGTTGGGCGTGCTGCTCGCCGGGCTGGCCGAGCAAGGCCTGGATGAGCTGAGCGAGGTGTTGGCGCCTTGTCAGCATCGTCTGTTCGACCTCGGCGGCGAGCTGGCGATGCCCAGTTACCAGGCGCTGGACCAGGCCGAAGTGCAGCGCCTGGAAGCGGTCATCGATAGGTGGAACGAGGAGCTGGGGCCATTGAAGAACTTCATTCTGCCCAGCGGCTCGGCGCTGGTGGCCCAGGCCCATGTGTGTCGCGCCCAGGCACGGGCGGCGGAGCGGCGCTGCCAGCAGTTGAATGCCGTCGAGCCGCTTGAGGGGGTGGGGTTGGCCTATATCAACCGGTTGTCGGACCTGCTGTTTGTCGCAGCACGGATCATCGGCCGACGCCAGGGGGTGGCCGAGGTGTTGTGGCAGCCTGCCGAGAAGCCGCAGAGCTGAGATCATCGGGGCCGCAAAGCGGCCCCGGATACGACTCAGGCTTGAGGCCAGAACGCCCGAATCCCGGCAACACCTTGAGCCCCCGCCTCCCGGGCCCGCTCACGCTCACCCGGCCCGACCCCGCCCAGCAGGAACACCGGCCGGTTGAAGCCTGCAATCAAGCGCTGTGCCTCGTCCCAGCCAATCGGCGTGGCCTCGGGGTGGGTCTGGGTAGGCTGTACTGGCGACAAGGTGACAAAGTCCACCCCCATCTGCCGTGCCAGTTCCAACTCCTCGGCGCTATGGCAGGACGCCGCCAGCCAGCGATTCTGCGGGAACGGTCGCCCCTTGGCAGCGTACTTGCGCAATTGCGCCGCCGTCAGGTGCCAACCTGCAGCCGGGAAGTCCCCCAGCCACTCCAGTGGTCCCTTGAGCATCAGCAGAGCCTTGCCTGCACAGAGCCCCACCGCATCGACCGCCACATCGCGGTACTTGGGGTCGTACATGTCTGGCGCGCGCAACTGGATCAACCTGATGCCAGAGGCCACTGCCTTCTGGATACCGCGCAGCAACGCCGGGGTATCGAGCCCATCCGGGGTGATCAGGTACTGGTCCGGCAGGCGCGTGGCCGCCACGATCGGTTTATTGGCCTCGGGAAATGCATACTGGTCCAGGTCTCGCGGAGCAACCCACGCCAATGGCTGGCCCTCGGCGCCATGGGGCTCGCCGGTGAAAGCCGACACCTCGCGCACGTCCAGCAGCACCTGCTTGTCCGAGTAGTCATGGCTGACCTTGATCAGCGGCCGAGAGGCGCTGACGACGAT
>NZ_JAYFUI010000183.1:0-19498 GCF_034961125.1 Pseudomonas machongensis | reverse complement strand
GGGAAGGTCGTTTTAGATACAAACGGACGTTTCTATCTGAAAATTCCCGGCAGCGGCACCATGGAGATGCCTCTTGTAGCCGAGGGACTAAGGAAACTGGCAATGCTCGCCCGCCTGATCGCCACAGGGTCGGTGCTCGACAAAGGGTATCTATTTTGGGATGAGCCTGAGGCCAACCTCAATCCACGCTTGATTCGTTTGGTTGCCACAGTCATCCACACGCTTGCGAAACAAGGGGTACAGGTTTTCATTGCTACACACAGCTTCTTTTTACTTAAAGAGCTAGACCTGTTGGCACGCCAAGATCCCTACCCCCTTCGTTTTTGGGGGCTGCAACGCGAAGAAGCTTCAGAGGGAGTTTTTGTTGAAGAGGTCGAGTCCTTGAGGGAGTTGACGAATCTCGTGGCCCTTGATGAAGAGCTTGCTCAGTATGACCGCGAACTGAGCATCGCCAATGGTTGATATCGTAGAAGGAGGGCTGACTTTTTCATTTGGGGCTGGCTGGCAGGCAATCAAATATGATGAGACGGCTTGGTACGCTAATCAGTTGAGGAGCGGAGGTAGCGGGCTTAAGGCCATGGATATTCTGGCCTGCAAGCAAAACAGTCATTGGTGGATAGAAATAAAAGACTGTGATGGGCATGAGACAGCAAGCACCCCTAGGATTTCTCCTGCTGATCCAGTCGGAGTAGATCAGACAAGGGCCTGGATCAATACCCAGACCTTTGCAGGTTCAGTCAAAGCTCAACGAAAGAAGCTGTTTATCATCGATGAGGTGATGCAGAAATTCCGGGATACCCTGACCAGCGCTGTTGTGGCTCAAAGACTTCGGAGTGCCGAGTTGCTCCCGTTCATTGGGCCTTCTCACAGCAATGAATCGCTTGTCATTGTCCTTGTACTGACGTGGGGGCTTCCCGATTACGCTCGGCTAGCTTCGCGGTTGCAGCAAAAGCTGAACACAGCGCTTGTGCCCTACGGCATGACTGGATTTGTGGTTAATCAAAACTGCCAAGTGCCTGGGCTTGATCCTGCGATAACCCGAACGGTCTGACTCTTGTTCAGCCCCTGCCCAAGCGGAGGTTCCTAGCTGGAATTTTGGAAACGTCAATAATTCTGGCTAAAAATCAGGCAAGCGACATTTTATCGGGCACAATTGCGACATGAATGACGCCCGTTTTCGCTCCCCGCGTGAGGTTTCGCAAGGTCGAGAAACGACACTTAATGTGCCCATCGACAATTACGCGCTTCAGCTACGAAAAAGCCAAGGCCTGTCGCCTTGGCTTTTTCGTTTTCAGAGGCGAGAAACACAAATGTTCCACGTGAAACACTGTTAAAACGGCGTCAGGCTTCAAGGTCCTTGAGCCTTCGGTACAAGGTGCGTTCACTCATCCCCAGCTGTTTGGCCAGCTCGCGGCGCGACCCCTGAAAGCTGTCCAGCGCTTGCGCCAGCGCCCTCAATTCATGCAACTCGCGTGACTGATGTCTCGCCGGTGAATCAGCCCCAGTGTCTTCGAGCAGATGCTCACTGCGAATCAAACCATCGTCGGCGAACAGCCAGGCCCGCTCCAGCATGTTACGCAGCTCACGAATATTTCCCGGAAACGGATGCAGGTTGAGGCGCTCGAGTGCTTCATGGCTGATTCGAGGTGCGCCGTTGCCCGCGATGCGCTGCAACAGACTCTCAATCAGCAGCGGCAAGTCTTCGACACGCTCACGCAGTGCCGGCAGACGAATCGGAAATCCGCTGATGCGGTAATACAGGTCTTCACGGAAGGCGCCCTGCGCGACCATTGCCTTGAGCGGCTTGTGTGTCGCCGACACCAGGCGGAAATCCGAGTGTACGGTGCGCAGGCTGCCCACTGGGCGAAAACTACCGGTCTCGATCAAGCGCAGCAGTTTGACCTGCATCGCCAGCGGCACTTCACCGATCTCGTCCAGGAACAGGGTGCCGCCATGCGCCGCCTCGGCCAGACCAACCTTGCGTTGGGTCGCGCCGGTGAACGCGCCTTTCTCGTAACCAAACAGCTCACTCTCGAACAGCGACTCGGTGAGACCGGTGCAATCGACGACCACCAACGGGCCGTTGGCGCGTGGGCTACCCAGGTGCAGAGCGCGGGCGAACAGCTCCTTGCCCGTTCCTGACTCACCTTGGAGCAGCACCGGAATTTGAGCCGGAGCAGCCCGTCGAAGGCTGGCGAGTGCTGACTTGAAAGCCGGAGACTGCCCGACCAGGCCCTGCTGCTGAGGTTGTGCGGAGGCCAGGGTGATGCTGGTCAGCCGTTCGACGAATGCCACCACCCTGCCCTGCTCGTCGAGGATCGGGCGCAGTTCGACGTCCACATGCTCCGGCCCGCGCGGGGTGTGATGAATGTGCAGCACGCGCTCCGGAACCTTGCTGTCCCATGCCTTGCGCAGCGGACAATGCTCCCCCGCCTGATCGCAGGGCACGGCGTAATGGTGCGAAACCCTGTGGCACTTCTCCCCCAGGGGGGCGCGATCCTGTGTGGCGAACTGGCGTCGATACGCCGCGTTGGCGGCAAGAATGTTGTAGTCGGTATCGAGCACGATGGCGGGCAGCACATCGTGTTCGAGGTAGGACACCAGCGCGAGGATGGCAGGATGGTTTGCAGCGGAAAGCTCGGACATGGGGGCACCGGCAAAAACTACCCGGCGAGGTTAACAAGGACTGCCAATCACTGCCAGCAGCTGTCAGATGACTGCCAATCTTCCTGGCAGTCTTTAACTATTGTGTTGGTACAACGCCAGCAAATGCGGGACTTATCCGCCAGAAATGACCTGGCATGCATCTTGATAAAGCGTCTATTCCTGCCGATGCCTCTGTTCAAGCTGCGGCAGCGTTTTGGAGACTGTGATGATCATTGGCAACAACCTTCATGTGGAAGCCCTGTTCGACCCGGCGACTTCGACCATCAGCTACCTGCTCATGGACCGTGAAACACGGCACTGCGCATTGATCGACAGCGTGCTGGATTACGATCCGAAGTCAGGCCGTACCAGCCACGCATCTGCCGACCGGTTGATCTCACAGGTCGAGGCGTTGGGCGCCAAGGTGCAGTGGATACTTGAAACCCACGTGCATGCGGACCACCTTTCGGCAGCGGCCTACCTCAAGCAACGGCTGGGCGGCCAGATTGCCATTGGCGCCCACATCACCCAGGTACAGAAAACCTTCGGTTCGCTGTTCAACGCCGAGCCTGGTTTTGCCCGCGACGGTAGCCAGTTCGACGTGTTGTTCGAGGATGAGGAAGGGTTTCGCATCGGCAACCTGCATGCCCGCGCGCTGCACACGCCAGGGCATACCCCCGCGTGCATGAGTTACATGATCGAGGATGCGGGCGAGATTGCCGTGTTTGTCGGCGACACCTTGTTCATGCCCGACTACGGCACTGCCCGTTGCGATTTCCCTGGCGCCAGCGCTCGCACGCTGTATCGCTCGATCCGTCGCTTGCTGGCCTTCCCTGACCAGACCCGTTTGTTCATGTGCCATGACTACCTCCCCGGTGGCCGCGAACTGCGTTACGTGACCACGGTTGCCGAGCAGCGCGCCAGCAACATCCACATTCACCAGGGCATCAGTGAAGACAGCTTTGTCGAGATGCGCGAAGCCCGAGACAAGACCCTCGACATGCCGGTGCTGATCCTGCCGTCGGTGCAGGTCAACATGCGCAGCGGCCAATTGCCCGAGCCGGAAGACAACGGCGTGCGCTACCTGAAGATCCCGCTGAACCTGTTCTGAGCCATTCGGCTCTCTGACCAATATTCAAAGGAAATACCATGTCTGCCTTGCTGTCCCCTGCCGTTGCGCCCGGTACCGAACACCACAAGGTGTTGATCGTGGGTGCCGGAGCCGCCGGTATCGCAACAGCGTCGAGCCTGATCAAACGCGATCCGTCGCTGGACATCGTCCTGATCGATCCATCAGAGGTTCATTACTACCAGCCTGGCTGGACCATGGTGGGGGCCGGTGTGTTCGCTGCGTCGTCCACCGCTCGAACCACGGCGGCAACCCTGCCACGGGGTGTGCAGTGGATAAAGGCACGCGTGGTGGGCTTCGATCCACAGGCGCAAACGGTCATGCTGGAGGATGGGCGAGCCGTCAGTTACGAACAATTGGTGGTCTGCCCTGGCCTCAAACTCGACTGGGCGGCCATCGACGGCCTGGAGGAGACCCTTGGGCGCAACGGTGTGACCTCCAACTACCGCTACGACCTGGCCCCCTACACCTGGGAGCTGGTGCAGACGCTCAAGCAGGGCCGCGCGCTGTTCAGCCAGCCGCCGATGCCGATCAAGTGTGCCGGTGCCCCACAGAAGGCCTTGTACCTGTCCTGTGATCACTGGCTGCGCGCGGGCCGGCTGGGCGCCATCAAGCCCGCGTTCTTCAACGCCGGAGCCGTGCTGTTCGGTGTTGCCGACTACGTGCCGGCACTGATGAGCTACATCGACAAGTACGGTGTCGACCTCAACTACGGCCAGCGCCTGGTGGCGGTCGATGGCCCGAATCAACTGGCGACCTTCGTGCGAACCCTCGCCGACGGCAGCAGCGAAACGTGTACCGAAGCGTTCGACATGCTGCACGTGGTGCCGCCCCAGGTCGCCCCGGATTTCATCCGGCAAAGCCCATTGGCTGATGCTTCCGGATGGGTGGATGTCGATCCGCACAGCTTGCGTCACCGCCAGTTCGCCAACATTCATGCCCTGGGTGACGTGATCAACACCAGCAATGCCAAGACCGCAGCGGCAGCACGCAAGCAGGCACCGGTGGTGGCCAATAATGTACTGGTGGCGCTTGGGCGCTTGCCGACACCGGTCGCCTACGACGGCTATGGCTCCTGCCCGTTGACCGTGGAACGCGGCAAGATCGTGCTGGCCGAGTTTACCTATGGCGGCAAGCTGGCACCGAGTTTTCCACGTTGGTTGCTCGATGGACGCAAGCCTACACGCTTGGCCTGGCTCCTCAAGGCACGGGTGCTGCCGCCGCTCTACTGGCAGGCGATGCTCAAGGGCCGGGAGTGGCTGGCGCGGCCTCAGCCTCTAGCCGCTGAGACGTCGAAGTGATCGAGCATCAGTTTCTCGGCGTCGGGCTGGGCGCGATCATTGGTGCGGTGCTGGCGCTGACCGGGGCTGGAGGTGGGATCCTGGCGGTGCCGCTTCTGGTCTTCGGCCTGGGGCTGTCGATGGTCGAGGCGGCGCCGATCGGTTTGCTGGCGGTCGGCCTGGCGGCTGCCGTGGGCGCCGGGCTGGGCCTGCAGCAAGGGCTGGTGCGTTATCGCGCAGCGTTGTTCATTGCGGCAATCGGTATCGTCTGTGCGCCTTTCGGCCTGATGCTGGCGCACCGTTTACCGAATACACCGCTGGCGTTGGTCTTCGCCTGCGTGCTGGTGTATGCCTGCCTACGCATCTGGCGCAAGGCGGCGCGTGAGCTGCGCGGCGAATCGCCATGTGGTGAGCGACAGATCATGCCTTGCGTGCTCAACCCCTTGCAGGGGCGCCTGCGCTGGACCCTCCCCTGTGCCCGCGCGCTGGCGTTCACCGGCATGTTGTCCGGGCTGCTGTCCGGCCTATTGGGGGTCGGTGGCGGATTCGTCATCATCCCGGCCTTGAACCGCTATACCAATCTGGACATGAAAAGCATCGTTGCCACTTCGCTGGCGGTGATCGCGTTGGTGTCCACCGGCAGTGTGGTGAGTGCGAGCCTGGGCGGGGTGATGCACTGGCAGGTTGGTGCGCCGTTCGCCTTCGGCGCGGTGCTCGGGTTGCTGGCGGCTCGCCCGTTGGCCGGCAAGTTGGCAGGGCCGCGTCTGCAGCAACTGTTCGTGGTGGTGGGGATCGGGGCTGCGCTCTCGCTGGCGGCCAAGGCGCTACTCGGCTAGCAGCTCGTGCTGCTGCTCGGCACAGAGCTTGAGCAGGTAGTCCCAGACCACCCGCAGGCGTACCGACTTGTGCAGCTCGCGACGCGTGCAGATCCAGTAGCTGCGCTGGATGGTCTCGCTAGGCAGCACGCGCACCAGGCCTGGGTCGTGGCGACCCATATAGTTGGGCAACACGGCGATGCCCAGGCCGGCGCGCGCGGCCTGCTGCTGGGCGATCACGCTGGTGCTGCGGAATATCACGTTCGGCGCGCGGCAGAAGCTGTTGAGGAACAACAGTTCCTGGCTGAAGATCAGGTCGTCCACGTAACCGATCCAATTGTGCCGGGCCAGGTCGTCGCGGTTGCGCAGCGGCGGTGCCTGGTCGAGATAGTCCTGGCTGGCGTAGAGGGCCAGGCGGTAGTCGGTGAGCTTGCGGGTGATCAGCAGGTCGGCATTGGGGCGTTCCAGGTGAATGCTGATTTCGGCTTCGCGGTTGAGGATGCTGACGAAGCGCGGCACCGCCACCAGCTCGACTTCAAGCCCTGGATAGCGCTCGAACAGGGCCCCCAGGCGCGGGGTGAAGAACATGATGCCGATGCCTTCGGTGACACCCAGGCGGATCTTGCCCAGCGGCGTGATGGCCTGGGTGATCTCTTCCTGCGCCAGCAGGGCGACGTTTTCCATGGCCTCGGCGTGCTTGAGCAGTGCCTGGCCCGAGGGGGTGAGCTCGTAGCCTTGGGCATGCTGGACGAACAGCGCGGTGCCCAGGTTCTTCTCGATGTTTTCGATATGACGGGCGACTGTGCTGTGGGTTGTGTTGAGGCGTTTGGCCGCCGTGAGCAGACGGCCGCTGCGCTGCAACTCGAGGAAAAACCGCAGATCGTTCCAATCGAACATGCTGATCCCTGTGAATATCCTTGCCGGCCTGTGCAGGAGCCGCTGCGAAAAAACGCACAACGGCTGCGCAAAATCTCGTGTTTCCACCGCGAAATTAATCAATAAGATGGGTAGGGACAAGAATAATAATCAGGCGCGAGGTTGCACATGCCATCTGCCGATTCTGTCTTCGACTACGTGGTCGTAGGGGCCGGTCCCGCCGGATGCCTGCTGGCCAATCGATTGTCCGCAGACCCTGCCTGCCGCGTCCTGCTGCTCGAGGCGGGCGGGCGCGACAACTACCCGTGGATTCACGTACCCGTCGGTTACCTCTACTGCATCGGCAACCCCCGCACCGACTGGTGCTTCAAGACCGAAGCCCAGCCTGGGCTGGACGGTCGCAGCCTCGGCTATCCGCGAGGCAAGGTGCTGGGCGGCTGTTCTTCCATCAACGGCATGATCTACATGCGTGGCCAGGCAGCGGACTACGACCGCTGGGCCGAGCAAGGCAACGATGGCTGGAGCTGGAACGATGTACTGCCGTTGTTCAAGGCCAGTGAAAGCCACTTCGCTGGCGCCAGCGAGAGCCATGGCGCCGACGGCGAATGGCGGGTCGAGCAGCAGCGCTACAGCTGGCCGATCCTCGACGCCTTCCGCGATGCTGCCGAACAGAGCGGTATCGGCAAGGTCGGTGACTTCAATACCGGCGACAACCAAGGCTGTGGATACTTTCAGGTCAACCAGCGCAGTGGTGTGCGCTGGAATGCCTCGAAGGCTTTTTTGCGGCCTATTCAGTCTCGCCCGAACCTCACTGTGCTCACCGATGTTCAGGTTGACCAGGTCGTGCTCGACAACGCCCGCGCCACTGCTGTGAAGGCACGCTGGCAAGGGGCCTGGCATGAGTTTCTTGCCCGGCGCGAGATTGTCCTGTGCGCAGGCTCCGTCGGTTCGCCTGGCATCCTGCAGCGTTCGGGCATCGGCCCGCGCAAGCTGCTCGAAGACCTGGGGATAACGGTGCGTCACGAATTACCCGGCGTGGGCGGAAACTTGCAGGACCACCTGCAATTGCGCTTGATTTACCAGATCCAGAACACCCGTACGCTCAACCAGATGGCCAACAGTCTGTGGGGCAAGCTGGGCATGGGTCTGCGCTATCTCTACGACCGCAGCGGGCCGCTGGCCATGGCGCCGAGCCAACTGGGCGCATTCGTGCGCTCGAGCCCGGAGCAGGCCACCGCCAACCTGCAGTATCACGTGCAGCCGTTGTCGCTCGAGCGTTTCGGCGAGCCGTTGCACCGCTTCCCTGCCTTCACGGCTTCGGTGTGCAACCTGCGCCCAGCCAGCCGCGGGCGTATCGACATCCGCTCGGCAGACATGAATGCAGCGCCGCTGATCGACCCCAACTACCTCAGCGACCCACAGGACCTGCAGGTCGCCGCCGATGCGATTCGCATCACCCGACGCATCGTCCAGGCCCCTGCCCTGGCCGCGTTCGATCCCAAGGAATACCTGCCGGGCCCTTCGTTGCAGACCGAGCAACAACTGCACGAGGCCGCCGGCAAGATCGGCACCACCATCTTCCACCCGGTCGGCACCTGCCGCATGGGCAATGGGCCGCTGGACGTTGTGGATAACCAGCTGCGCGTCCATGGCATACCTGGCCTGCGCGTCGCCGATGCTTCGATCATGCCGCAGATCGTCTCCGGCAATACCTGTTCACCTACATTGATGATCGCCGAGAAGGCGGCACAACTGATTCTCAAGGGGGCCCCAAGCCGCAGCAACCTCAGCGACACCAGCGCAATACCGACGCCCTGACCGGGTGGGTGCAACACCGGCAGCTTGCGGTCGATGGCTGCCGACAGTGGAACAAGAAAAATAATCACTGTGGCCTGCGGGCCGAGGACAGCAACGATGTCGGACTACATTCAAGAGCAGGGCGCGGCAGCCACCAGCGGCAGCCGGCGTGAGGAACGCAAGATCATTTTCGCGTCATCCCTCGGGACGGTGTTCGAGTGGTATGACTTCTTTCTCTATGGCGCGCTGGCGGCGGTGATCAGCAAGCAGTTCTTTGCCGGGGTCAACGACACCACCGCTTTCATCTTTGCCTTGATGGCCTTTGCCGCAGGCTTCCTCGTGCGGCCTTTCGGTGCCTTGGTATTCGGGCGCCTGGGCGACATGATCGGGCGCAAGTACACCTTCCTGGTGACCATCGTGCTGATGGGCCTGTCGACCTTCGCGGTCGGCCTGTTGCCTACCTACGCCAGCATCGGCATCGCCGCACCGATCATCCTGGTGATCCTGCGCATGCTCCAGGGGCTGGCCCTGGGCGGCGAATACGGTGGTGCTGCCACCTACGTGGCCGAGCATGCCCCGCCCGGCAAGCGCGGGTTCCACACCGGCTTCATTCAGTCCACTGCCACCCTCGGCTTGCTGCTGTCACTGATTGTTGTGCTGGGCAGCCGTTACATCAGTGGCGACCAGTTCGAGACCTGGGGCTGGCGCCTGCCGTTCCTGCTGTCGATCGTGCTGCTGGGTATCTCCACCTGGATTCGCATGAGCATGCACGAGTCGCCAGCCTTCGTGAAAATGAAGGCCCAGGGCAAGATCAGCAAGTCGCCGATCCGCGAGTCGTTCACTTCCTGGCCCAACCTCAAGGTGGTGCTCACCGCCCTGTTCAGCATCAACGCCGGCCAGGCCGTGACCTTCTACACCGCGCAGTTCTACGTGCTGTTCTTCATGACCCAGATGCTCAAGATGGACCCGGCCCAAGCCAATACCCTGCTGATCATCAGCGTGGTGATCGGTGCGCCGTTCTTCGTGTTCTTTGGTTGGCTGTCGGATCGTGTGGGACGCAAACCTATCCTGATGATCGGCCTGCTGCTGGCGACCGTGTGCTACTTCCCGATGTTCAAGGCGCTCAGCCACTACGCCAATCCGCAGATCGACGCCGCCAGCCGGCAGTCGCCGATCGTGGTCAGTGCCGACCCGCAAGGCTGCACCTTCCAGTTCGATCCGGTGGGCAAGGCACGCTTCGACAGCCCCTGCGACAAGGTCAAGACGTTCCTGGTCAAGCAGGGCCTGCCCTACAGCTCGGTTGCTGCAACGGGCAGCGATGTTTCGGTGAGCATTGGCGACAAGACCATCAACGGTTTCGATGAAGTCGCGATGCGCACGGCTATCGAGCAGGCGGGCTATCCAGCCAAGGCCGACCCTGCCCATGTGAACCAGGTGATGGTGGTGGTGCTGATCGTGGCGATGATCCTGATCGCAACCATGACCTACGGGCCACTGGCAGCGGTAATGGTCGAGCTGTTCCCCACACGCATCCGCTACACCTCGATGTCGCTGCCCTATCACATCGGCAACGGTTGGTTCGGTGGCTTCCTGCCGACGGTATCGTTCGCGCTGGTGGTGTACACCGGGGATATCTTCTATGGGTTGTGGTACCCGGTATTGATCACCGGCATCAGCCTGGTGGTGGGGATCTTCTGCCTTAAAGAGACCAAGGATGTGGACATCGACAAGGTGTAGCAGCGGGTTGACCCGCGACGCAGACACCTCCGTTGCCCAGGCATGAAAAAACCGGCGTAAAAGCCGGTTTTTTTATGCCTCGAAAAAACTTATGCACGATTTTCGAAAAAACGTCATACAGAGAAATAAATAGCTAATTCAATAGCTTATCTACGATCCGAAAGCATTAATCCAAAAATTGCTAACACGTTATCCACAGATCGTCAGGCGATTGGCTCGGTGACGTTTTCTTCTGCTGGTGGCAACGACCCCATGGTCCGCTGCGTCGCTTCGTTCCACGCCTGAGCGCGATCGTTGAGTTCGGCGATGGCACGTGGCCCGGTGCCGTTGGCATACATTGGCTCGCCAATCACCACCTCGATGGTGCCCGAACGCTTGCCCCAGCCAGCCTTTGGCCAGAACTTGCCAGCGTTGTGGGCGATCGGCAGCACCGGCAGGCCGGCGTTCACCGCCAGGGCGGTACCGCCGCGGGAGAACTTGCCGACCTGACCATAGGGCACGCGGGTACCCTCGGGGAAAATCAGCACCCAGACGCGCTGCTTGAGCAATTCGTCGCCCTTGCTCGCCACGTGGCGGAGGGCTTCCTTGGGGTTGTTGCGGTCGATGGCAATCGGCCGCAGCATCGCCATTGCCCAGCCGAAGAACGGCACGTACAACAGCTCACGCTTGAGCACCTGGCTCAGTGGCGAGAAGTACGCCGAGAGGAAGAAGGTCTCCCAGGTGCTCTGGTGGTTGGACAGGATCACGCAGGGCTCTTTGGGTACGTTCTCGGCACCGGTGATCTTGTAGTCGATGCCCAGGATGGTGCGGCTCAGGAACACCGCGCAGCGGCACCAGTACACGTTGATGAATTTGTAGCGCTTGGGAAATGGCAGGAAAGGCGCGACAAAGAAGCTCAGTGAGCACCACAGCAGCGAACTGGTGCCCAACAGCAGGTAAAAAAGAAAGATTCTGATCGCCTGCAGGATCGACATAGTGGCATGTACCGTTGCGGGGCGCGCCCGCCTGAGGAAGTGCGCCGAACAGGCGCACTCTTTAAATAAGTTCTCTGGCGATGGCTGCCAGATCGTCGAAAATCAAGGTTTTTTCAGGAATGCCCTTTTTCAGGGTCTTCTCCCCTTTGCCGGTTTTCACCAGCACGGGTTGTGCTCCGACGGCCAGGGCGGCCTCCAGGTCACCTGTGCTGTCGCCGACGAACCATACACCGCGCAGGTCGACTTGGTAATACTCGGCGATTGCCCGCAGCATGCCGGGCTTGGGCTTGCGGCACTCGCAGCCTTCGTCCGGCCCATGCGGGCAATAGACGATATGCCCGACCTCGCCACCCTGCTCGGCGACCAGCTCGCGCAAACGCGCGTGCATAGCTTCGAGCGTGGACAGCGGGTAGTAGCCGCGGGCAATGCCGGACTGGTTGGTGGCCACGGCCACCGTCCAGCCCGCCTTGCTCAACTGCGCAATGGCCTCGATCGAGCCGGGAATGGGGATCCACTCTTCCAGCGACTTGATGTAGGCGTCGGAGTCGTGATTGATCACTCCGTCTCGATCGAGAATCAGCAGTTTCAAGGCTTACCCCAGCAGCGAGATGTCGGCCACGCCCAGGAACAGACCGCGCAGGCGGCTGAGCAGGGCATAACGGTTGGCGCGTACCTTGGCGTCTTCGGCGTTCACCATGACTGCCTCGAAGAAAGCGTCGACCGGATCGCGCAGGGCTGCCAGGCGTGCCAGCGATTCGCTGTACTGGCGTGCGGCAGCCATTGGCTGCACGGCCTGGTCGGCCTGCTGGATCGCCGAGTACAGGGAGAACTCGTTGGCATTGTCGAAGTACTTCGGCTCGACCTGGTCGGCGATGGCGCCTTCGGCCTTGCTCAGCAGGTTCGAAACACGCTTGTTCACCGCCGCCAGGGCCTCGGCTTCCGGCAGCTTGCGGAAGGCCTGCACGGCCTGCACGCGCTGATCGAAGTCCAGGGCCGAAGCCGGCTTCAGGGCACGTACCGACAGATAGGTGGCCACATCGACGCCTTCGTCTTCATAGCGTGCACGCAGGCGATCGAAGATGAACTCCAGCACCTGGTCAGCCAGGCCAGCAGCCTTGACCTTGGCGCCGTACTGCTTGACCGCGAACTCGACCGCAGCGGTCAGGTCCAGGTCCAGCTGCTTCTCGATCAGGATGCGCAGCACGCCGAGGGCGGCGCGGCGCAGTGCGTACGGGTCCTTGCTACCGGTCGGCAGCATGCCGATGCCGAAGATGCCGACCAGGGTGTCGAGCTTGTCGGCGATGGCCACGGCGGCGCCGGTGAGGGTTTCCGGCAACTCAGCGCCAGCACCGCGCGGCATGTACTGCTCGTTCAGTGCCAGGGCGACGTCTTGTGGCTCGCCATCGTTGACGGCGTAGTAGTAGCCAGCGATGCCCTGCATTTCAGGGAATTCGCCGACCATTTCGGTGGCCAGGTCGCATTTGGACAGCAGGCCGGCGCGGCCGGCATTGGCTGCACTGCCGCCGATGAACGGGGCAATGTAGGCGGCCAGCCTGGAGACACGCTCGGCCTTGTCGAACACCGTACCCAGCTGGGCCTGGAACACCACGTTCTTCAGGCGTTCGTTGAAGGTTTCCAGAGGCTGCTTCTTGTCTTGCTTGAAGAAGAACTCGGCGTCGGTCAGGCGTGGACGCACGACCTTCTCGTTACCCTCGACGATCTGCTTCGGATCGCGGCTCTCGACGTTGGCCACGGTGATGAAGCGCGGCAGCAACTTGCCTTCGCTGTCGAGCAGGCAGAAGTACTTCTGGTTGTCCTGCATGGTGGTGATCAGGGCTTCCTGCGGCACTTCCAGGAAGCGCTCCTCGAACGAGCACACCAGCGGCACCGGCCACTCGACCAGCGCGGTCACTTCGTCCAGCAGCGCCGGCGGCACGATGGCGCTGCCTTCCTGCTGCAGGGCCAGCTCTGCGGTGCGCTTGGCGATCAGCTCGCGGCGTTCGGCGAAGTCGGCCAGTACATGGGCCTTGCGCAGGTCTTCGACGTAGTTGGCCGGGGCGGTGATCAGCACGTTTTCCGGGTGGTGGAAGCGGTGGCCGCGCGATTCGCGGCCGGCTTTCTGCGAGAGGATGGTGCAGTCGACGACCTGGTCGCCCAGCAACATCACCAGCCACTGGGTGGGACGCACGAACTCTTCACGGCTGGCGGCCCAGCGCATGCGCTTGGGGATCGGCAGGTCGTTGAGCGAGTCTTCGACGATGGTTGGCAGCAGGCTGATGGTGGCCTTGCCCGGAATGTGCTGGGAGAAACGCAGCTTGGCGCCGCTCTGGTCGATGTCCGACAGCTCCACGCCACACTTCTTGGCGAAGCCCAGTGCGGCCTGGGTCGGGTTGCCATCGGCGTCGAAGGCGGCCTGGCGGGGCGGGCCGTCGATGTTGATGCTGCGATCAGGCTGCTGCACGTCCAGTTGGCGGATCAGCACGGCCAGGCGACGCGGTGCGGCATAGACCGACTTGCCGGTGTAGTTCAGGCCAGCGGCCTGCAGGCCTTTCTCGATGCCGGCCAGGAATGCATCGCCCAGCGAGGCCAGGGCTTTGGGGGGCAGCTCTTCGGTGCCCAGTTCAACCAGGAAATCTTGCGCACTCATTGTGCAGCCTCCAGCTTGGCCAGTACTTCATCACGCAGTTCGGGGGTGGCCATCGGGAAGCCCAGGCGTGCGCGGGCTTGCAGATAGCTTTGCGCCACGTCGCGGGCCAGGGTGCGCACGCGCAGGATGTAGCGCTGGCGCTCGGTCACCGAGATGGCGCGGCGGGCGTCGAGCAGGTTGAAGGTGTGCGAAGCCTTCAGGACCATTTCGTAGGTCGGCAGCGGCAGGTCCAGCTTGATCAGGCGGTTGGCTTCGCTTTCGTAGAAGTCGAACAGCTCGAACAGTTTCTCGACGTTGGCGTGCTCGAAGTTGTAGGTCGACTGCTCCACTTCGTTCTGGTGGAACACATCGCCATAGGTGACCTTGCCGAACGGGCCGTCGGCCCAGACCAGGTCGTACACCGAATCGACACCCTGGATATACATGGCCAGACGCTCCAGGCCATAGGTGATCTCGCCGGTGACCGGGTAGCACTCGATACCGCCAACCTGCTGGAAGTAGGTGAACTGGGTCACTTCCATCCCGTTCAGCCAGATTTCCCAACCCAGGCCCCACGCACCCAGGGTCGGCGATTCCCAGTTGTCTTCGACGAAGCGGATGTCGTGGACCAGCGGGTCCAGGCCGATGGCTTTCAGCGAACCCAGGTACAGCTCCTGGAAGTTGGCCGGGTTCGGCTTGAGTACCACCTGGAACTGATAGTAGTGCTGCAGGCGGTTGGGGTTTTCGCCATACCGTCCGTCGGCAGGGCGACGGCTAGGCTGCACGTAGGCAGCGTTCCAGGTCTCCGGGCCGACGGCGCGCAGGAAGGTGGCGGTGTGGAAAGTGCCGGCGCCTACTTCCATATCGTAGGGCTGAAGTACCACACAACCTTGCTCGGCCCAGTAGTTCTGCAGGGCGAGGATCAGGTCTTGGAAGGTACGCACGGCTGGCGTAGGCTGGCTCACGAAATTCACCTGTATCTGGGGATGCGGATGTAAAGAGCGGGAGTATAACCCGATTCGCCTCGCCCTCTACGTAATTGGAGCCTTATGCCACGCTGCTTTTGGTGTACCGACGATCCCTTGTATCAGGCCTACCATGACCAGGAATGGGGAACCCCACAGCGCGACCCGGCGTTGCTCTTCGAGATGCTTTTGCTCGAAGGGTTCCAGGCGGGCCTTTCGTGGATCACCGTGCTGAAGAAACGCGAGCGCTATCGCCAGGTGCTGCAAGGCTTCGACCCGGTGCAACTGGCCGAGATGAGCGACGAGCGCATAGAAGAGCTGATGCTCGATCCCGGCATCATCCGCAACCGCCTCAAGCTCAATGCCGTGCGCCGCAACGCGCGCGCCTGGCTGGCGCTGGAAAACCCCGGCGAGTGGCTGTGGTCGTTCGTCGGCGGCGAGCCGAAGATCAACCATTACCAGGGGCGCGCCGATATCCCGGCGATCACCGACGAAGCCAAGGCGATGAGCAAGGCCCTGCAGAAAAAGGGCTTCACCTTCGTCGGTCCGACCATTTGCTACGCCTTCATGCAGGCCACCGGCATGGTCATGGACCACACCACCGATTGCGATCGCTACGCCGCGCTGGTGCGTTGAGGCGTTACAATGCGCGCCTTGCAGAAATAAGGAATTGGCCTGTGGAAAAGTTCAAGGGCGCTCTGATGGTCGGGGTGCTGCGCCTGTTCGCCAAACTGCCCTGGGGCGCGGTGCAGCGCGTCGGTGCCGGTATCGGCTGGCTGATGTGGAAAATCCCCAACGGGTCGCGCAACGTGGTGCGGATCAACCTCGCCAAGTGCTTCCCCGAGATGAACCCTGCCGAGCGTGAGCAGTTGGTGGGGCGTGCGTTGAAGGATATCGGCAAGTCTTTCGTCGAAAGCGCCTGGGCCTGGATCCGCCCGCCTCAGCAGTCGCTGGAGCTGGTCAAGGAAGTGCACGGCCTGGAAGTGCTCGAGCAAGCCCTGGCCACTGGCAAAGGGGTGGTCGGCATCACCAGCCACCTGGGCAACTGGGAGGTGCTCAACCACTTCTATTGCAACCAGTGCAAGCCGATCATCTTCTACCGTCCGCCCAAGCTGAAGGCGGTGGATGACCTGCTGCGCGAGCAGCGCGTGCAGATGGGCAACCGCGTGGCGCCTTCGACCAAGGAAGGCATTCTCAGCGTGATCAAGGAAGTGCGTCGCGGCGGGCAGGTGGGCATTCCTGCCGACCCTGAGCCGGCCGAGTCGGCGGGAGTGTTCGTGCCCTTCCTCGGCACCCAGGCGCTGACCAGCAAGTTCGTGCCCAACATGCTCGCTGGCGGCAAGGCGGTGGGTGTGTTCCTGCATGCCCTGCGTTTACCGGATGGCTCCGGCTTCAAGGTGTTCCTTGAGGCGGCGCCCGAAGAGATGTACAGCGCGGATGTGGCTGTGGCTGCAGCAGCCATGAGCCGTGTGGTCGAGCGCTATGTGCGCGAGTACCCGAGCCAGTACATGTGGAGCATGAAGCGCTTCAAGAAGCGCCCGGCCGGCGAGCCGCGCTGGTACTGAGTTATCCACACTCTGTAGGAGCGGGCTTGTCCCGCGATCGGGCGCGAAGCGGCCGCAAACTCGGCAACCGAGATTTTCCTGATAGATCTCGGCGTCTGGTTTTACGGCCGCTTCGCGCCCGATCGCGGGACAAGTCGCAGCGGCGATCCGCCGCTCCTACAAGGACCGCGGCGTCTGTCAGGCCTTGTTGAGTTTCTTCAGGAACACGGTCATCTCTTTCTCGGCCTGCTTGTCGCCATGCGTCTGCGCCGCGACGATACCCTCTTCCCAGGCCTTACGCGCCGCAGCGATGTCGCCTTCAAGCTGATACGCCTTGCCCAGCAGCTTCCACGCAGCCGAGTATTTCGGATCCTGCTGCACACAACTGGCCAGGTGCACCGCCGCTTCGGCGCCCTTGCCTTCATCCAGCCAGGCCTTGCCCAGGCCAAACCTCAGCAGCGGGTTATCCACACCCTTGGCCAGCATCTTTTCCAGCGAGTCGCGCATGCCTTCTTCTCCTAGAAGAAACTCAAGCCGACGTGGAACAGCTTCTCCACATCGCGAATGTGCTTTTTATCCACAACGAACAGGATCACATGGTCACCCGCCTCGATCACCGTGTCGTCGTGGGCGATCAGCACCCCCTCGTCGCGTATGATCGCGCCGATGGTGGTGCCAGGTGGCAAGGCGATGTCTTCGATGGCCTTGCCGATCACCTTGCTCGATTTCGAATCGCCATGGGCGACAGCCTCGATGGCTTCCGCTGCACCGCGCCGCAGCGAGTGCACGCTGACGATATCGCCGCGGCGTACATGGGCCAGCAGCGTGCCGATGGTCGCCAACTGCGGGCTGATGGCGATGTCGATATCGCCGCCCTGCACCAGGTCGACGTAGGCCGGGTTGTTGATCAGTGTCATCACCTTGCGTGCGCCCAGGCGCTTGGCCAGCAGCGACGACATGATGTTGGCCTCGTCGTCGTTGGTCAGGGCCAGGAAGATATCGGCTTCGGCGATGTTTTCTTCGAGCATCAGGTCTTTGTCCGATGCGCTGCCCTGCAGGACCACGGTGCTTTCGAGGTTGTCCGAAAGATGCCGGCAGCGTGCCGGGCTCATCTCGATGATCTTCACCTGGTAGCGGCTTTCGATGGCTTCGGCCAGGCGCTCGCCGATCTGCCCGCCGCCGGCGATGACCACCCGCTTGTTGGTCTCGTCGATACGCCGCAGCTCGCCCATCACAGCACGGATGTCTTTCTTCGCGGCGATGAAGAACACTTCGTCGTCAGCCTCGATCACCGTGTCGCCATGGGGCTTGATCGGCCGGTCGCGGCGGAAGATCGCGGCCACGCGGGTATCGACATTGGGCATGTGCGCGCGGATCTGGCGCAGTTGCTGACCCACCAGCGGGCCGCCGTAGTAGGTCTTGACCGCCACCAATTGGGCTTTGCCCTCGGCGAAGTCGATCACCTGCAGGGCGCCGGGGTGTTCGATCAGGCGCTTGATGTAGTTGGTCACCACCTGCTCGGGGCTGATCAGCACGTCCACCGGAATGTGGTCGTTGTCGAACAGCTCCTCGCGGCTGAGGTAGGACGACTCGCGCACCCGGGCGATCTTGGTCGGGGTGTGGAACAGCGAATAGGCCACCTGGCAGGCGACCATGTTGGTCTCGTCGCTGTTGGTCACTGCCACCAGCATGTCGGCATCATCGGCGCCGGCCTGGCGCAGTACCGTGGGCAGCGAGGCGCGGCCCTGCACGGTGCGGATGTCGAGGCGGTCGCCCAGGTCACGCAAGCGCTCGCCATCGGTGTCGACCACCGTGATGTCGTTGGCTTCGCTCGCCAGGTGTTCTGCCAGCGTACCGCCTACCTGGCCTGCGCCGAGGATGATGATCTTCATCCGCTACTCCCTACCTTTCGTTCTTATCCGCGCGAGGCGGCGATCTTGATCAGCTTGGCATAGTAGAAGCCGTCGTGGCCGCCTTCCTGGGCCAGTAGCTGGCGGCCGTGGGGCTGGCGCAGACCGGCCTCGGTTGCCAGGTCGAGCTCACGGGCACCGGGGGTGCGGGTGAGGAAGGCGTCGATCACTTCGGTGTTCTCGGTCGGCAGGCTCGAGCAGGTGGCGTAGAGCAGCATGCCGCCGACTTCGAGTGTCGGCCACAGCGCATCGAGCAGCTCACCCTGCAGTGCGGCCAGGGCCGGGATGTCCTCGGCCTGACGGGTCAGCTTGATGTCCGGGTGGCGGCGGATCACGCCGGTCGCCGAGCATGGGGCGTCGAGCAGGATGCGCTGAAACGGCTTGCCGTCCCACCAACTGGCGGTATCGCGAGCATCACAGGCGATCAGCTCGGCATCGAGCTTCAGCCGGTCGAGGTTTTCGCGCACCCGCGCCAGGCGCTTGGCCTCCAGGTCGATGGCGACCATCTGCGCCAGGCCCGGCTCGGCTTCGAGCAGATGGCAGGTCTTGCCGCCAGGGGCGCAGCAGGCATCGAGCACGCGTTGGCCGGGGGCCAGTTCCAGCAGGTCGGCTGAAAGCTGTGCGGCTTCGTCCTGCACGCTGACCCAACCGTCGGCGAAGCCCGTCAGGCCGCGCACGTCGCAGGCCTCGGCCAGCACGATGCCGTCACGGCTGAACGGGCAGGCGCTGGCGCCGATGCCAGCCTCGGCCAGCAGCGCCAGATACGCATCACGGCTGTGATGACGGCGGTTGACCCGCAGGATCATCGGCGGGTGGGCGTTATTGGCGGCGCAGATGGCTTCCCATTGCTCCGGCCAGAACGCCTTGAGCGACTTCTGCAGCCAGCGCGGGTGGGCGGTGCGGACCACGGGGTCGCGCTCCATGCCGGCGAGCAGTTCCTCGCCCTCGCGTTGGGCGCGGCGCAGCACGGCGTTGAGCAGGCCCTTGGCCCAAGGCTTCTTGAGCTTGTCGGCGCAGCCGACGGTTTCGCCGATGGCGGCGTGGGCCGGAATACGTGTGTAGAACAGCTGGTACAGGCCGACCAGCAGCAGCGCCTGTACATCGGCGTCGGCGGCCTTGAACGGCTTTTGCAGCAGTTGTGCGGCAAGCAGGTCCAGGCGCGGCTGCCAGCGGGCGGTGCCAAAGGCCAGGTCCTGAGT
>NZ_JAYFUI010000182.1:0-14492 GCF_034961125.1 Pseudomonas machongensis | reverse complement strand
GGGCACGCCTAAGGCCGATGCCGCGCGACGCCTGGCCGATTTCTCGGCGAGCCCTGCGGCCATGGAGCTGTACAAGGAGAACTTCGCCGTACTCGCCGCGCCTGGGATTGCCAAGCCGCAGACAGAGCTGCCTGCCGACTACGAGCAACGCCTGATCAAGAACGACTTTGCCTGGGCGTCGAAGCACCGCGACCAGATCCTGGCCGAGTGGCGCAAGCGCTACGACGGCAAGTCGGAGAAGGCGGCGCAGTAAGTCGAACGACATTCAGCAGGTCTATCCTCACCACGCCAGGACCCTACCGCCATGCCGACTCCAGCCCAGATCATCGACAACACCTTCGCCTTGTATGAGCGCCACGGCGCTGACGACTACATCGGCGAGGCCATCACCCAGATCGAGCACATGTCCCAGGCTGCGCAACTGGCCATGGCCGAGGGCTTCGACGACGAGGTGGTGCTCGCTGCGTTCTTCCACGATATCGGCCACCTGTGCGGCGGCGACGCCAGCATGGGCGGTTATGGTGTGGTCAGCCATGAGCGTATCGGCGCCGAGTACCTGCGCCGTTGTGGCTTCGGTGAGCGCATGGCGCGATTGGTGGAGTTCCACGTCGAGGCCAAGCGCTACCTGACCTTGCGCAAGCCGGGATACTACGAACGGCTGAGCGAGGCGAGTCGGCGCACCTTGGGTTACCAGGGGGGCGTGATGAGCGATGCCGAGGCCGATGCCTTCGAGCGTGATCCGCTGTTTGCGGTGAGCCTGCGCATGCGTGAGTGGGATGAGATGGCCAAGGAGGTTGGGGTGCCGGTGCTGGATATGGCGGTGTTGAAAGGGAAGGCGTTGGCCTTGATCTGAGGGTTGCAGCACAGCCCTCGGTTGCGCCTCAGATCTGTGAAACCAACGCCTCAAGCTGCTCCTGGCGCTCGGCCTGGTTCACCCGTGCGCCCGGATTGAGCGTCGACCACTGCGGATGCGCCCGCGCCTTGGTCAACGCCTCCGGCAATTTGCCCTCGCGCCAGGCCTTTTCATCCAGCTCGCCCAGCCGCACCCTGTCCTGTGCAGCATGGCCACGGCTGTCCAGCGCCAGCATCAGTTGCTGTTGCCGCAGCGCCAGCAGACGCAGCACGCTGTCATCCACGGTCAGTTCACGCTGTCCCTTGAGCTTGCCCAGCAACCGCGATCCATAATTGCGGGCGGTTTGCAGTGCGCCTCCGGCAATGGCGCCCGCTAGCGCGGCAGCGCCGAGGGTCAGGCCGCCGACCAGCAGATCGACACCAGCACCGGCCGCCGCTCCGGCGGCGACACCGCTGCCCAGGCGTACACCCAGCAGCTTCAGGGTCTCGGGGTTGAACAGGTCATCGCCCCAGCGACCGTCCAGCAACGGCAGGTCGCCGGCATTGGCGTCTTCACGACGGAAGGCATAGAGCTTGAGCAGCGCCTCGACACAGCGCTGCTCACGTTGTCGAACATCTTGGCGCAGCGCCTCGATGGCCTTGGCTTCAGCGGCAGGCTCCGCCTCGACGCTGCGCCGACAGGCGGCGCAGTCCAGCAGCAGCTCAGCGATCAGGCGTTTGCCGCTGTGCTGGCGGGCCAGGCGCTGGGCCTGCTGGTCGTCGATCAAGCGCTGCAAGGCGGGGCGTGATGTCTCCAGCAGCAGGGCGAGGCTCTCGTAGAGGCGTCGCTCGCCATCCTCGGGCGGGGCCACGCTGTCGAACCGCACCAGCGCGTGCAGCCCCAGGCGGGCCAGGGCTTCGCGCCATTCTGGCTCGCGGTGCTGGCTACTGGCGACGAAGTTGAGCACGGGCAGCAGCGGCTTGCCGCAGCCGGCGAGTACCTCCAGCTCGTCGCGGTACTTGGCCAGTACCGGCTCGCGTGCATCGATCACATAGAGACCGGCATTGCTCGCCTGTAACTGACGCAGCACCTTGGCTTCCTGCTCGAAGCGCTGGCGCGCCTCGCTACCCTGGAGAAAGCGCTCCAGGCGGGCCGGGCCGTCAAGGCGTTCACCGGGGCGTTCCAGGCGCTCCAGATAGTCGAGCAGGGCAATGGCGTCTTCCAGGCCGGGGGTGTCGTAGAGCTCGAGCAAGGGCTCGCCGTCCACCGACAGCCGCGCGCCTTCGACATGGCGGGTGGTGCTGGGGCGATGGGAAACCTCACCAAAGCCGACATCGCGGGTGAGGGTGCGTAGCAGCGAGGTCTTGCCGACATTGGTGTGGCCGACCACGGCCAGCTTGAGCGGATCAGTCATGGCCATGCTCCAGCCAGGTCAGGGGCGAGGTGTCGGCGTGGTGCAGGCCAAGGCGGTCGAGGGCTTCGTGCCAGTCGCCCAGGCGAGCGGCGTCCAGAGCCTGGCCAGGCAGGGCCTGGAGCAACCAGATGCGCGTGGCGCCTGCGTTGCGCGCGAGCTCGGCGAGCAACGCCAGGCTGCCACGGTCAGGCGAGCGGCGCGGGTCGCAGGCGATGGCCAGGCGCGCCGGTGGGAAACGGCTGAGCTGTTCGAGCAGTTTGTTGCGTGATTCGCGGCTGTCGAGCACACCGGCGTTGGTCACCGTGCTTGGCAGCGTGGGCGGCCAGGCGCGCTGGTCATCCAGCTCCAGGCCTACCAGCAGGGCGCCGCTGCTGCCGGTTTCCAGTTGGCCGGCCTCGAACTGTGGCAGGTGCTCGGGGGCGGCGTCCTGTACACCGATACGCTCGCTGCGCGGCATCAGCGCGTCACGCAGTTGTGCATGGCCTGGCAGGCTGAGATCCAGGGCCAGTTGCCTGCGGCCCTGGCGCCAGCGCCACAGGCACAGGGTCGCCAGCAACAGGCGGGGCAGCAGGCCGTACACCAGCACCACGCCGAGCAGCCAACTGGCCCAGGCCTGGCGGGCGATGTCCAGGCTCGGCAGGGTCGCGCCGCTGGCGCGGATCATGCTCTCGTCGGGAATGCTGAAGCCCAGCAGCGAGGGCAGGGCGCCGAGGGCGTTGGTCAGGGCGATGAAGGGTTCGGCCGCGAGCAGGGTGGTCTCCCAGACGAAGCCGTAGCGCCGGGTCGCTAGCAGCGCCAACAGCATGCCCAGCGCCGCGCTCATCGCCAGCAGCCACAGGCCATGCACCAGCAGGCCGAGCAGCCAGCGATTGAGGCGCTTGCGCTGCAGCAGCACCAGCAGGGCGGGGGCCAGGTGCACGGCCTTGGCATCTCGGGCGAAGCGTTCGCTGAGCCACAGCCAGAGGCGGCCCAGGGTTGCGCCTTGCTCACCTGCGAAGAAGAAGCCCAAGGCCCAGCCGACCAGCAACACCAGGTTCAGGCCCAGCAGGCTGCCCAGCGCCCAGAACACATTCACCGGGCGTTGGCCGTCACCCAGCGCCGCAAGGCCGAGGCCGGCGCCGCTGAGCACGGCGACGATCATCAGGGCCAGCAGGGCCAGGCGTGCACCCTGCTTCCAGTGGCGCAGGGCCTGGGTCATGCCGTCGCGCTCGGCCAGCCACAGCGCGCGGTGCTCGATGCGTGCCGCCAGGTCGCCGCCCTGCTGGCGCGCGCGACGGTTGGCTTCCTGGTCTTCCAGGGGGCCGGCGTGTTCTTCACGCAGCCGCACCGCTTCGGTGAGCCAGCGTTTGTCCAGTTCGGTCGGTGCAGTCACAAGGTCTTCCATTGCACGGGTCGAGGCCCAAGCATAACCCACGTGCCGAGTGCTATCCTCGCCGTCATGAACACATCACTTCCCCTCAGCCTGATCGCGGCACTCGCCGAGAACCGCGTGATCGGCATCGACAACTCCATGCCCTGGCACCTGCCGGGGGACTTCAAGTACTTCAAGGCCACCACCCTGGGCAAGCCGATCATCATGGGGCGCAAGACCTGGGATTCGCTCGGGCGACCACTGCCGGGGCGCTTGAACATCGTCGTCAGCCGCCAGCCTGGGTTGACGCTGGCGGGCGCCGAAGTGTTCGACTCGCTGGAGGCAGCGGTGGTGCGTGCCGAGCAGTGGGCGCGCGAGCAGGGGGTTGGTGAGCTGATGCTGATCGGCGGCGCGCAGCTCTACGGGCAGGCACTGGAGAAGGGGCTGGTGAGCCGCATGTACCTGACCCGTGTGGAGCTTGCGCCTGAAGGGGATGCCTGGTTCCCGGCGTTCGACGCGGCGCAGTGGACGCTGGCATCGACCGAGCGGCAGGTCGAGGAAGGCAAGCCGGTCTACCACTTCGAGGTGTGGGACAAGCGTTAAGGCTCTCCTGTGGAAGCGGCTTCGTCCGCTCCCACAGGGCAAGTGTTGCTCAGGAGTGACTCAGCTCGGCATGCTCGTCTCCGGCCAGCACTTGCTGGTCGGTCTGCTTGAGCAGTTGGCTGGTCACCACGCCGGCAGTCATCGAGCCGTTCACGTTCAATGCAGTACGGCCCATGTCGATCAGCGGCTCGACCGAGATCAGCAGCGCCACCAGCTCGACCGGCAGGCCCATGGCCGGCAGCACGATCAGCGCGGCGAAGGTCGCGCCGCCACCGACCCCGGCAACCCCCGCCGAGCTCAGGGTGACGATGGCCACCAGGGTTGCGATCCACAGCGGATCGAAGGTGTCGATGCCCACGGCCGGCGCCACCATGACCGCCAGCATTGCCGGATACAGGCCGGCGCAGCCGTTCTGGCCGATGGTTGCGCCGAACGATGCGCTGAAGCTGGCGATCGACTGCGGTACGCCCAGGCGGCGAGTCTGCGCCTCGATGTTCAGCGGGATGCTGGCGGCGCTGGAGCGGCTGGTGAAGGCAAAGGTCAGCACCGGCCAGACTTTGCGGAAGAAGCGCAGCGGGCTGACGCCAGTGATCGCCAGGATCACCCCGTGTACCACGAACATCAGCCCCAGGCCGATGTACGACACCACGACGAAGCTGCCCAGCTTGAGGATGTCATCGAGGTTCGAGCTGGCCACCACCTTGGTCATCAGCGCCAGGACGCCATAAGGCGTGAGCTTCATCACCAGGCGCACCAGGCGCATGACCCAGGCCTGCAGCACGTCGATGGCCGACAGGGCGCGCTCGCCCTTGTCCTTGTCGTCATTGATCAGTTGCAGAGCGGCAAGGCCCAGAAACACGGCGAAGATCACCACGCTGATGATCGAGGTCGGCTTGGCCCGGGCCAGGTCGCCCACCGGGTTGCTGGGAATGAACGACAGCAGCAGTTGCGGGATGTTGAGGTCGGCGACCTTGCCTGCGTAGTCGCTGTTGATGGCTTGCAGGCGAGCTGTTTCCTGGACGCCGGCGACCAGGCCCTCGGCACTGAGGCCGAACAGGTTGGTCAGGACGATGCCGATCAGTGCGGCGATGGCTGTGGTCAGCAGCAGGGTACCGATGCTCAGCACGCTGATCCGGCCAAGGGCCGAGGCATTGTGCAGGCGTGCCACAGCGCTGAGGATCGAGGCGAAGATCAGCGGCATGACGATCATCTGCAGCAAGCCGACATAGCCGTTGCCGACCAGGTCGAGCCAGGCGATGGTTGCCTTGAGCACCGGATGGCCAGCGCCGTACAGGCTGTGCAGCACCAGCCCGAACAGAACGCCCAGCACCAGGCCAAGCAGCACTTTTTTCGCCAGGCTCCAGTCGGTACGGCGGGTTTGCGCCAGGCCCAGCAGCAGGGCCAGGAACGCCAGCAGGTTGAGGGAAAGCGGCAGGTTCATTGAAGCTCCGTGAAGCAAAAATAGGGATCGCCTCTGTGAGCGATTGCGAACGGAAATGCTAACAGTCTGAAAAGAAACGAATTTATATCTAAAGGTAATTTAGATAGTCGCTAATGGAATAACGCGCTGTCGCAGTTGGCAATGAACATGCCGTTTCGGGCTCTCTCGAGGTCGGTGCCAGACGTCTGCCTGTCATGCAGGCGGTCTAGGCTTCAGCAGCCATGTCTCTGGAGAACGCACATGATGTCTGCTCCGAAACTTCTCGCGGGCGGTCTCGCCCTGCTGCTCAGCGTCAGCACCTGGGCGGCAACCGAACTCAAGCACTGGCCCGCCGAGGCCGCCAAACAGCTCGACACGATGATCGCTGCCAATGCCCACAAGGGTAACTACGCGGTCTTCGACATGGACAACACCAGCTATCGCTACGACCTCGAGGAAGCGCTGCTGCCGTTCATGGAGAACAAAGGCCTGCTGAATCGTGACAAGCTCGACCCTTCTTTGAAGCTGATCCCGTTCAAGGATACCGCCGAGCACAAGGAGAGCCTGTTCAGCTACTACTATCGCCTGTGCGAAATCGATGACATGGTCTGCTACCCCTGGGTGGCACAGGTGTTCTCGGGCTTCACGCTCAAGGAGCTGAAGGTTCAGGTCGATGAGCTGATGGCCTTGAACAAGCCTGTCCCCAGCACCTACTTCGAAGGCGATCAGGTCAAGACCATCGAGGTGCAGCCGCCGAAGGTCTTCACCGGCCAGGCCGAGCTGTACAACAAGCTGATGGAGAACGGCATCGAGGTCTATGTGATCTCGGCCGCGTCCGAGGAACTGGTGCGCATGGTCGCGTCCGATCCCAAGTACGGCTACAACGTCAAGCCGCAGAATGTGATCGGCGTCAGCCTGCTGCTCAAGGACCGCGCCAGCGGCAAGCTGACCACGGCGCGCAAGCAGATCAGCGAAGGCCACTACGATGCCAAGGCCAACGAGGGCCTGGAGTTGACGCCTTATCTGTGGACCCCGGCCACCTGGATGGCTGGCAAGCAGGCGGCCATCCTGACTTACATCGATGAGTGGAAACGGCCGGTGCTGGTCGGCGGCGATACGCCAACCAGCGACGGCTACATGCAGTTCCATGGGGTCGACGTGGGCAAGGGCGGTATCCATCTGTGGATCAATCGCAAGGCCAAGTACATGGACCAGTTGAACGGGATGATTGCCAAGCATGCGGCGGCGCAGGCGAAGGAAGGGCTGCCGGTGACGGCGGACAAGAACTGGGTGATCGTGACGCCGGAGCAGATTCAGTAAGCGTTGTAGCGCCTATGCCGGCCTCTTCGCGGGCAAGCCCGCTCCCACAGTCTCATAGTCTTCAAGGCCGCGCTGTATCTGTGGGAGCGGCGGTTCGGCGCTCCGACTTGCCCGCGAAGAGGCCAATACTTTTCCACAGGCATAAAAAAACCGGCGCTCAAGGCGCCGGTTTTTCATTCATGCCCTGAAAGCCTCACAGCCCGTCGAGCATCGCCTTGTTCCGCACAGCACCCTTGTCGGCGCTGGTCGCCAGCAGGGCGTAGGCCTTCAGTGCAGTGGTCACCTTGCGAGGGCGCACTTCGGCAGGTTTCCAGCCCTTCTTGTCCTGCTCGACACGTCGTGCAGCCAACTCTTCGTCGCTGACCAGCAGGTTGATCGAGCGGTTCGGAATGTCGATCAGCACTTTGTCACCGTCCTTGACCAGGCCGATAGCACCGCCCGAGGCCGCTTCCGGCGAAGCGTGGCCGATCGACAGGCCCGAAGTGCCGCCGGAGAAGCGGCCGTCGGTGAGCAGGGCGCAGGCCTTGCCCAGGCCCTTGGACTTCAGGTATGAGGTCGGATAGAGCATTTCTTGCATGCCTGGGCCGCCTTTCGGGCCTTCGTAGCGGATGATCACGATGTCGCCGGCCTTCACCTCGTCGGCGAGGATGCCGCGCACGGCGCTGTCCTGGCTTTCGAAGATCTTCGCGGTGCCTTCGAACACGTGGATCGACTCGTCGACGCCTGCGGTCTTGACCACGCAACCGTCCAGGGCGATGTTGCCGTACAGCACGGCCAAGCCGCCTTCCTGCGAGTAGGCGTGTTCGAAGCTGCGGATGCAGCCGTTCTCGCGGTCGTCGTCGAGGGTTTCCCAACGGGTCGACTGGCTGAACGCGGTCTGGGTCGGGATACCGGCCGGGCCAGCCTTGAAGAAGGTGTGCACGGCTTCGTCATCGGTCTGGGTGATGTCCCACTTGGCGATGGCTTCTTCCATGCTGCGGCTGTGCACGGTCGGCAGGTCGGTGTGCAACAGGCCGCCACGGGCCAGCGAGCCGAGGATGCTGAAGATGCCGCCGGCGCGGTGGACGTCCTCCATGTGGTACTTCTGGATGTTCGGCGCCACCTTGCACAGCTGCGGCACCTTGCGCGACAGGCGATCGATGTCGCGCAGGTCGAAGTCGACCTCCGCCTCCTGGGCGGCAGCCAGCAGGTGCAGGATGGTGTTGGTCGAACCGCCCATGGCGATGTCGAGCATCATGGCGTTCTCGAACGCCTTGAAGTTGGCGATGTTGCGCGGCAGTACCGACTCGTCGTTCTCGCCGTAGTAGCGCTTGCACAGCTCGACGATGGTGCGTCCGGCGGTAAGGAACAGCTGCTCGCGGTCGGCGTGGGTGGCCAGGGTGGAGCCGTTGCCCGGCAGGGCGAGACCCAGGGCTTCGGTCAGGCAGTTCATCGAGTTGGCGGTGAACATGCCGGAGCACGAACCGCAGGTCGGGCAGGCGCTGCGTTCGTACTCGGCGACCTTTTCGTCACTGGCGGTCGAGTCGGCGGCGATGACCATGGCGTCGACCAGGTCCAGGCCGTGGCTGGCCAGCTTGGTCTTGCCGGCTTCCATCGGGCCGCCGGAGACGAAGATCACTGGAATGTTCAGGCGCAGGGCTGCCATGAGCATGCCGGGGGTGATCTTGTCGCAGTTGGAGATGCAGACGATGGCGTCGGCGCAGTGGGCGTTGACCATGTACTCGACGGCGTCGGCGATGATCTCGCGGCTCGGCAGCGAGTACAGCATGCCGTCGTGGCCCATGGCGATGCCGTCGTCGACGGCGATGGTGTTGAATTCCTTGGCCACGCCACCGGCGCGCTCGATCTCGCGGGCGACCAGCTGGCCCAGGTCCTTCAGGTGCACGTGGCCCGGAACGAACTGGGTGAACGAGTTGGCGATGGCGATGATCGGTTTCTTGAAGTCTTCGTCCTTCATCCCGGTGGCGCGCCACAGTGCGCGGGCACCCGCCATGTTGCGGCCCTGGGTGGAAGTCTTGGAACGATAATCAGGCATGAAGCACTCCTGGCGGCTTAATCAGGTCTCTGGAAAGGGGAGTGAGCTTCTCTTGTCCTTTGCGCCGAGGGCCGGTTGCCGCTGGCACGGATGGGGCCGAAGACAGCGCGGGATCGCCGCGTGCTTGGCCAGAGCTCATAAACCCGCCTGGGGATGTCTGGCGATGAATAGGCCGATTCTACACCGCTGGCGCGACGAGGGAATGACGATGTGTCTGGACGGTGCTTTTCGTCATTTGGGCAGGGTGATGTAGGACATCTCCCAAATGCCCTCCTGGCGGTATTTTCCTGATCTCGCTGCACCTATGATCCCCGCGCCGCATGTGCGGCTTCACGAGCCAAGCCCCTCAATGGACCTTCCCAGTTTCAGTTCATCGCGAACCTGCAATCTGGCACTGAGCGCACCGTCGCCAGGGCATCCGGAGGCTTGAGCCCGCGTGGCTGAGGTCTGCGGGCGCCTGCTTCGGCGCCTGGAGAACCTCCCATGCAACAACCGACCGACACCCTCGCCGAATCCCTCGACCTGCGCCAGGCGGCCCAGGCCCGACGCGATCGACTCCTGCAGCACGCACTGTACGAAGACGGCAGCGCCGGCGCGCTGATGATCAGCGAGTACTCCAGCCTGGACAGTGGCCTGAGCGCGCGCCCGGCCCTCGACATGCTGCGGCGCGAAGCCGCTGACGCCGAAACCATCTATCAATCCTATGTCCTCGATGCCCAGCGCAACCTGCTCGGCACGCTATCGCTGCGTGAACTGATCCTGGCGCCGCCCGACCAGCCGATCGAGGCCATCATGGTGCGCCAGGTGATCTGCGTGACCACGGCGACCCGTCAGGAAGAGGTTGCCCGGCTGATTGGCGATCACGACCTGCTGGCGGTACCGGTGCTCGACGAGCTGGGGCGGCTGGTGGGGATCGTCACCTGCGACGAAGCGCTGGATGTGATGGTGGAGGAGGCTACCGAAGACTTTCACAAGGGCGCATCGATCACCAATCACATCGGCAATCTCAAGGATGCAACCGTCAGCCTGATGTACCGCAAACGCGTGCTGTGGCTGGTGCTGCTGGTATTCGGCAACCTGTTTTCAGGTGCGGGAATCGCCGCGTTCGAGGACACCATTGCCGCCCATATCGCCCTGGTGTTCTTCCTGCCGTTGCTGGTAGACAGCGGCGGCAATGCCGGCGCCCAGTCGGCAACCCTGATGGTGCGCGGCCTGGCCACGGGCGAAGTGGTGCTGCGTGACTGGTTGCGCATGCTCACGCGCGAATGCGGTGTTGCGCTTGCCCTGGGCGGGACCATGGCAGTGGCTGTCGCTTCGTTGGGGGTATTGCGCGGCGGCCCGCAAATCGCACTGATCGTGGCCAGCAGCATGTTGGTGATCGTGCTGATCGGCAGCCTCATCGGCATGAGCCTGCCATTCATGCTCAGTCGCCTGAAGCTTGACCCGGCGACGGCCAGCGGGCCGCTGGTGACCTCGATTGCCGATGCCGTGGGGGTGTTGATCTACTTTGGCATCGCGTCGATGGTGCTGGATATCTGAGGAGACGCTACGAGGGCAGCAGCATTGCCGACTTCACGGGGGCTTGCTGATTGCCGGTACAAGTGTCAGCAATCATCGCAAGCCGTATGACTTGGGGCTGTAGAGCAGCCCCGGTTGGGTGGGTCAGCTGTTGGGCAGCAACCGGCAGGTGATGCTCTTGATGTAGCGGGTCTCGGCGATCGCCGGGTGCACCGGGTGATCCGGCCCCTGGCCGCCGCGCTCGAGCAGTTGCAGGTTGCGGTCCAGGTGGCGGGCGCTGGTCAGCAGGATGTTGTTCAGGTCGTCTTCAGGCAGGTGCATGGAGCACGAAGCGCTGACCAGGATGCCGTCCTTGTTGAGCATGCGCATGGCCTGTTCGTTGAGACGACGGTAGGCAGCCTCGCCGTTCTTCAGGTCTTTCTTGCGCTTGATGAAGGCGGGTGGGTCGGCAATGATCACGTCGAAGCGCTCTTCGGCGGCCTTGAGCTCGCGCAGTGCCTCGAACACGTCGCCCTCGATGCAGGTCAGCTTCTCGGCGATGCCGTTGAGCGCGGCATTGCGCTCGACGCCATCCAGAGCGAAGCCCGAGGCATCGACGCAGAACACTTCGCTGGCGCCGAAGGCCCCGGCCTGCACGCCCCAGCCACCGATGTAGCTGAACAGGTCGAGCACCCGCTTGCCCTTGACGTAGGGCGCCAGGCGCGCACGGTTCATGCGGTGGTCGTAGAACCAGCCGGTCTTCTGGCCTTCGCGCACTGGCGCTTCGAACTTCACGCCGTTCTCTTCCAGCGCGACCCAGTCGGGTACTTCGCCGTAGACGGTCTCGACATAGCGCTCCAGGCCTTCGGCATCGCGCGCAGCGGAGTCATTCTTGAACAGGATGCCGCTGGGCTTGAGTACCTGCACCAGGGCTGCGATCACATCATCCTTGTGCGCTTCCATGGTGGCCGAGGCCAGTTGCACCACGAGAATGTCGAAGAAGCGGTCGACCACCAGGCCCGGCAGCAGGTCGGAGTCGCCGTAGACCAGGCGGTAGCAGGGCTTGTCGAACAGGCGTTCGCGCAGCGACAGGGCGACGTTCAGGCGGTGCACCAGCAGCGACTTGTCCAGCGGCAGCTTGGCGTCGCGCGACAGCAGGCGCGCGCAGATCAGGTTGTTCGGGCTCACCGCCACCACGCCCAGTGGCTTGCCGTTGGCGGCCTCGAGGATCGCCTGTTGACCGGCCTTCAGACCTTGCAGCGGAGTGGCGGCAACGTCGACCTCGTTGCTGTAGACCCACAGGTGGCCGGCGCGCAGGCGGCGGTCGGCATTGGCTTTGAGGCGAAGGCTGGGCAGGGACATGACGTCGCTCCGGAAAAAAGAGCGGGAGTATACCGCGTTGGCCCGGGGTTCGCTGGTGGGGTGGATGAAGTGTCGGCCCCCTCGCGGCTAAAGTTAACCGTCCAGGGAACGATCCAGTGGTTGGTGCCCTGCAGGAGTACAGGGTTAGAATCTCTCGTCATTTCCGAGTGTGTACCCATGTCCCAGGAACTTTCCGCCGAACAGATCCAGCAAGCCTTGCAAGGCATCACCATTCCGCCGCAGCCGCAGATCATGGTGGACCTGCAGTTCGAGCAATACATGCCCGACCCGGACCTGGAGACGATCGCCAAGCTGATAGCGCAGGATCCTGGCCTGGCCGGTGCGCTGCTCAAGCTGGTGAACTCACCGCATTTCGGGTTGGCCAACAAGATCGGCTCGATCCAGCGCGCCGTGAACCTGTTGGGCAGCCGCTCGATCATCAACCTGATCAATGCCCAGTCGATCAAGGGCGAGATGAGCGACGAAACCATCGTTACCCTCAACCGCTTCTGGGACACTGCCCAGGACGTCGCGATGACCTGCCTGACCCTGGCCAAGCGCACCGGCATCCAGGCGGTGGACGAGGCCTACACCCTTGGCCTGTTCCATGATTGCGGCGTGCCGCTGATGCTCAAGCGCTTCCCCACGTACATGGAGGTGCTGGAAGACGCCTACGCCAAGGCCGGCGAAGAGGTACGGGTGGTCGATACCGAGAATCGTGCCTTCAACACCAACCATTCGGTGGTCGGCTACTTCACCGCCAAGTCGTGGCGCCTGCCGGAGCACATCAGCGCGGCCATCGCCAACCACCACAACGCCCTGGCGGTGTTCCGCGACGAGTCTTCGCGCAACACCCAGACCCAGCTCAAGAATCTGCTGGCGGTGCTGAAAATGGCCGAACACATCTGTGCGTCGTACCGCGTGCTGGGCAACCAGAGCGTCGACCACGAGTGGAATGTCGTCGGGCCGCTGGTGCTGGACTACATCGGGCTGTCGGAGTACGACTTCGAGAGCCTCAAGCAGAATATCCGTGAAATGAGTGGCCACTGATCCATGCCTGAGTTGCCAGAAGTCGAGACCACGCGGCGCGGGATCGCGCCGTACCTGGAAGGCCAGCGGGTCAGCCGCGTGGTGGTGCGTGACCGGCGCCTGCGCTGGCCGATCCCCGAGGATCTGGATGTGCGCCTGTCGGGGCAGCGCATCGTCAGCGTCGAGCGGCGGGCCAAGTACCTGCTGATCAACGCCGAGGTTGGCACCTTGATCAGCCACTTGGGGATGTCTGGCAACCTGCGGCTGGTCGAGCTCGGCCTGCCGGCGGCCAAGCATGAGCATGTGGACATCGAGCTGGAGTCGGGGCTGATGCTGCGCTACACCGACCCGCGTCGGTTCGGCGCCATGCTCTGGAGCCAGGATCCGCTTGGTCACGAGCTGCTGGTGCGCCTGGGGCCGGAGCCGTTGACTGACCTGTTCGACGGTGAGCGGTTGTTCCAGCTGTCACGCGGGCGGTCGATGGCGGTCAAGCCGTTCATCATGGACAACGCCGTGGTGGTGGGGGTGGGCAACATCTACGCCACCGAGGCGCTGTTCGCCGCGGGCATCGATCCACGCCGCGAAGCGGGCGGGATCAGCCGGGCGCGTTATCTGAAGCTGGCGATCGAGATCAAGCGCGTGCTGGCGGCGGCCATCGAGCGTGGCGGCACCACGTTGCGCGATTTTATCGGCGGCGACGGCCAGCCGGGGTACTTCCAGCAGGAGTTGTTCGTCTATGGACGTGGTGGCGAGGCCTGCAAGGTGTGCGGGACCGAGCTGCGGGACGTGAAGCTGGGGCAGCGCGCAAGCGTGTTCTGCCCGCGCTGTCAGCGCTGATACTCGTGAACACCCATTTGCCGCCAGCTTTGCTGGTCACTCCAGCACTGCGGCCTCACCGACCCCGCGCGGATCGCTGGCTGCCTCGAGCGTCCCGGCCCGTTTGTCCCAGTACAGTACTTGCTGGTTCCCATAGCTGCGCTGCACGTCCTTGAGCGCATACCCGCGTGCACGCAGCGCGGCCTTGTGCTCATCGTCGAAGGTGTTGGGCTCGTGCTCGATCACATCTGGCAGGTACTGATGGTGATAGCGCGGGATCGCTGGCCATTCGCTCACCGGCCGCCCTTCGAGAAAGCCGAGCATCGATAGCAGCACCATGCTCGGGATCCGGCTACCGCCGGGCGTGCCGAAGCTGGCGAACTGTGACGGGCTTTCGATGAAGCTCGGGCTCATGCTCGACAGCGGACGCTTGCCCGCGGCCACCGCATTGGCCTGGCTGCCGGCCAGGCCGTAGCTGTTGCTGCCAGTGGGGTCGGCGGCGAAATCGTCCATCTCGTTGTTCAACACCACGCCGCTGCCGGGTACGGTAAAGGCTGCGCCGAAGGGCAGGTTGACCGACAGTGTGGCCGATACGGCATTGCCCGCAGCGTCGATCACGCTGAAGTGGGTGGTGTGGTCGCCCTCGCGCCAGGCGGGTGCGGGGGGCAGGGCACTGCTGGGCGTGGCATCGTGCACGTCGATGCTGTCGGCAAGCCCGCTCAGGTACTGGCGCGCCAGTAGGCGGTTGATGGGGTTGGTGACGTAGTCCGGGTCGCCGAGCAAGCCGCGATCGCGGTAGGCGCGGCGCAGGAC
>NZ_JAYFUI010000181.1:0-6282 GCF_034961125.1 Pseudomonas machongensis | reverse complement strand
AGTCCGGTCTACAGCCCGGACATCTTCTTGATCGCACCCTTGAGCTCCTCATCCGAGCAGTCGGCGCAGGTGCCCTTGGGCGGCATGGCGTTGATGCCGGTGATGGCCTTGGCCAGAATCCCGTCGAGGCCGCCCTGGTGATCGGCGCGCTCTTTCCAGGCCGCCGTGTCGCCGATCTTCGGCGCATTCAGCAGGCCCGTGCCATGGCAGGCATTGCAGTGCTTGGCGATGATTTCGTCGGGTGTCTTGGCGCCACCGCCACCGGCCGATACGGCCACTTCCATGCCCTTGCACTCCTGGCCCTGGACGCACACCTGCCCCACCGGCTCCAGGCGCTTGGCGATGTCGTCGTTGGTCGCAGCGCTTGCATTGAGTGCCCAGAGGGCGAATACGGCTGCTGGTATGGCCAGCATTTTCTTGATTTGGTTCACGCGTACACCCTCATGGTGGCTAATCACGCCCGCCGCCACGGTTGGCGAGCGTTGAAAAGTATAGCGGCTACCCGGAAGGCGTGAAACGACCCCACACAGGAAAGGGGTATTGGCGAAACAATACGCTGCGCTGGATCAAAAGTTCGAAGGCGTGGCAGCACTGATCAGACGGGCAGGTTCGTCGAAAGGGTTGCGGAAACGGTGCGGACGGGTGCTCTCGAAGTAGTAACTGTCGCCCGCTTCGAGGATGAAGGTTTCGGCGCCGACCACCAGTTCAAGACGGCCTTCGAGGAGGATTCCGGTCTCTTCGCCATCGTGTGTGAGCATCTCTTCACCCGTGTCGGCCCCTGGCGGATAAACCTCGTTGAGAAAGGCGATGGCACGGTTGGGGTGCGATTTGCCGACCAGCTTCATGGTCACCGCGCCGTCGGAAATGTCGATCAGCTCGTGGGCCTTGTAGACGATCTGGGTGGGGCTTTCCGGCGCAAGCTCGACGGAAAAGAACTCGACCATCGACATGGGAATGCCGCTCAGCACCTTGCGCAGGGAGCTGATCGACGGGCTCACGCTGTTCTTCTCGATCATCGAGATGGTGCTGTTGGTTACGCCCGCCCGTTTGGCGAGTTCGCGCTGGGACAGGCCCTTGAGCTTGCGGATGGCTTGCAGTCGTTCGCCGACGTCCAAAGCTTGCGCCTCCAGAAACGGTCGAGATGGGGTCAAATGTGAACGATATCATGGCAATGCCGTTCAGTATTTACAACACGCAAGACCCCAGCCTGTCTGCTTCAGCGCCTCATTCGCCGTAATAATCCAATGGCACGCGCCGCAGGTTGCAGAAGATCTGGTAGGGAATGGTGCCCGCCTGTTGCGCCACGTCACTGGCCAGGACCTGCTTGCCCCACAGCTCGACCGGGCTGCCGATACCCGCTTCGGGCACTTCGGTGAGGTCGACGCAGAGCATGTCCATCGAGACCCGACCAATCAGTTGAGTACGCTTGCCGGCGACCACCACCGGGGTGCCGGTGGGCGCGTGGCGTGGGTAGCCATCGGCGTAACCCATCGCGACCACGCCAACCCGAGTCGGGCGCGGGCTGGTGAACTTGGCACCGTAGCCGACCGGCTCACCGGTCGGCAGTTCGCGCACGCTGATGATCCGCGATTGCAGGGTCATTACCGGTTGCAGGCGTGCAGCTGCGGCCTGCTCGACCTCGAACGGCGTGGCCCCGTACAGCATGATGCCCGGACGCACCCAATCACTCGGCACCTGCGGCCAGCCCAGCACACCGGGGGAGTTGCGCAGGCTGCACTCGGCGGCCAGCCCCTGGCGGGCGGCCTGGAACACGGCAACCTGCTGCTCGGTGGTCGAGGCATCGAGCTCGTCGGCACGGGCGAAGTGGGTCATCAGCACGATGCGCGCGACCTTGCCGCTGGCCAGCAGCCGCTGGTAGGCCTCGTGGTAGTCCTTGGGGTGTAGGCCGACGCGATGCATGCCGCTGTCGAGCTTGAGCCAGATGTTCAGCGGCTTGCGCACGGCGGTCTGCTCGATCGCTTCGAGCTGCCACAGCGAGTGCACCACGCACCACAGGTCGTGCTCGGCGATCAGCGCCAGCTCGCTGGCCTCGAAGAAGCCTTCGAGCAGCAGCACCGGAGCCTTGATCCCTGCGGCACGCAGCTCCAGGGCCTCTTCGATGCAGGCAACGGCGAAACCGTCCGCCTCGGTCTCCAGCGCCAGGGCGCAACGTACCGCACCGTGGCCGTAGGCATCGGCCTTGACCACGGCAAGGGCCTTGGCGCCGGACAATTCACGGGCCAGGCGGTAGTTGTGACGGAGGGCTTGGAGGTCGATCAGGGCACGGGCGGGGCGCATGGAGGGCAGCCTTCTGGTGGATCTGTTTATGACGGAGGAACGGTGCTGGCCTTTTCGCGGGCAAGCCCGCTCCCACAAGTCCTCATCCTGCCGTGGGAGCGGGCTTTCCCGCGAAGAGGCCAGCGCTGCAATTACTGGTGAGCCGATACCGGGCTACCGTGGCCAGCACTCTCCCGGCTGTTGCCGTAGCGCGAGATATCCAGCCCTTCGGCACTGATCTGCGGCTTCTTGCGCGCGATCAGGTCGGCCAGCAGGCGACCGGAACCGCAAGCCATGGTCCAGCCCAGGGTGCCGTGACCTGTATTGAGGAACAGGTTGCGGAACGCGGTACCACCGACGATCGGGGTGCCATCCGGAGTGGCCGGGCGCAGGCCGGTCCAGAAACTGGCCTGGCTCAGGTCGCCGCCGCGAGGATAAAGGTCGTTGACGATCATCTCCAGCGTTTCGCGTCGACGCGGGTTCAGCGACAGGTCAAAACCGGCGATTTCAGCCATGCCACCGACACGGATACGGTTGTCGAAACGGGTGATGGCGACTTTGTAGGTTTCATCGAGAATGGTCGACGTCGGGGCCATGTCGGCATCGGTGATGGGCACGGTGAGCGAGTAGCCCTTGAGCGGATACACCGGTGCCTTGATCCCCAGCGGCTTGAGCAGTTGCGGCGAATAGCTGCCCAGGGCCAGCACGTAGCGATCGGCGGTTTCCAGCTTGCCGTCGATCCACACGCCATTGATACGGTCACCGGCATGGTCCAGGCGCTGGATGTTCTGGCCGAAGCGGAACTCGACGCCCAGCTTGATGGCCATGTCGGCCAGCTTGGTGGTGAACAGCTGGCAGTCGCCGGTCTGGTCGTTGGGCAGGCGCAGGGCGCCAGCAAGGATGTCCTTCACGCCCGCCAGCGCAGGCTCCACGCGGGCGATGCCGTCGCGGTCGAGCAATTCGTAAGGCACGCCAGACTGCTCGAGCACGGCAATATCCTTGGCTGCGGCATCGACCTGGGCCTGGGTGCGGAACAGTTGGGTGGTGCCCAGGGTGCGGCTCTCGTAGGCGATGCCGGTTTCGGCGCGCAGCTCGTCGAGGCAGTCGCGGCTGTACTCGGACAGGCGCACCATGCGCTCCTTGTTCACCGCATAGCGATTGGCGGTGCAGTTACGCAGCATCTGCGCCATCCACAGGTACTGGTCGACGTCACCGGTCAGCTTGATGGCAAGCGGTGCGTGGCGCTCGAGCAGCCACTTGATGGCCTTGAGCGGCACGCCTGGCGCGGCCCAGGGCGAGGCATAGCCGGGCGAGATCTGGCCAGCGTTGGCGAAGCTGGTTTCCATGGCCACCGCCGGCTGGCGATCGACCACCGTCACTTCGAAACCTTGCCGGGCCAGGTAGTAGGCACTGGCGGTTCCGATCACACCGCTACCAAGTACCAGAACTCGCATCGTTTATCCCTCGCACGCGGTACACCGCAGTCTTTTGTTGAAATGGCATGGATGCGCGCAGTATAAGAATCTCAGCCCAGTGCTTTTCACTATATAAAAACCTATATTTGGCGAGAATTCTCGGCAAAAACGCCTTTCACGGAGGGGCATCCCCTATGAGAACCCAACACCAGAGCAAACGTGAACTGGACAAGATCGACCGCAACATCCTGCGCATCCTGCAGAATGACGGGCGTATCTCCTTCACCGAGCTGGGCGAGAAAGTCGGGTTGTCCACCACCCCCTGCACCGAGCGTGTCCGTCGCCTGGAACGTGAGGGCATCATCATGGGCTACAACGCCCGCCTCAATCCGCAGCACCTCAAGGGCAGCCTGCTGGTGTTCGTCGAGATCAGCCTGGACTACAAGTCCGGCGACACCTTCGAAGAGTTCCGCCGCGCCGTACTCAAGCTGCCGCATGTGCTGGAGTGCCACCTGGTGTCGGGAGACTTCGACTACCTGGTGAAGGCGCGCATTTCCGAGATGGCCTCGTACCGCAAGCTGTTGGGCGACATCCTGCTCAAGCTGCCGCATGTGCGCGAATCGAAAAGCTACATCGTGATGGAAGAGGTCAAGGAGAGCCTCTGCCTGCCAATTCCGGACTGAACCGTCAGACCAGCACCTGGCGGGTGCTGGCGATATAACCATGGATCAGCCGCTCGGCCTCGGGTTCGATCGGCTGCTGCGGACCACGACCACGGGGGCAGGCCATGCGCGGCGTGGTACCGAACAGGCGGCAGATCAGCGGGCGCTCTTCATAGACGGTGCAGCCTTGCGGGCCGAGGTGCACACAGTCCAGGCGCTCCAGCGCAGCATCCTGTTCGGCCTGGGTCTTGCGCGGCAGGCGAGCCATCTCTTCACTGGACGTGGTGACCGGGCCACAGCAGTCGTGGCAGCCCGGCTCGCATTCGAAGGACGGGATGAGTTCGCGCAGGAACTGGATCTTGTGGTTGCAGGGCATGGGCGGTGTGTCGTCGAGGTTTGTGAGGATTATAGGCCCATTCGCCGAGCAAGCCCTCGCCCGGTTGCCCAACCGCGAAACCCCAGCTTATCCTCGCCCCCTTCGCACCGACTCCAGGGCCTTCCCAGATGATCCACAGCGCGCAGCACGCCGCCTCCTACTATGCCGCCAGCAGCGCGCCGCAACCGGACTACCCCAGCCTCGAAGGCGAGCACAGCGCCGATGTGTGCATCGTCGGCGGCGGTTACTCGGGCCTGAATACCGCCATCGAGCTGGCCGAGCGCGGCTTCTCGGTGATCCTGCTCGAAGCCCGCAAGATCGGCTGGGGCGCCAGCGGTCGCAATGGCGGGCAGTTGATCCGTGGCGTTGGCCACGATGTCGAGCAGTTCCTGCCGGTGCTCGGCGAGGATGGCGTGCGCAGCCTCAAGTTGATGGGCCTGGAGGCCGTGGAGATCGCACGTCAGCGTATCGAGCGCCACGCCATCGCCTGCGACCTGACCTGGGGTTACTGCGACCTGGCGTACAAGCCCGCCGAGCTGGACGGCTTCGCTGAAAATGCCGAAGAGCTGCGCAGCCTGGGCTACCGCCACGAGGTCCGCGTGGTGCCCGCGTCCGAGATCCGCAGCGTGGTCGGATCCGACAGCTTCGTCGGCGGCCTGGTCGACATGGGCTCGGGCCACCTGCATCCACTCAACCTGGCCCTGGGCGAAGCGGCCGCCGCCGAGCGCCTGGGCGTGAAGCTGCACGAGGGTTCGGCAGTAACCCGCATCGACTACGGCCCGCAAGTCCAGGTGCACACGGCGCGGGGCCGCGTGCGCGCCAGTACGCTGGTGCTGTGCACCAACGCCTACCACAACGACCTCAACCGCGAACTGGGCGGAAAGGTGCTGCCCGCCGGCAGCTACATCATCGCCACCGAACCCCTGGGCGAAGCACGTGCCCGCCAGTTGCTGCCACAGAACATGGCCGTGTGCGACCAGCGCGTGGCGCTGGATTACTTCCGCCTGTCCGCCGACCACCGCCTGCTGTTCGGCGGCGCCTGCCACTACTCCGGGCGCGACCCGAAGGACATCGGCGCCTACATGGGCCCGAAGATGCTCAAGGTGTTCCCGCAGCTGGCCGGCGTGCGCATCGACTACCAGTGGGGCGGCATGATCGGCATCGGTGCCAATCGCCTGCCGCAGGTCGGGCGCCTGGCCAGCCATGCCAACGTCTATTACGCCCAGGCCTACTCCGGCCACGGCCTGAACGCCACGCACCTGGCCGGACGCCTGCTGGGCGAGGCCATCAGCGGCCAGCAGACGGGGCGCTTCGACCTGTTCGCCAAGGTAGCGCACGCGACCTTCCCTGGCGGCAAGCACCTGCGCTCGCCGCTGCTGGCGCTGGGGATGCTCTGGTACCGGCTCAAGGAGCTGCTCTGATCACGCTCGCCAGAATGGCTTGCACCCTTCCTCCCGAGCCTGCTGGCGGCTGATGCCGATATCCAGCAACTGGTGATCGCTCAACTCGCGCAGCACCCTGCGCGAGCGCCAGCGATGCACCATCAGCCCCA